>JBBSUK010000028.1:0-30911 GCA_038234975.1 Burkholderiales bacterium
ACGACAACGCGATGGCCGAGAGTGTGTTCGCCAGCCTGGAGTGCGAGCTGATCGAGCGACGCAGCTTCAAGACCAAGACCGAGGCGAAATCGAAGGGCCGTCCCGGCCTCGGCGGTGTTTTCGCTGCCCGCTACATGCAGTCGCACGGCTACCGCATCGTCCCGGTGAATCCGCGCTACGAGGAGATCCTCGGACTCTTCGACTGGACCGCCCAGCGCTCCTCGCGAAGGCACGGCATGCGCGTTGTTTCGCCGCGCCGTTGAGTCATTGACACGTCGCGCGCGGTCGCTAGACTAATCAAGAACGACGATCGTTATTCGATCCGACCGACACCTTTCGGGGTGACCCATGCCGCACGCCGCCATCCGCATCCAGGAGCTCAACCCTGCCAAGCTGGCCGGGCTGTTCCGCAAGCAGTTCACCATGAGCCGGGTCAGCAAGGGTGAGACCGTCGCCGTCGTCTCCGACCTGGGCACTCGGCGCGAGTATGTTCAGAGCGCTTTCGCGGCCGCCGAGGAACTGGAGGCCGACGTGTACGAGATGTGCGTCAACTCCATCCCGTCGTGGACCAAGGTGGGGGTGCCGACGGTGGGCCAGTGCAAGGGCACGCTCGACGCGCTGAAGCAGGCTGACCTCATCGTCGTTTTCCATGTGCCGCTGTTTGCCCGGTGGCTGGGCGAAGTCCGTGCTGCCGGCGCCCGGGTTCTGATGATCATCGACGCACCCGACGATCTCGAGCAGCTGCTCGCCCCCGAAGGCCTCAAGGAAGGCGTGCTCCACGCGCACAAGCGGCTTGAAGCAGCGCGACAGGTGCGGCTCAGCAGCGCCGCCGGAACGGATCTGCAGTACCGATGCGGCGACTACCCGGTGATGAGCCAGTACGGCTATGCCGATCTGCCCGGCCGCTTCGACCACTGGGGCGCTGGCCACGTGCATACGTTTCCGAACGAGGGGAGCGCGAACGGCCGGGTCGTGGTGCAGCCGGGCGACATGATCATCCTGCCCTACTGCCGCTATGTTCAGGACCGCGTCGACATCGAGGTGCGCGAAGGCTTCATCACGCGGATCGAAGGCGGTCTCGACGCCAAGCTCATGAACGACTGGCTCAGCGATGCGGTCAGTGGCCCTGATGACCGTGATCCGTTCGCGATCTCGCATCTCGGCTGGGGGCTGAACCCGCAGGCCCTCTGGTACGGCATGGCGCTAAACGGCGACGAGCCCGAGCGCAACCGCGCATCGGCGCGCACCTTTCCCGGCAACTTCCTGTTCTCCACCGGCCCGAACACCCAGGGCGGAGGCAAGCGGTCGACGCGTGGGCACCTCGACGTGCCGATGCGCGACTGCAGCCTCGAGCTCGACGGCGATCTCGTGATCGACGCCGGCAAGCTCGTCGACCCGGCGATGCAGGTCGCGCGCGAGCGGCGCTAGGCGGCACCGGGCGACAGGAGACGGGGATGCGCATTGCCGACTACCCGCCGCAGGAGCCGCTCTCTGTGCTCGGCCGCACCTATCACGACGCGGTGATGGCGAGGTTTCCGGACATGCCCTTCGAGGAGGTCGCCTACGGCGCCGATCCTTATCAGGGACTGCTGATCTTTCCGGCGGCGCACCCCGACGGCCGCGTGCTGCTGGCCTTTCACGGCGGTGGCTGGACCGGCGGCTACAAGGAGTGGATGGGCTTCATGGCACCAGCCATGACGCAGGCCGGCATCACCTTCGTCGCCGCCGGCTACCGGCTCGCCCCGGGTCATCTGTTCCCGACCGGCTTCGACGACTGCTGTGCGGCAATGGCCCGCTGCAGCCGGGAAGCAGGCCGGTTCGGCGGCAGCGCAGAACACATTCATGTCGGCGGTCATTCGGCAGGCGGCCACTATGCGGCGCTGATGGCGGTGCGGCGCGACTGGCAGCGGCCGCACGGGCTCCCACCGGATGCAATGCGCGGCTGCCTGCCGATGTCGGGCGTGTACGCGTTCGGCGAGGGCTCCGGCCTCACCGTTCGACCGCGCTTCCTCGGCCCGAGCGACGCAGCGGACGCCGATGCCATCGCCTCGCGCGCGGGACCCCTGCAGAATATCGGCACGATGCCGCCGCCGTTCCTCATGTCGTGCGGCGAGCAGGACTTCCCGCACCTCATCTCGCAGGCCGATGCCATGTCCGCCGCATTGACGGCCGCAGGCGGCGAGGCGACGCTCCTGACGATCCCGGCGTCGGATCACTTCACCGCACATCTGTCGACGGGAGACCCGAACGGCCTCTGGGCTCGCCGAGCCCTGGCGTTCATGGCAGCCCCCTGATGACGCTCGCGGTACGCGAACTGAGCAAGCGCTTCGGCGCGACCCAGGCACTCGAACGCGTCTCGCTGCACGTCGATGGCGGTGAGGTGCTTGCGCTCCTGGGCGAAAACGGCGCCGGCAAGTCGACCCTGATCAAGATCCTCGCCGGCATCCACGCGCCCGACGAGGGCGAGGTTCTCCTCGACGGTCAGGCGATGCGCTTTGCCGGACCGGCCGCTTCGCTCGCCGCGGGCATCGTCGTGATCCCGCAGGAACTCCGTGTGGTGCCGAGGCTGTCGGTCGCCGAGAACATCCTCCTCGGACAGCTGCCGGTGCGCCGTCTCGCCGGCATCCTTCCAACGATCGACCGCGGGGTCATGCGCCGCCGCGCGGCGGCGCTGCTCGCCGATATCGGCGTCGACCTCGACGTCGACGTGCCGGTCGGCGCGCTCGCCTTTGCCGAGCGGCAGCTCGTGGTGATCGCGCGAGCGCTCGGTCATCGCGCGCGGGTGCTGGTACTCGACGAGCCGACGGCAGCCCTGGGTGCTTCCGAAGTGCAGCGGCTGTTCGACGTGGTCCGACGCCTGCGCGACCAGTCGGTGGCCGTCGTCTACATCTCGCATCGCCTCGCCGAGATCGCCGAGCTGGCCGACCGCTGCGTCGTCCTTCGCGACGGTCGCATCGCGGCGCACATCGAATCGCCGCCGTTCCTGCCGCGCATCCTGGGCGAGGCCATGGGCGGCCAGACGTTGCTGGCGATGCCCGGAGTCGCTCGCGCCGATCCGGGAGCGCCTCGGCTTTCCGTCGCGGTCGCAGACGCAGAGATCACGTGCCGGAGATGCGAGATCGTCGGGCTGAGCGGCCTCCTTGGCAGTGGCGCAACGGAACTGCTGCGGCGCGCGTTCCGCGCCGCGACCCACGGGTCCGGTGGAGGAGAAGTCGCAAAGGCGATCGCCTCGGGCATCGGCCTCGTGCCAGGCGAGCGCAGCGCAGCATTGGTGATGGCGATGTCGGTCCGCGACAACATCGTCCTGCCGCACCTGAAGGCTTTCAGCAGCGCCTTCGGACGGGACGAACGCAGGATCGATGCAGCCGTGTCGAAGATGATCGCACTGCTCGACATCCGGCCCCGCGATGCAGGTCTTCCCGTCGGCACGCTCTCTGGCGGCAACCAGCAGAAGGTGGCATTCGCCAAGTGGCTGGTCGGCCGCATCGACGTGCTGCTGCTCGATGAGCCGACGCACGGCATCGACATCGCGGCCAAGGCCCTGATCCATCGGCACATGGCGAGCTTCGTTGCCGGAGGCGGCGCAAGCCTGCTCTCCTCGTCCGACACCGCCGAGCTGCTGGCACTGAGCGGCAACATCGTCGTGATGCGGCGCGGCCGCGTCGCCGGGCGCATGGTCCGGGACGAAGGCTTCGGCGAGCAACGCCTGCGTGATCTGCTCGGAGCCGGCACGTGACGGTCCGCGCAACTTCCGGTGCAGCCGATCCTGCACCCTCGCACCCTGCCTCGAGAGGCCGGGCGCGCGCATGGGGTTCGCGCCTGGTCGACCAGATGCCGGGCATCGTGCTGCTCGGTCTGTGCGGTGTTTCCGCCCTGCTGTCCGACCGCTTCGTTTCCTCGGCGAACCTGAGCAACGTGCTGCTGCAGGCTGCGGTGCTGACGGTGATCACGATCGGCATGACCTATGTGATCGTCGGTGGCGGTTTCGACCTCTCGGTCGGGTCGATCGTCGCGCTGTCGGGTGTCGTCGGCGCCGAGTTGATGCTGAAGGCCGGTATCGGCGCCGGCATCGCGGGCGGCATCGTCACCGGTCTGGCCGTCGGCTTGGTCAACGGCGCCGTCGTCGCCCGTCTGGGCGTCAGTCCGTTCATCGCGACCTTGGGGACGATGGTGCTCGTGCGCGGGCTCGCCCTCCTCCTGACCGGCGGTGCGCCGGTGGTCGGAGACGAAGGGTTGCCGCTGGCCTTCATCGCCTTCGGCAGCGGCCGCTGGCTGGGCGTTCCGTCGCTCGTCTGGGCGGCCGTCGCCTTGTGCGTCACGTTCGGGTGGGCGCTGCACCGGACCGCCTACGGCGTTCGCGTGTTCGCGGTCGGTGGCAACCGCGAAGCCGCGTACCTGTCGGGCATCGCGGTCGATCGCATCACCATATCGACCTACGCCGTCAGCGGCATCACGGCGGGGATCGCCGGCGTGATGCTGGCGTCTCGCCTCCAGTCGGGCCAACCGACGGCGGGCGAGTTCTACGAGCTCAACTCGATCGCCGCCGTCGTGCTCGGCGGCGCCGCTCTTCATGGTGGCGAAGGCAAGCTCTACAAGTCGATGATCGGCGTGCTCATCATGACGGTGCTGGCCAACGGCCTCAATCTGATCGGCGTCGACAGCTATTGGCAGCGCATCGCGATCGGACTGGTGATCGTCGCTGCGGCAGCAGCCGACCAGGCGCGGCGCCGGCGGCGTTAGCGAACGATCGTCATCCCTCCATCGGCGCATCTCGTCATCCCCACCATGCAAGGAGTTCACATGTCGAATCGCAGGGTCATGCTCGCTTCGCTCGCCGCGGCTCTCACCGTGGCCGCAGCTCCGCTGCACGCGCAAAAGCCGATCACCATCGGCGTGTCACTGGCCTCCGACGTGAACCCGTTCTATGTCGCGATGAAGCGCGGCATCGAAGCGCGAGCCAAGGAGCTCGGGGTGAACGTGGTGTTCGTCACCGCCAACGAGGTCCTGTCGCAGCAGGTCAACGGCATCCAGGATCTGGTGGCACGCAAGGTCGACGGCATCATCGCCTCGCCCATCGATTCGGTGGCCATCGGTTCGGCTTACGACACGGCGGCCAAGGCCGCCATCCCGGTGATCTCGGTGGCACGCAATGCCAACACGCCGAGTCAGTCGGCGTTCGTGTCGATGGACGAGAAGAAGATCGGCGGCGACATCGCCGGCTGGGTGGTCGCGCACACCGGCGGCAAGGGCAAGGTGGCGATGATCACGGGCCCGAGCGGGTCGGCGACCTTCCGCAACCTCGCCGAAGGCTTCGACGCCGGCCTGAAGAAGGCGCCGGGCATGAGCGTGGTCTATCGCAAGGAAGTGGCGTTGTCGCGCGAGATGGGCCTGAAGCAAGGCGAAGACATCCTGGTGGCCCACCCCGACGTCGTCGCGATCTACGCCGGCAACGACGAGCTCGCGCTCGGCGCGAGCCAAGCCGTGACGGCCGCCGGGAAGAAGACCCAGATCCTCATCACCGGCATGAACGGGGTGCCGCCGGCGCTGCGGGCGATCAAGTCTGGCGGGGTCGATCTGACCGTCGAACTGAACCCCTACGCATGGGGTCAGCTGGGTGTGGACACCATGGTTCGATACCTGAAGGGCGACAAGCCCTCGGGCGCGGTGCCGGTGGAATATGTGCTCGTCGACAAGACCAACATCGACAGCAAGCTGCCGCCCGGGAAGTGACCCGCTCCGTGCCATGACAGAAGACTGATCGACTCATGCTCGAGCTCTACAACTCGGCGGTTTCCACCTGCAGCCAGAAGGTGCGGCTGACGCTCGCCGAAAAGCACCTGTCGTTCGTCGACAGGCAGATCAACTTCGCGAGCGACGAACACCTCTCCGAGTGGTACCTCGCCTTGAATCAGAACGGTGTCGTTCCCACCCTGCTGCACGACGGGAGAATCGTCACCGACTCGTCCGTGATCAACGAATACCTGGAAGAGGTGTTCGCCCCGGCGCAGCTCGTGCCGCAGGATCCGCACGAGCGGGCCCGCATGCGAATCTGGCGGCAGTACATCGACGAGGTGCCGACCACCGCGATCCGACCGCCGTCCTACAACGCGTTCGTGGCCAGCATCTGGGCACACCTGGGCGACGACGAATGGGAAGCCCACAAGGCGCGCCTGCCGCTGCGCAAGCACCTCTACAACCGCATGACTCGGCAGGGCTTCGCCCAGCGGGAAATAGACGAATCGCACGAGCGGCTGCGGCAGTGCCTGGAACGCATGGAACGTTCACTCGAAAGCGGCCCCTGGCTGGTCGGTGAGGCGTTCACGCTGGCCGACGTGAGCTTGGCACCGACGCTGGTGCGGATGGAAGACATCGGCATCGATCACCTCTGGCAGGACTTGCCGCAAGTCGTGCAGTGGTACGCGCGCATCCAGCAGCGGCCGTCGTTCGCGAATGCGTTCTACCCGGGTTCGCGCCGCCTCGGCAGCGCCTGCTGACCGGCCGTCGGGCAGATCACCTCGCAGAACAGCCGAACCGTCTTCGCGTCGCAGATCAGCCCGTGGCCCAGGTGCACGTTGAGGGCGAAGCCGTCGAACGCCATGAGAACGATGCCAGCGATTCGCAGGCTGGCATCGTCGTCCAGTGCCAAACAGTCACCTATCCAGTGCGCGATTCGCTTCTGGAACACTTGCCGCAGGTGAGGGCTGTAGCTCCCGCCACGGCCTGCGGTGGAGAGTGCCTGAATGACGTTGTTGGCGAAGCCGTTGGCCTCGCGGGGCAGTTCGCGCCAGACGCCGAGCAACAGCCTTTCGATTCGCCGTTCGGGTGTTTTGATGCGCCGGACCGACCGCTCGAGCCGCTCGAGCCGCTCCTGCAGCCAGGGTTCGTAGACGGCGAAGAGGATGGCGAGTTTCGACTCGAAGTACACGTAGATATTCGCCGTCGACACACCGGCTTCGCGTGCAATCGTGGGGATCGACGTTTCGTTGTAGCCGTGATCCCTGAAAAGGCTGTACGAGGCTTCGAGGATGGCGTCTCGAATTCCCTCTTTCTTGCGTTGAGGCATCGTTGCTTTCTGCACCCCGGGGATGTCTCGGCCTGACGGCCTTTCCTTGCCTTCGGGCTTCAAGTTTGACTCACCCCGAGAATCCGGTGCTCGGCGCCCTGGACGTGGCGTTCCGGACGTGCTGCGCACCTACCTCGGAGGCTGATCGGCTCATGGACATCGGGATCATCGGTTTCGGCGCGATCGGGCGCACGCTGTTCACGCTGCTCGCCGAGCACGAACCGTCGGTGCGGGTCGCGGTGGTCATCGAACAGACTGCGGCGCATCACCAGGTTCGCGCGCTCGTGCCGGAGTCGACGGCGGTCGTCGAACGTGCCGACCTGCACCTGAAGGGTCTCGATCTGGTGATCGAGTGTGCCGGGCACGCGGCGCTGAGGGCCAGCGGCCCTGCCGTGTTGCTGGCCGGGGTGGACCTGCTGGTGGCATCGGTCGGAGCCCTCGCCGACCGATCGCTGGAAGCCGCGCTCCGTCGCGCGGCCGCGGATTCGGGCGCGAAGATCCGCATCCCGTCGGGCGCGCTCGGTGGGCTCGATGTGCTGGGGGCGGCGAGGCTCGCCGGCCTGGACTCGGTGACCTATTCGTCGAGCAAGGCGCCGCGTGCCTGGAAAGGCACGCCGGCAGAGTCCATGGTCGATCTCGACGGCCTCGAGGAGCCGTCGGTCTTCTACCGCGGCACGGCGCGAGAGGCGGCATCGCAGTTTCCGCAGAACGCGAACGTCGCGGCGGCCGTCGCGCTCGCCGGCCTCGGGTTCGACGAGACGCGCGTGCAGCTGAGCGCCGACCCGAACGCCGCAGGCAACCGGCACCGCATCCAGGCCATCGGGCCGTTCGGTGAAATCGACGTGTCGATCCTCGGCAAGACGCTGCCGGAGAACCCGAAGACCTCGATCCTGGCTCCCTACAGCCTGCTGCGTGGCGTGGCGAGCCTGACCGGAACGCTCGTGATTCCCTGAACGAGTTTCGCGTTCACGGTTTGGCCGGCACCGCCCACCGCTCCTCGTGACTGCCGCGCGGCGCCGGATGGAAGCAGCACGCGGTCCACGCGATCGAGAGCAACTCGCCCATCGCCGCCTTCGCGTCGCGGCTGGTGCGCCACCAGTGCGCGGGGTCTTCGTCGCGGCCGCGCACGGCGACGACGCCGACTTCGGTCTGCGGGCCGAACGCCATCCTGAAGACCTGTCGCGACCGGCGCGCGTGCACGCCGGCCGACACCAAGTCGACCGCGTCGAGCGGCACCGCATTCGCCGTCATCCAGTCGCGCACGACGACCGCCGACAGGAAGGTGCGGTCCTGCGCCGACGCCGGCGCCGGCACCGCGACGAGCACCGGCGGCGCCAGGCCGCGCCCGGCGAGGAAATCGGCTGCCCGCTCGGGATAGGTCTTCCAGCGCGGGTTCCAGGCGAGGTCCTCGATCGGGCCGCCCGAGACGAGGATGCGGTCGTAGTGGCCGAGGCGATGGACGGCGACCGCGGCGTCGAGCGCGTGCTCGTCCATCCAGCCCTCGACGACGAGCGTGCGGGCGCCGCCGCCGGCCGGGCCTGCCGCGCGGGCGGTGACGGCGAGCCAGTCGCCGAGATGGCGTCCGATCGCGATCGTCGCGGCCGCCAGCACGACGACGACCAGCAGCGCGAACCCCGCCGTCGGCAGCCACACGGTGCGGCGCCGGAACAGGAGGCCGGTCCAGCGCGTCAACTCGACGCCGCGGCGAGCCGGCGCAGGTGCGCGAACGCCGCCTCGACCAGCCGCTCGTTCGCTTCAGGCGTGCGAAAGGCGGAATGCGCCGAAAGCGTGACGTTGGGCAGCGTCGTCAGCACGTGGCCTGCAGGCAAAGGCTCTACCGCGTAGACGTCGAGACCCGCGTGGCGCAGATGCCCGCTGCGCAGCGCCTCGACCATCGCCGACTCGTCGACCAGCGCGCCACGCGCGGTGTTGACGAGCAACGCGCCGGGCTTCATCGCCGCGATGCGCTCGCGCGAGAGGAAGCCGCGCGTCTCGTCGGTCAGCAGCAGGTGCAGCGACAGCGCGTCGCTCTCGGCGAGCAGGCGCTCGATCGACGACACGAATTCGACGCCGTCGTGCGCCTTCGGCGTCCGGTTCCAGGCGACGACGCGCATGCCGATGCCGCGCGCCAGCCTCGCCACCTCGGCGGCGATTCCGCCGAAGCCGACCAGACCGAGCGTCTTGCCGCCGAGCTGCACGCCTTCGCTGCGCTGCCACGCGCCGGCGCGCATCGCCCGGTCCATCGCGGTCGTGTCGCGCGCGGCGTCGAACAGGAGGCCGATCGCGCACTCCGCGACCGCCGTGTCGCCGTAGCCCTTGACGAGGTCGACGGAGACGCCGATCGCATCGAGCGCCTCCGGATCCATGTAGCTGCGCGCGCCGGTTCCGAGAAAGACGACATGACGCAGCCCGCGGCAGCGCCGCGCCACCTCGACCGGCAGCGCCGTGTGGTCGATGACGGCGATCGGCGCATCGCCCAGCACCTCGGGAAGGCGCTCCGGGGCGATGCCGGGTTGGCCGAACGACAGCGCCACGTCGGCAGCGCCGGCGGCGTGCAGGCGCCGGGCGATCGCGGCGAGCGTGGGATTGGCATCGACGAAGACGGCATGTGTCATGGTCCGTGATCATCGCCGCTTCGCGATTCAGGCCGCGCCCCGCCTGCACCCGCTGTAATCCGCATCGAACCGGCGACGACCAAGCCGGGCTTTCGACCCGTCTGCCGCGACCGCCCTCATCCGGCGAGCACCGGCATGCGTATCGTGGCCAGGCGGTGGTGCGGCGGACTCGTGCCGACCGTCGACTCGAGTCCTGCGGGTGTTCGCGCCTGCTTCAATCCAACGTCCCAGAAGGAGAAACTGCATGACTTCCAGAACCCTCAAGGCCATGGCGCTGGCCAGCGCCGCCGCCGGCCTCTTCGCGATGAACACGACGCTCGTCAGCACCGCCTATGCGGCCGACGGCGCCAAGGTCCACTGCGAAGGCGTCAATTCCTGCAAGGGCTTGAGCGACTGCAAGACCGGCAAGAGCGACTGCAAGGGCCTCAACGCCTGCAAGGGCCAGGGCTTCAAGGACATGACCGCCGAGGCCTGCACCAAGGAAAAGGCGGAGATGAAGAAGAAGGGCTGATCGTTGTCGTGAAGACAGCGGCTGCGCAGCGCCCACAGCCCGAGCCCCGCTCGCTGGGGTTCGGCCTCGGGCTGCGCAGCGCCCATTACCAGGACATCGTCTCGGGCTCGCCGCGAATCGACTGGTTCGAGGCGCTCTCGGAGAACTACATGGCGCCCGGCGGGCGGCCGCTGCACTGGCTCGGTCGCATCCGCGAACGCTACCCGGTCGTGCTGCACGGCGTGTCGATGTCCATCGGCAGCGCCGACCCGATCGATCGCGACTACCTCAAGCAGCTCAAGGCGCTCGCCGACCGCATCGAGCCCGAATGGATCTCCGACCACCTGTGCTGGACCGGCGTCGACAAGCGCAACCTCCACGACCTGATGCCGCTGCCCTACACCGACGAGGCGGCGCGCCACGTCGCCGCGAAGGTGCGCCAGGTGCAGGACGCACTCGGCCGCCGCATCCTGCTGGAGAACGTGTCGAGCTACGTGACCTACCGCGAATCGGCGCTCGACGAGTGGGACTTCCTCGCCGCCATCGCCGACGAAGCCGACTGCCTGATCCTGCTCGACATCAACAACATCCACGTCAGCGCGTTCAACCACGGCTTCGATCCGCTGACCTACCTCGACCGCATCCCGGTCGGCCGGGTGCAGCAGTTCCACCTCGCCGGCCACGACCACTGCGGCACGCACATCGTCGACACCCACGACGCGCCGGTGGCCGACCCGGTCTGGCAGCTCTACGCCGCTGCGCTGCGCCGCTTCGGACCGGTGGCGACGATGATCGAGCGCGACGACAACATCCCGCCGCTCGCCGAGCTGGTCGACGAGCTCGACCAGGCGCGGCGCATCGCCGCCGACATGCTGGCGCTGCCGGTCGCGGCCTGACTCGGGCTGATCGATGAGCGCCCTGCACCGTCTGCAACGCGAGTTCCAGCGCCACGTCTTCGCGCCCGGCCCGCGCATGTCGCGGCGCATCGCCACGACGGACACGCTCGGCGCCGACACACGGCTGGCGATCTACACCGACGGCTACCGGATGCGCCTCGCCGCGGCGCTGCACAGCGAATTCCCGGCGCTGGCGGCGTGGCTCGGCGAGCGCGGCTTCGATCGGCTCGCCCACGGCTACGTCGCTGCGCACCCGTCGCGCCAGCCGAACCTGCGCTGGTTCGGCGACGCCCTCTCTCGCTTCCTCGCCGGCGACCCGGAGTGGGCCCGCCGCCCGGCGCTCGCCGAACTCGCCGCGCTCGAATACGCCATCGGCCTGGCCTTCGACGCAGCCGACACGCCGCCGCTGCGCTTCGAGGACCTCGCCGCGATCCCGGGCGACGCCTGGCCGGACCTGCGATTAGCCCTGCACCCGTCGGCGCGACGGCTCGACCTGCACTGGAACACGCCGAAGCTCTGGAAGGCGTGGACGGCGGCCGAGCCGCGGCCCGCGCCGCCCGAGGCGAGGCGCCATCACGAAGCGCAACCGTGGCTGGTCTGGCGCAACGACTTCGTGCCGCAACTGCGCCGTCTCGAGGCCGACGAGGCCTGGGCGCTCGCCGCCGTGCAGCGCGGCGCCACGTTCGCGCGCATCTGCGCCGGGCTGTGCCGCTGGACGGGCGAGGCCGAGGCGCCGCTGCGCGCGGCTTCGCTGCTCAAGGGCTGGGTCGCCGAGCAGGTGATCGTCGCCCACCCGGACCGGACCTGATGCCGACCCGCCGCGCGCTCGCGGCCCTGGCGCTCGGTGCGATCGGCGGCGGCGGCGTCGGCATCGGTCACGCCGCCGACGACGACGCCTCGACCTTTTCCGGGCGTCGCATGCCCTACGCCGCGTTCGATCGGCTGCCCGCCGAGCCGATCGTCGCCGACGCCGCCGGTGCCGTCATCCGGGTCGCCTTCGCACCGCCGCGAACCCCCGAGCTCGGGCAACGCCGCATCGTCGACTGGGTGCGCGAGTCGGCACGCGCCGTCGCCACCTACTACGGCCGCTTTCCGGCCCGCGACACGCGCCTCCTGATCGTGACCACGGCGGGCCGCGGCGTCGGTTCGGGCAGCGCCTTCGGCTGGCGCGGCGCGGCGATCCGGCTCGGCCTGGGTGAGCAGGTCGGCGAGCGGGAGCTCGTTCGCGACTGGAAGCTCGTGCACGAGATGTGCCACCTCGCGCTGCCGTCGATGCCCGATCGCCAGCACTGGGTCGAGGAAGGCCTCGCGACTTACGTCGAGCCGCTCGCCCGGGCCCAGGCCGGCACGCTCGATGCCGCGAGCGTCTGGTCGAGCATGCTGCGCGGCATGCCCAACGGCCGGCCGCAGCCGGGCGACCGCGGCCTCGAGCACACGTCGACCTGGGGCCGCACCTACTGGGGCGGCGCGCTGTTCGCGCTGCTCGCCGACGTCGGCATCCGCGAGCGCACCGGCAACCGACGCGGCCTGCAGCACGCCGTGCGCGCGATCCTCGCCCACGGCAACATCGAGACCGACTCGACGCTCGAGCCGCTCCTGAAGATCGGCGACGCTGCCGTCGGCGTGCCGGTGCTGCAGGAGCTGCACGCGCAGATGAAGGACCAGCCGCATCCGGTCGACCTCGATTCGCTCTGGCGCCGCCTCGGCGTGCGCCTCGACGGCGGCGGCGTGGCCTTCGACGAGGGCGCGCCGCTGGCCGCGGTGCGCAAGGCCTTGACCGCGACGGCCGCTTGAAAGGTCAGGAAATGTGGACGGCACTGACGACGATTCGACGCTGGGCGCTGCCTGCACTGCTCGTGCTCGTCGCGTGCGGGTCGACTGCCGCGCCGGCCTCCGCCACCCCGCACGCCGCGCCGGCCTGGCGAACCTGGTCCGACCCGGTGTTCGCCGAGGCGAAGCGCAACGGCAGGTTCGTGCTCCTCGACCTGGAAGCCGCGTGGTGCCACTGGTGCCACGTGATGGACGAGAAGACCTACACCGACCCGACGGTGCTTGCGCTGCTGCGCAAGCACTACGTCACGGTCAAGGTCGACAGCGACGCGCACCCCGAGCTGGCGCGTCGCTACGAGAACTTCGGCTGGCCGGCGACGGTGATCTACGCCGCCGACGGCACCGAGATCGTCAAGCGCCGCGGCTACGTCCGGCCGGAGATCATGGTCTCGATGCTCGAGGCCGTCGTCCGCGACCCGTCTCCCGTGCGCTACCCCGGCACCGAGCCGATCGACCGCTGGGCCGGCAGCGCCGTGCTGGCACCGAAGCAGCCGATCTTCGAGGCGGCCGAGGTGGCGCCACGCGCGCTCGAGCTGGCCCGCCGATGAAGGCGCCTTGAAAACCCGGCCAAACCCTGCAACTTCTCGCGCTGTGCGCGGCTCTGAAAATCCTTCGAGTCCTATACTGGATCGAGCGTCGTGTACCGGAAAGCGAAAAGGGGTCGTTTCATGGGTGTGAAACTCAAGGTGGCGAGTTGGCTGGCGCTCGGCGCGGTCGCCGGGGCGCTCACCACGTTGCAGCTCGAGGCCACGGCGCGCGGCTCGACCGCACAGCTGCCGATCGAGGAGATGCAGCAACTCGCCGCGGTCTTCGGCATGGTCAAGAGCGACTACGTCGAGCCCGTCGACGAGAAGAAGCTGATCAACGACGCGATCTCCGGCATGGTCGCCGGGCTCGACCCGCACTCGCAGTACTTCGACAAGAAGACGTTCCGGGAATTCCGCGAGCAGACGACCGGCCGGTTCATCGGCATCGGCATCGAGATGGGAATGGAAGAGGGCCTGGTGAAGGTCGTCACGCCGATCGAGGGCTCGCCCGCGTTTCGCGCCGGGCTCAAGAGCGGCGACCTGATCACCAGGATCGACGACACGCTGGTCAAGGGCCTGACCGTCGACCAGGCGGTGAAGAAGATGCGCGGCGAGCCGAATACCAAGGTCGTGCTCACGGTGTTCCGCAAGTCCGAGGGGCGCACCTTCCCGGTCAACATCGTCCGCGAGGAGATCCGGCTGCAGAGCGTTCGCGCCAAGATGATCGAGCCGGGCTATGCGTGGCTGCGCGTCTCGCAGTTCCAGGACCGCACCGTCGACGACTTCTCGAAGAAGCTCGAGGAGCTGTACAAGCAGGATCCGAACCTCAAGGGCATCGTCCTCGACCTGCGCAACGACCCGGGCGGCCTGCTCGAGGGCGCCGTCGCGATCTCGGCCGCATTCCTGCCCGCCGACGCCGTCGTCGTCACGACCAACGGCCAGATCCCCGATTCGAAGGCGACCTTCAAGGCCTCCCCGGAGTACTACCTCCGCAGGGGCGGCAGCGACCCGCTGCGCCGCATCCCCGAGGCGGTGAAGAAGGTGCCGCTGATCGTGCTCGTCAACGAGGGGTCGGCATCGGCGAGCGAGATCGTCGCCGGCGCGCTCCAGGACTACCACCGCGCGACGATCATGGGCGCGCAGACCTTCGGCAAGGGCTCTGTGCAGACGGTGCGCCAGCTCTCGCCCGAGACGGCGCTCAAGATCACCACCGCGCGCTACTACACGCCGAGCGGCGCGTCGATCCAGGCCAAGGGCATCGTCCCCGACGTGATGCTCGACGAGACGGCCGAAGGGAACCTGTTCGCGGCGCTGCGCGTGCGCGAGGCCGACCTCGAGAAGCACCTGCAGAGCGGCCAAGGCGCCGAGGTGAAGGACGAGGCGCGCGAGAAGGCGCGTGACGAGGCGCGAAAGCGCTACGAGGCAGAGCTCGCCTCGCGCGCCGGCGCGCCGAAGCCGCCGCCCGAGTTCGGCAGCCCCGAAGACTTCCAGCTCCAGCAGGCGCTCAACCGCTTCAAGGGCAGGACGGTCGTCGCGAGCAAGACGGCGGTCGAGCGGAAGCCGGAATCTACGACGAACTGAGCGACGGCGGCCTGCGCGCCGGCCTGAGCGACGAGGACCTGCTCCGCTACTCGCGGCACATCCTCCTCGACGACATCGGCATCGAGGGCCAGGCGCGGATCGGCCGGGCGAGCGCGCTTGTCGTCGGCGCCGGCGGGCTCGGTTCGCCGGTGGCACTCTTCCTCGGCTCTGCCGGGCTCGGCCGGATCACGATCGCCGACGGCGACCATGTCGACCTCACCAACCTGCAGCGGCAGATCGCGCACCGGGTCGCCAGCGTCGGCGAGAACAAGGCGAGTTCGGCCGCGGTGGCGGTGAAGGCGATCAACCCGACGGTCGAGGTCATGGCGGTCGACGCCAGGCTCGAAGGCGACCTGCTCGACGCCAGCGTGCGGGAGGCCGACGTCGTCGTCGACTGCAGCGACAACTTCACGACCCGCCAGGCCGTCAACGCCGCCTGCGTGCGGCATCGCAAGCCGCTCGTCGCCGGCGCCGCGATCGGCTTCGACGCGCAGGTTTCGGTCTGGGATACCCGCGACGACGAAGCGCCCTGCTACGCCTGCGCGTTCCCGCCCGACCCGCCGGTCGTCGACGTCGCCTGCAGCACCATGGGCGTGTTCGCGCCGATCGTGGGCATCATCGGCAGCCTGCAGGCGGCCGAGGTGCTCAAGCTGGTTGCTGGCGTCGGCAAGCCGCTGCGCGGACGGCTGCTGATGCTCGACGCGCGGCTCATGGAGTGGACCGAGGTCGCCGTCGCCCGCGACGCCGCGTGCAGCGTCTGCGCCGATCGGCCGGACTGATCCCAAGGCCTGCCCCGTTCGGGTTTGCATCGACGGTGTCCGGTTTGCGGAGACGTCGCCGTAGTGAAGGTTGTGCAGGCAGACGCTTGCGCAATCGCAACAACGGGACTCAACACCGTGCACGCCTTGCCGAATCCCGATCTCCTGGTCGACTCGTCGATCGCCTGGTTCTATCTGATCGCCAACTCGATGCGTGGATTCACGTACTTGCCGCAGATCGTGGCCGTGTGGCGTTCGCGGGACGGCGCGCAATCGCTGTCTTTGCTTACGTGGGGCTCCTGGCTCGTCGCCCACGTCGCCGCGATCCTCTACGGCTGGGTCCTGAACGACGCATTTTTCACCAGCATCTCGGTCATCAACTGCACGGGCTGCGCCGCCGTGACGGCGATCGCCGCCAGGCGTCGTCGCCAATCGCATGCCGCGCTGCGGAAAGACAGCACCGTACCCCGGTTCGACACGGCGTCGCGCGCATCGCAGCGGACGAGGGCCTCTGGCAGTAGCGCTGACGCGTATCTCGACCGATGGGGATATGGACGGCGATGGGTCGCCACCAACGAGACACCCACGAAGCGGAACTGAACGTCGCGACGGCGCGCGATCCGGTCAAGGCACCAGCGTGGCGAGGACCGCATCCGCCACGACGATGCCGTCGCGCTCCGCCTTCTCGCGCAGCGCCTCGCGGCGCAGGCCCGGCAGGCGGACACCATCGTCGGAGAGCATCTCGCGCACCAGCACCTCGATGCGATCGAGAAAGGCCTCGCGCCCGGCGAGCGCGCCCGGGTCGATCACGAGGAAGGCCTGGCCGATGCCCGGCTGGTTGCCTTCGTCGACGAAGAAGCTCGATGCCTCGAAGCCGAAGTTCGCGCCGATCAACGCCGTGACGAGCAACTCGACGACGAGCGCGAGCATCGCGCCCTTCGGGCTCGTGGACGCGCCGATCGCCAGCATCGAACCCGACAGCGCCGCCTTCGCATCGGTCGTCGGCGTGCCTGCTGCGTCGAGCGCCCAGCCCGCCGGGATCGTCCGGCCCTCCTTGGCCGCGACCATCACCTTGCCGCGCGCCGCTTCGCTCAGGCTGAGGTCGATCATCAGGGGCGCCGCGTCGCGGCGCGGAAAGATCGCCGCGATCGGGTTGGTGCCGAAGATGGCATGCCGGCCTCCCGCCGCAGGCATCGCGGCCGGCGAGTTGGCGAAGCCGAGGCCCACCATCCCGGCGTCGGCCGCCTGGCGCAGGTGGTCGACGATGACGCCGGCATGGTGGCTGCGAACGACGCCGACGAAGCCGACCCCGTGTTCGCGTGCCCGCGCGATCGCCTCGGTGACGGCGAGCTCGCAAGCCGCGAACGCGAGGCCGTTCGCGGCGTCGATCACGGCGACTGCGCCCTTCTCGCGCAACACGGTGGCGACGGCCGGCCCGTCGGCGCGGCCGTTGCGCAGATGGGTGGCGTACTGCGGCACGCGCGACAGCCCGTGCGAGCCGAGCCCCTGCGACTCGGCGAGCACCAGCGCCTGCGCGGTGACACGGGCCGTGTCGGCGCTCGCCCCGGCCGCCTGCAACGTCGCGGCGACGCGACGACGCGCCTCGTCCAGCGTCAGCGTCGTCATGACGACGCGCGCGGCGCCGAAAGCGCCGCCAGCGCCGTCAGCACGCGATCGGCGATGAGGAACGAGACCCGTTCGTTCGATTCGACGGACACGCCGGCTATGTGCGGCGTGAGGATGAGGTTCGGGCAGGCCTCGAACGGGTTGCCGGCACCGAGCGGTTCGTACTCGAAGACGTCGAGCGCGGCGCCGCCGAGATGCCCGCTGCGCAGCGCAGCGACCACCGCCGCCTCGTCGACGATGCCGCCGCGCGCGGTGTTGACGATCACCGCGCCGGGCTTCATCGCGGCGATGCGACGGGCGTCGATGAGGCGGTGCGTCGACGCGTCGAGCGGGACGTGCAGGCTGACGACGTCGGCGTCGGCGACCAGCTCGTCGAGGCCGAACGGGCGAACGCCGGTCTCCTCGTAGATCGGATCGCCGGCATCGCGCTGGGCGTCGTGCGCGACCACGCGCATGCCAAGGCCGAGCGCCAGCGCAGCCGTCAGCTGCCCGATCGATCCGAAACCGACGACGCCCAGCGTCTTCGCTCCCAACTCGCGACCGTTGGACAGCGAACCGCGCGGCCACGTGCCCGCAGCGACGGCGTCGCTCGCCCGGTAGGCGCCGCGCAGCAGCAGCATCGCCGTCGCGATCACGTACTCGGCCACCGAGCGCGCGTTCGCGCCGGTCGCCGGGATCACCTCGATGCCGCGGGCTGCACAGCCGTCGACGTCGATGTTGTCGAGGCCGACACCGAGCCGGCCGACGACGCGGCAGCGCCGCAGCGCCGCGAGCAGCTCGCCGCGGACCTGCGTGCGATTGCGCACGACGAGCGCGTCGGCGTCGGCGGCTTCCCGAAGCAGGCGCGGCGGGTCGTCGACGAGCGACCCGTCGTACAGCACGTCGTGCGCCTCGGCGAGCCGCGCGACGGCGCGCTCGTCCATGAACTCGGCGACGACGACGCGCGACACGACTCGATCAGGCCGATTCGTAGAGGCGGGTCAGGACGAACTCGCGATGCCCGAGCGCCTCGGCCGCCGTCAGCCGTCCGTTGGCGGTGCGCAGCATGCATTCGAGCAGCTGGTCGCCCGCCTCGTCGAGGTTGATCTCGCGCTGCAGCAGGCCCGACGTGTCGACGTCGACGTGCTCGCTCATCAGCCGCACCGTGCGCGGGTTGGCGCAGATCTTGATCACCGGCAGGATCGGGTTGCCGATGACGTTGCCCTGCCCGGTCGGGAAGAAGTGCACCGCATAGCCGGACGCCGCGCACAGCGTCACCATCTCGGCCGCCGCGCTCGACGAGTCCATGAACCAGAGACCCGGATGGGTCGGCATCTCGGCCTTGTCGAGCACGCCGTCTACCGTGCAGGTCTTGCCGATCTTCTGGATGTTGCCGAGGGCCTTCTCCTCGATCGTCGTCAGGCCGCCGGCGATGTTGCCCTTGGTCGGCTGCGAGTCGGACAGGTCGCTCGTCTTGTGCCGCTCGATCACCGCCTGGTAGCGGTCGAACATGAACATGAAGCGCTTGCGCACCTCGTCGTTGGCGCAGCGCTCGGCGACGATCTGCTCGCCGCCGGTGAGCTCGGTCGTCTCGCCGAAGCACAGCGTGGTGCCGAGCGGGTGCAGCTTGTCGAAGGCGTTGCCGACGGTCGGGTTCGAGCCGCAGCCCGAGGTGGTGTCGCTCTCGCCGCACTTGGTGGAGACCCAGAGCTCGGAGATCGGGCAGTCCTCGCGCTGCTTCTCGCTCGCCCACTGCACGTACTCGCGGGCCACCTTCGACGCCTTCATGATCGTCTCGTGGTCGCCGTGACCTTCGATGCCGAAGCCGGTGACGGGCTTGCCCGTTTCGGCGATGCCGTCGACCACCTTCTTCGTCCAGCCTTCCTCGATGCCGATGACGACGACGGCAGCGACGTTGGGGTTGCAGCCGGCACCGATCAGGGTGCGGAAGTGCAGGTCGAGGTCGGCGCCGAACTGCAGCCGGCCATAGGGGTGCGGAATCGCCAGCGTGCCCTTGATGTTGTGCGCGACGGCCTCGGCAGCCGAGTTCGACAGGTCGTCGAGCGGCAGGATGACGACGTGGTTGCGCACGCCGACGCGGCCGTTCTCGCGCCTGTAGCCGAGAAACGTGGTGTCCTTCGACACGATCTTCGTTGCGACGTTCATCTCACCACCTCTTGGTCTTGATGTTGTGCACGTGGGCATGCTCGCCCTTCCTGATCGGCGCGACCACCTTGCCCATGTCGATGCCGTACTTGACGACGGTGTCGCCGGTCTTCATGTCGGTGAGGGCGACCTTGTGGCCGATCGGGATGTCCTGGCGGGACTCGACCTGGATCGTCTTGTCCTCGTCCATGATCCAGCCGGTCATCGCCGTGCCGGAAGTGACGCCCTCGACGACGACCACGGCCACCGTGTCGTTCGCGTCGTGCAATACGAAATGGATCATCTCTGCTCCTGTCCGGAAGTGGAGGCATCGTAGGCATCTCGCCGTGCCCGTCAAGCATGTCATCTGGATGACCTGGATGAGTCGCGTCGGGTCGCTAGACTCGCCATGGTGATTCCCTCGCGCGCCCGTTCGCTGCCCGACATCGGTGCCGCCGGCATGCCGCTGTACCGGGCCGCCAAGCGCAGCCTGTTGCGCGGCATCGAGACCGGCCGCTTCGTCCCCGGCAGCGCCCTGCCGAGCGAGGCGGCGCTCGGCGCCGAGCTCGGCGTCTCGATCGGCACGCTGCGCAAGGCGGTCGACGAGCTCGTCGCCGAGCACATCGTGGTGCGCCGGCAAGGGCGCGGAACGTACGTCGCCATGCACGACGCCGGCCGGCTGATGTTCCAGTTCTTCCACGTCGAGCGCGCCGACGGCCTGCGCGAGGTGCCGCAGGTCGAGCTCCTCTCCTTCGCCCGCGCCCGCGCCGACGATGCGGCCGCCGACGCGCTGCGGCTGCGCCCCGGAGACCCGGTGGTCGCGGTCGACAACGCCCTCCTCCTGCAGGGCCGGCGCGTGATCCACGACCGCATCGTGCTCCCGGCGACGCTGTTTCGCGGCCTCTCGGAGAGGCGCCTGCGCGACCGCCCGGGCACGCTCTACCAGCTCTACCAGTCCGACTTCGGCATCACCGTCCTGCGCGCCCTCGAGCGCGCCCGCGCCGTCTCGGCCGACCGGGCGAGCGCGCGCGCCCTCGGCATCGCCCACGCGGCGCCGTTGATCGAGGTGCGGCGCACCGCTCTCAGCTTCAACGACCAGCCGGTCGAGTACCGCGTGTCGCTCGTCGACACGTCGCGGCACGACTACGTGAACGTGCTGTCGCGCCCGTCGACGGCGCACGACACGCCCTTGCCGTAAGCTCGACCGATGAAGCGAAAAGTCAACGAGCGCGCCGCCGCCGACCCGTTCCCGAGCGCCGGGCACGACGCCGCGAAGGAGGCCGCACGCGTCGACGCCAATGCCGCGCGCTATGCAGGCCCCGAGAGCGCCTACCGCCTGGCTTACATCGACACCGATTTCATGCTGCGCGAGGAGCTCCGGGCGGTGCGCATGCAGCTCGAGCTGCTCAAGCCCCAGCTCGTGCAGGACGAGCAGGGCGTCGAGCGCACCATCGTCATCTTCGGCAGCGCCCGGGTCCTGTCGCCGGAGGTCGCGGCCGAGCGCCGCGATGCCGCGCGCGCCGGCGCCGACCCGAAAGCGATCGCCCGTGCCGAGACCGCCGTGCGCATGTCGCGCTACTACGGGGAAGCGCGCCGCTTCTCGGCGATGGTGACGACGCAGTCGGCGTCGATGGCGCGGCCGATCTACGTCGTCACCGGCGGCGGGCCCGGGATCATGGAGGCCGGCAACCGCGGCGCCTTCGAGTCCGGCGGCAAGAGCATCGGCCTGAACATCGTGCTCGCGCACGAGCAGGTGCCCAACCCCTACATCACGCCGGAGCTGTGCTTCCAGTTCCACTACTTTGCGCTGAGGAAGATGCACTTCCTGATGCGCGCGATCGCGCTGGTGTGCTTTCCCGGTGGCTTCGGCACGCTCGACGAACTGTTCGAGGTGCTCACGCTGGTGCAGACCGGCAAGTCGCGGGCGCGACCGATCGTGCTGTTCGGCCGCGACTTCTGGTCGCGCCTCATCGACTTCGACTGGCTCGTCGAGACGGGCATGATCTCGCCCGAAGACGTGCATCTGTTCCACCTGGTGGAGACCGCGGAAGAAGCGTGGGCGATCCTCGCCGCCGAGTACGACTACCTGTGACGAACCGCAAGGTCACCCTCATCGGCGCGCCGACCGACATCGGCGCCGGCACGCGCGGCTCGAGCATGGGACCGGAGGCACTGCGCGTGGCCGACATCGGCCGCATGCTCGAGCGGCACGGCCTCGAGGTCGAGGACCACGGCAACCTGTCGGGGCCGCCGAACCCGTGGCAGCCGCCGGCCGACGGCTACCGCCACCTCGACGCGGTGGCCGAGTGGAACCGCACCGTGCACGACGCGGTGCACGCCGAGCTCGCAGGCGGCCGCATGCCCATCCTGCTCGGTGGTGACCACTGCCTGGGCATCGGCTCGATCAGCGCCGTGGCGCGGCACTGCCGCGAGGCGGGACGCAAGCTCCGTGTGCTGTGGCTCGACGCGCACGCCGACTTCAACACCAGCGTGCTCACGCCGAGCGGCAACATCCACGGCATGCCGGTCGCCGTGCTGTGCGGCCACGGCCCGCCCGAGCTTACCGGGATCGGCGGCAAGACGCCGGCGATCAGCCCGAAGCAGGTGCGCCAGATCGGCATCCGCAGCGTCGACGCCGGGGAGAAGAAGTTCGTCCACGAGGCCGGCCTCGAGGTGTACGACATGCGCTACATCGACGAGATGGGCATGCGCCACACGATGGAACTCGCGCTCGCCACGATCGACGCCAACACCCACCTGCACGTGAGCTTCGACGTCGACTTCCTCGACGCCGACATCGCCCCCGGCGTCGGCACCACCGTGCACGGCGGCCCGACCTACCGCGAGGCGCAGCTGTGCATGGAGATGATCGCCGACACCGCAGCGCTGGCCTCGCTCGACGTGATGGAGCTCAATCCCGCGCTCGACGTGCGAAACCGCACCGCCGAAATCGCGGTCGACCTGATCGAGAGCCTGTTCGGAAAGAGCACGCTGATGCGGCGCCCACCGGCGAGCTGACCGCGGCGGCGCCGGGCGATTCAGCCGGCGCAGGCCGCCTTGGCCTGCTCGAGCCGCGGCACGAGCTCGCGCTCGGACTTGCCGAACGGACCGTGGAGGCGGATTGAGCGGTCGAACGCAAGAACGCCGTCGTCCTTTGGGCCGCGATCCTCCGGGTTGCTCAGCCGCCAGTTGGCAATGCGCACACCACCGAACCGCACGACCGGGCGCAACTCGCCGTCGAGTCCGACGCGGATCGAATCGAAGTGGACATCGCGGCCGGCGGTCGACGACAGCCAGCGCGAGCCGACCGCCGCCAGCCACAGCGGGTGGCCGAGGACGGCGAGGGCAACCGCCACGCCGAGGGCGACCGCAGCCCGGCGCGCATGGCGGCCGGTCGTCGCCCGTGTCATGCGGGGATCGTAGTGTGCCGGCCGGTCGATCGGCCGGCCGTGGCCCGAGCCTCGCCGGTTAAGCTCGCGGCGGCCGCGCGCACGCCTTCTCGTTGCCGCACGTCGCCGGAGGGTTCATGCGCGACATCTTCCTCAGCTATTCGAGCGCCGACCGCGAGGTCGCGCGGCGTGTCGCCGCCGGGCTCGAACGGCGCGGCTGGACCGTCTGGTGGGATGTCCAGATCCCGCCGGGTCGCGCCTATGACGAGGTCATCGTCGAGGCCCTCGAAGGGGCGCGCTGCGTGGTCGTGCTGTGGTCGGCCTCGTCGGGCGATTCGATGTGGGTCAAGAACGAGGCGGCCGAGGCGATGAACCGCCGCAACCTCGTGCCGGCGATGATCGAGCCGGGCGTCAAGATTCCGTTCGAGTTCAGGCGCCTGCAGGCGGCCGACCTCTCGCATTGGAACGGCGATCCGGCGGCGCCGGAGTTCGCCTTCTTCTGCGACGCCATCGCCGTGCACGCGCCGGTCGGCGGCGACCGCGAGCCTTCGCCTGCTCCACCTTCCCCGCCACCTGCTCCCGTCCCCGCCCCCTCCCCAGCTCCGGCACCGCTCCCGACGCCTGTGCCCCCATCGCCCGCACCGTCGCCCGCACCATCGCCCGCACCATCGCCCCCACCACTGCCCACGGCGGTCGCGAGCAGCGGGCGGCGCAGAGCCTGGATCATCGGCGGCGCGATCGTCGGCGCCCTGATCGTCGGCGCGGCCCTCGGGCCTGACGACGACCAGGCGCCGAGGCCGATCCCGGCGCCGCGCCCTGCGCCGATCGCGCAACGGCCGGTGGCTGGCAACGGCACGCAACTGACGACGCCGCTCGCCTGGCGGGACCGTTCGCTGCGCTACTCCGGCGCCGTCGCCTGGGACGGTCGGGCCAGCGTCGCCCAGCTCGACGTCAGCGCCGCCGACGGCGCGACCGGCCGGTCCATCACCGAGACGACGCTGTCGGCAGGGGTGGTGCTCGACGCACCCGGACGCTGGGTGTTCTCGGCTCGGGTGCCGATCTCCGGCGACAGCGAAACGCCGCACCCGCACGCGCATCCGGTCAACCTCGTGTTCGAGATGCGCGGCGGCCGGCTCGTGTTCGTGCGCAACTGTGCCGCGCCGAACGACTGCTACGAAGCCGGGTCGTGACGAGCGCAGGCGAGCCGACACGGGATGAAGTCGATGCCTTTGCCGGCGCGACCCTGCTGGAGTTCGGCACGTCGTGGTGCGGCCATTGCCGCGCCGCTCAACCTTCGATCGTCGAGGCGCTGAGCGGTCGCCCCGGCGTTCGCCACGTCAGGATCGAGGATGGCAGCGGCCGCAAATTAGGACGCAGCTTCGGCGTCAAGCTCTGGCCGACGCTGGTCTTTCTTCGCGAGGGGCGCGAAGTGGACCGACTCGTGCGACCAAAAGGGCCGGCCGCGATCGCGGCCGCCCTCGACAGGATCGACACGGCGGCGGCCTGATCCGCAGCGCCGATCGCCCGAGCCGCTCAGGGATTGCGCTTCGGCTTGTCGAACTTCTCGTTGGTCCGGTCGGTGATGTCGCGCGCTTTCTCGGCGACGCGATGCCCCGCACCGCGGACGCTCTCGGCCGCGCGGTGGGTTCGCTCGCGCGCCGTCCTCGGGCGCTTGCGCGCCATCGGCCGTGAGTTCATATCGGTGCGCGCGAGCGAGGGCTGCCGGGCGCGCCACGAGGACAAGGCCTCGTTGCGGTTCTGGTCCCGCCGCGCTTCGTCTGCGCTGCTGCCGGTGGTGGTTTGTGCGCCTGCGGCAAGGCAGGTGGCCGCCGTGAGAAGCGCGATGGCGATGCGGGGAACGAGTCGGTTCATGGGGTTGCTCTCTTTTCTTCGGGCAGACGATCCGGCGAGTGTCGGCCGACGCTGCCCGGCTCGGCGCGGGAGAGGCCCCATCATCGCGGCCGACGCGCACCCCTCGGCGCGTCGGACCCGGCCTACGCCGCAACGACCCCTGCCGCCGCATGAAGATCGCCACGTTCAATGTCAACGGCATCCACAGCCGACTGCCGCGCCTGCTCGAATGGCTCGCCGATGCGTCTCCCGACGTGGCCTGCCTGCAGGAGCTGAAGACCTCCGACGAAACCTTTCCGCACGAAGCGATCGAGAACGCCGGCTACGGCGCGATCTGGCACGGCCAGAAAGGCTTCAACGGCGTCGCCGTCCTGGTGCGCGGCGGGCAGCCCTTGGAGCGCCGGCGTGGCCTCCCGGGCGACCCGGACGACACGCACAGCCGCTACCTGGAAGCCGACGTCGCCTCTGCCGACGCAGGCGGCCACCTCGTCGTCGCCTCGATCTACCTCCCCAACGGCAACCCGCAGCCCGGACCCAAGTTCGACTACAAGCTCGCCTGGTTCGCGCGCCTCGCCGAGCACGCCGCGACGTTGTATGCCGATCCGCGCCCGGTGCTGCTGATCGGCGACTACAACGTCGTCGCCACCGACGGCGTCACGGACATCTATTCGGCCGCGTCGTGGAAGAAGGACGCGCTGCTGCAGCCGGCGACGCGCGAGGCGTGGCGACGCCTGCTCGACCAGGGCTGGGTCGACGCGATCCACGCCCTGCACCCCGAGGCGCGCATGTACACCTTCTGGGACTACTTCCGCGACCGCTACGCCCGTGATGCGGGCCTGCGCATCGACCACCTGCTGCTCAACGCCGCCGCCAGGGCGCGGCTGCGCGAGGCGGGCGTCGACCGCGCGGTGCGTGGCCGGGAGAAGCCGAGCGATCACGCGCCGGCGTGGGTCGTGCTGGGCTGAGCGACTTCAAATCGCTCCAGCGGCGACGCCGGCTACGATTCCGTCATGGTTGCACGCAGCGCCACCCCGCCCGTCGATCAACCGGGTCGCGGCGACGGCATCCCGATCGGGCGGCGCAACCGCGCCTGGCTGCCGCCTTCAGCGCTGTTCGGTGTCGTCGTCGCGATCGCCGTCGTCGTGCTGAGCGCGTGGCTGTCGTACGCGGCGCTGTCGAGCCGCGAGCAGGCCGTGGCCCGATTGACATCGGGCACCGAGATCGGCCGCCGGCTCGACGCCGTGATGACGTCGGCCATCGACGCCGAGACGGGACAGCGCGGCTACCTGCTGACCGGCGACGAGAGCTATCTCGAGCCGTACCGAAGGGGCCAGGTGGCGATGCCGCTCGAACTGCGTCGTCTGCGCGAGCTGCTGAACGGCAAGCCGGACCAGCTGCGCAACGTCGACCGGATGGCGCAGCTCCTCGCTGACAAGTTCGACGAAATGGATCAGACCATCGAGCGTCGCGCGACAGGCGACCTCGACGGCGCGATCGCCATCGTCCGCTCGGCCAAGGGCAGGCATCTGATGGACGACCTCCGCCGCAGCGCCGCGACGCTGCGCGAACACGCCGAGGCGATGCGCAGCGCGGCGCTCGGTGAGCGCGACGCCGCGGTGCGCAACTCGTTCCTGGTCACGGCCGTTGCCGCGGCGGTGCTGATCGCCTTCATCGTCTGGGCTGCGACCACGCTTTCGCGAGGCTATCGGCAGCGCGAGACCGAGATCTGGGTCCGCTCCGGTATCGCTGCACTCACCATCCGCCTGCGTGGCGACCCGCGGCTCGAGGCGCTCGGCAGCGACGCGCTGGCCTTCCTCGCCGGCTGGCTCGACGCCCAGGTCGGCGCCTTTCACCTCGTCGACCCGCGCAGCGGCGCGACGACGCTTGTGGCCACCTGGGCCGCCGACGCCGCCGTGGTCCCGGCGCGCAGCGGCGCGGGCCTGCTCGGCCAGGCGGTGCGCGAACAGCGCGTCGTGCACCTGCGCGACCTGCCGCCCGGCTACCTCACCGTCTCGTCGAGCCTCGGCCAAAGCAACGCGCGGGAGATCGTCATCGTGCCGGCGATCTTCGAAGGTTTGACTGCTGCAGCCTTCGAGATCGGCTTCCTTCGTCCGGTCGGCGAGGCCGAACTCGACCTCCTCGAACGTTCGGCCGTGCCGCTCGGCGTCACGGTTCGTTCGGCGATCGACCGGACACGGCTCGAGGAGCTGCTCGCCGAGACGCAGCGGCAGGCCGAGGAGCTGCAGACCCAGCAGGAGGAACTGCGCGTCAGCAACGAGGAGCTCGAGGAGCAGTCGCGGGTGCAGAGGGAATCGCAGGGCCGGCTCGAGTCGTCGCAGGCCGAGCTGGAAGCGACCAACTCGCAGCTCGAGGAACAGGCACAACTGCTCGAGGACCAGCGCGATGCGCTCGCGATCACCAAAGTCGAGCTGACGAGGAAAGCCGTCGACCTGGAACGGTCGAGCCGCTACAAGAGCGAGTTCCTCGCCAACATGAGCCACGAGCTGCGCACGCCGCTCAACTCGACGCTGATCCTGGCGCGGTTGCTCGCCGAGAACCGAAAGGGCAACCTCGACGACGAGCAGGTGAAGTTCGCCGAGACGATCTCGTCGGCCGGCAACGACCTGCTGACGCTGATCAACGACATCCTCGACCTGTCGCGCATCGAGGCCGGCAAGGTCGAAGTCGACGTCGAGCCGGTCGTCCTCGAAAGCAGCCTCGAGTCGCTCGGTCACGTCTTCATGCCAATGGCGCGGCAGAAGGGGCTGGCCTTCGCGACGAAGATCGACGACGGCGCCCCGAAGCGGATCGAGACGGACGGCCAGCGGCTCGCCCAGATCCTGCGCAACCTCGTCGCCAACGCGATCAAGTTCACCGACGCCGGCTCGGTCACGGTGCGCGTGGGCGCGGCCGGGCCCGGGCACGTGGCGTTCGCCGTCGAGGACACCGGCATCGGAATCGCCGACGACAAGCTCGACCTCGTGTTCGAAGCCTTCCAGCAGGCGAGCGCCGGAACCGCGCGCATGTACGGCGGCACGGGCCTGGGGCTGACCATCTCGCGCGACCTGGCGCGCCTGCTCGGCGGCGCGATCGACGTGCGGAGCCGCGTCGGCGAAGGCAGCGTCTTCACGCTGACGCTGCCGCTGCGCACGCCGGTGACGGTGGCACCACCCGACGAGGCGCCGGTGCCGGCCCCACCGGTGCGCGAGGTCGCACCGCGTCCCCCGGTGCCTGCTCAGGCGCAGCCACGTCAAAGCCGGCGCGACGCCAGGCCTGCCACACCACGACCCGACGACGACCGCGAGCGCCTGCGCACCGACCGGCGGCTGATCCTCGTCATCGAGGACGACCCGGCGTTCTCCGGCATCCTGCGCGACCTGGCGCACGAGATGGACTTCCAGTGCGTCGTCGCCGAGACGGCCGACGAAGGGCTCGAGGCTGCCGCCGAGTTCCAGCCGAGCGCGATCGTGCTCGACATGCAGCTTCCGGACCATTCCGGGCTCGGCGTGCTCGAGCAGCTCAAGCGCGACCCGCGCACCCGGCACATCCCGGTCCACGTCGCCTCGGCGTCCGACTTCTCGCACGAAGCCCTCGAACTCGGCGCGATCGGCTACGCGATCAAGCCGGTCGAGCGCCAGCAGCTCGTCGAGGCCTTGCGCAAGCTCGAGGCGCGCTTCTCCAACCGCGGGCAGGGGCGGGTCCTGGTCGTCGAGGACGACCCGCGGCAGCGCGACAGCCTGGTCGAGCTGCTCGACAACGACAAGGTCGAGATCGTCAGCGCCGCCAACGCCGCGGAAGCGCTCGCGCAGTTGCGGGCGCGCACGTTCGACTGCGTCGTCATGGACCTCAACCTGCCCGACCTCTCCGGCTACGAGCTGCTCGAGAAGATGGCCGAGGACGACGCGCACGGCTTTCCGCCGGTGATCGTCTACACCGGCCGCACGCTCAGCCGCGACGAGGAGCAGCGGCTGCGCCGCCACTCGAAGTCGATCATCGTCAAGGGTGCGCGCTCGCCCGAGCGGCTGCTCGACGAGGTGACGCTGTTCCTGCACCAGGTCGAGAGCGATCTGCCTGCGGAGAGCCAGCGGCTGCTGCGCAGCGCGCGCGACCGCGAGCAGGCATTCGAGGGGCGCCGCATCCTGGTCGTCGAGGACGACGTGCGCAACGTCTTCGCCCTGACCAGCGTGCTCGAGCCCAAGGGTGCGGTCGCGACGATCGCGCGCAACGGGCGCGAGGGCATCGAGGCGCTCGAACGTGCCGACCAGGCGGGCGAGCCGATCGAACTCGTCCTGATGGACATCATGATGCCGGAGATGGACGGCTACGCGGCAATGCGCGAAATCCGCAAGCGCTCGCAGTGGCGCCGGCTGCCGATCATCGCCCTGACCGCCAAGGCGATGCGCGACGACCAGCAGAAGTGCATCGACGCCGGCGCCAGCGACTACATCGCCAAGCCGCTCGACGTCGACAAGCTGCTGTCGCTCGCGCGTGTCTGGCTTGCAGCATGAGCCCGGCGGCGGCCCCGCCGGAGGCGGCCGGCCTCGCCGCACCGCCCACCACCGACATCGAAGTCGAGCTCGTCGTCGAGGCGATCTACCGCCGCTACCACTACGACTTCCGCGGCTACGCGCGCGCTTCGCTGAAGCGCCGCCTGGCGGTGGCGATGGTGCGCTTTGGCTGCAAGACGCTGTCGCAGCTGCAGGATCGCCTCCTGCACGAGCCGCCGCTGTTCGCGGCGCTGCTCGAGTTCCTCACCGTGCAGGTCAGCGAGATGTTCCGCGACCCGGCCTACTTCAAGGCGCTGCGCGAGACGGTGGTGCCGTTGCTGCGCACCTACCCGTCGCTCAAGATCTGGGTGGCCGGATGCAGCGCCGGCGAGGAGGTGTACTCGCTCGCCATCCTGCTGCACGAGGAAGACCTCCTGTCGCGGAGCCTCATCTACGCCACCGACATCAATGCACAGGCGCTTCGCCGCGCCGAGGCCGGCGTCTACGAGCTAGACCGCCTGCCCGGATTCACCGAGAACCACCGCCGCTCGGGGGCGACGACGTCGCTCTCTTCGTACTACACGGCGGCCTACGGCAACGCCGTGATCGACAAGGCGCTGCGCAGGAACATCGTCTTCTCCGATCACAGCCTGGCGACCGACTCCGTGTTCGCCGAGGTGCAGCTCGTGTCGTGCCGCAACGTGCTGATCTACTTCGATCGCGTGCTCCAGGACCGCGCCGTCGGCCTGTTCCGCGAAGCGCTGTGCCGACGCGGCTTCCTCGGCATCGGCGCGAAGGAGTCGATCCGCTTCTCGGCGCACGCCGAGGGATTCGACGAGCTCGCGCGCGACGAGCGCATCTACCAGAAGCGGGCCGACGCATGACAGCAGGCCCAGCTCCGAGGAAGCTCGACGCGATCGTGATCGGTGCGTCGGCCGGCGGCGTCGAGGCGCTGCTGCACCTGCTGCCGGCACTGCCCGCCGGGCTTGCCGCCGTCGTCTTCGTCGTCATCCACATGCCTCGCAACATGCCGAGCCTGATGGCCGACATCTTTGCGCCGGTGTGCGCGCTGCCGGTCATCGAGGCGGTCGACAAGATGGTGATCGAGGCGCCGGCGGTGATCGTCGCGCCGTCCGACTACCACCTGCTGGTCGACCGCGGGCCGCGCGTGTCGCTGTCGGTCGACGATCCGGTGCACTGGTCGCGACCGTCGATCGACGTGCTGTTCGAGTCGGCCGCCGACGTCTACCGCGAGCGCCTGCTCGGCATCATCCTCACCGGCTGGAACCGCGATGGCGCAGCGGGGCTGGCCGCCGTGCAGCGGGCCGGCGGCGTGACCGTCGTGCAGCTTCCCGGCAGCGCCGAGGCGTCGGTGATGCCCGCGTCGGCGCTCGAGGCCGTCGATGCCGACCACGTCCTCACACTCGACCGGATCGCCGCGCTGCTGGCCTCGCTCGGCGCCGGTGCCGTGCTGCTGCCCGCATCGGTCGATCGAACGACATCCGCTTCCGCATGAACAGCCGCGCCGTCAAATGCCTCCTCGTCGACGACCGCGACGAGAACCTGCTCGCTCTGTCCGCGATGCTCGCGTCGCCGACCGTCGAGACGCTGCAGGCACGCTCGGGTCGCGAGGCGCTCGAGCTGCTGCTCGTCCACGACGTGGCGCTCGCGCTC
>JBBSUK010000029.1:0-29483 GCA_038234975.1 Burkholderiales bacterium
ACGCGAGCGCGCTCTCGGTGCTGCCGATCGCGGTGTCGGTGGCAGCGCCCGAGCACACTGCCGCTGCGCTCGACCGCAGCGGCGCGCAGGTCGTGGTCATCGGCCGCGCCGGCCAGGACGTCACCGCCTACGGCCTGCGCTGGTCGCACCTTGCCTTCGCCTACCGCGCGGCGCCGGGCGAGCCGTGGCGCGTGGTGCACAAGCTCAACCAGTGCCGGACGTCGAACGCGTCGCTCTACCGGCAAGGCCTGGGCGATTTCTTTCTCGATGACCTGTGGCGCTACGAGGCAGCGGTCGTCGTGCTGTCGCCCGACGCGCAATCCCGCCTCCTCGCCGCGCTGGCCGACAACGCCCGCCTGGCCGCGCTCGACGCGCCCGCCTACAGCATGGTGGCCTACCCGTGGTCGACGCGCGACCAACAGTCGAACCAGTGGGCGATCGAAACGCTTGCCGCGGCGATGGCCGACGACGCATCGACCCGCGAGCGCGCGCAGGCGTGGCTGCGCTTGCGCGACTACCGTCCGGGCGAGCTGCGGATCGGTGCATTCGAGCGCCTCGGTGCGCGGCTCACCAGCGCCAACGTCGCCTTCGACGACCATCCGAACGAGAAGCGCTTCGCCGGCCGCATCGAAACCGTCACGGTCGACTCGGTATTCGCGTGGCTGGCGCGGTCGGGGCTGGGTGGCGCGGTGACCGTCATCCGCTAGATTCCGCTCGGCGCACGCACGTAGATCCCGGAGACGACGACCATGACGACCGAAGGCGAACACCCCAACCAGTTCGCATTGCTCGGCCAGCGCCGCTTCGCGCCGTTCTTCTGGACGCAGTTCCTCGGCGCCGGCAACGACAACCTGTTCAAGTTCGCGGCCACGGTGCTCGTGACCTACCACCTGCAGGTGCCGTGGTTGCCGCCGACGCTCGCCGGCCTGGTGATCGGCGCGCTCTTCATCCTGCCCTTCCTGCTCTTCTCGGCCACCAGCGGCCAGCTCGCCGACAAGTTCGACAAGGCGACGCTGATCCGCTTCGTGAAATGGCTCGAGATCGGCGTGATGGCGCTGGCGGCGTTCGGCTTCCTCACGAGCAACGTCGTCCTGCTGCTCGGCTGCGTGTTCCTCATGGGCTTGCACTCGACGCTGTTCGGCCCGGTCAAGTTCGCCTACCTGCCGCAGCACCTCACCGAGCGCGAGCTGACCGGCGGCAACGGCATGGTCGAGATGGGAACGTTCGTCGCGATCCTGCTCGGCAGCGTGGCCGGCGGCCTGTTGATCGCAATCCCGCAGATCGGCGCAACGTGGGTCGCGGTCGCGTGCGTCGGCGTGGCGGTGCTCGGGCGGGTGACGGCGCAGGCGGTGCCGGCGTCGCCGTCGACCGACCCGGGCCTGGCGATCAACTGGAACCCGTTCAGCGAGACGTGGCGCAACCTCAAGCTCGCGCACGGCAACGTCGTCGTCTTCCGGTCGCTGCTCGGCATCTCGTGGCTTTGGTTCTTCGGCGCCGCCTTCCTCGCCCAGTTCCCGTCGTTCGCCAAGGAGGTGCTGCACGGCGACGAGCACGTCGCCTCGCTGCTGCTCGTGGTGTTCTCGGTCGGCATCGGCGTCGGCTCGCTGCTGTGCGAGGTGCTGTCCAAGCGGCACGTCGAGATCGGCCTCGTCCCGCTCGGCGCGATCGGCATGAGCGTGTTCTCGATTGACCTGTATTTCGCCTCGCGCGGACTGGCGTCGACGGGCGACGTGTCGTACACCGCGTCGGCCTTCGTCGCGCAGGCCGCGCACTGGCGCGTGATGGCCGATCTCGCGCTGCTGTCGCTCTTCGCCGGCCTCTACAGCGTGCCGATGTACGCGCTGATCCAGCTGCGCTCGCAGCCCTCGCACCGGGCGCGGATCATCGCCGCGAACAACATCCTCAACGCGCTGTTCATGATCTCCAGCTCGCTGATCGTCGGCGCGCTGCTGTCGGCCGGCCTGACGATCCCGCAGGTGTTCGGCGTCATCGGCGTGCTCAATGCGATCGTCGCGACCTACATCTTCCTGATCGTGCCGGAGTACTTCCTGCGCTTCGTCGCGTTCGTGGTGGCGCGGGTCGTCTACCGCTTCAAGGTCCGCGGCGACGCGCACATCCCGACCGAAGGCGCGGCGATCCTCGTCTGCAACCACGTGAGCTTCATCGACCCGGTGCTGCTGATGGCGGCGAGCCCGCGGCCGATCCGCTTCATCATGGACCACGAGATCTTCCGCATCCCGCTGCTCGGCTGGTTCTTCCGCCTCGCCAAGGCGATCCCGATCGCGCCACGCAAGCTCGACGCGGCGACCTACGAGCAGGCGTTCGTCCGCGCCGGCCAGGCGCTCGACGAAGGCGAACTCGTCTGCATCTTCCCCGAAGGCGGGATCACGCGCGACGGCGAGATCGCCGAGTTCAAGGGCGGCGTCATGAAGCTGCTCGAGACGCACCCCGTGCCGGTGGTGCCACTGGCGCTGCAGAACCTGTGGGGGTCGTTCTTCTCCCGCTCGGGCGGCAAGGCGATGAGCCGGCCGTTTCGGCGCGGCTTCTTCAGCCGGGTCGACCTTGTCGCCGGCCCGGCGGTCGCGCCCGCCGACGTGACGCCGCCGGCGTTGCGCACGCAGGTGGGGGCGCTGTTCGCCTCCTGAGCGCGCCGCGCCTCAGGCCGGCGCGCCGAGCACCGCTTCCCGCGGCGGCAGGCCGATCCGCTCGTATTCCGAGATCACCTGGGCGCCGAGCAGCAGCAACGTCGCCGCGATCTCGAGGCTGAGCAGGACGACGATCGACGTCGTCAACGACCCGTAGACGACGTTAACCTGCGACAGCGTCGCGAAGTACCAGACGAGCACGTGTCGCGTGATCTCCCAGAGCACCGCCGCGGTCACGCCGCCGATCAGCGCGTGGCGCAGGCTTAGGCGCCCGGCGGGCATGACGAGGTAGACCGAGGTGAGCACGAAGATCTCGCCGGCGAAGCCGAGCAGGTAGAGCAGCAGGCCCGACACGCCGCTGAGCGACCAGTCGTGCCCGAACAAGTCGACGCTCTCCTTGCCGACCGCCTGCAGGCTGCCCGCGACGAGCGTCACGAGCAGCAGGCCGACGCCGAGCGAGACGACGTAGACGTAGGGGATCAGCGCCGAGAAGATGTAGCGGCGCTTCTTCGCGATCACGCGGTGGTAGAAGATCACCGACATCGCGCTCTCGACTACCGAGAAAGCAAGCGAGCTGAAGAAGATCATCGTCGCGAATACGACCCAGCCGACGTTGCCGCGGTTCTCGAGGAACGCCGCGAGCTCGCCGACAAGCGCACTCGACTGGCCGGGCACGATGTACTCGAGGTAGCGGCCGATCGTCGCCAGCAGGCGCTCCTGGTCGATCAGGTTCGACAGCTCGATCACCGCGAGGATGAGCAGCGGCACGATCGACAGCAGCGCGTAGTACGCCACCGCGCCGGCGAGCAGCAGGCCCTGGTTGGCACGGAAGCCCTTCAGCACCTGCCACGCGAAGCGGCCGGGGTGACGCAGCACGTACAGGCCCGCCTCGCCGACCACGCGATCGCCGATCAGCCGGCGGATCGCGCTCGGCAGGCCCTGAAGATCGCTTCGTCCGAGCGGGTTCACGCGTCGGGCGTCGAGATCTCGCGCAGCGCGTCGTCGGTGTCGGCCGACTGCCGCGTGGCGAGGTCGCCGAGCGCGACGATGCCGACGATGCGATGCTCCGCGTCGAGCACGGCGATGCGCCGGACCTGCGCGTCGCCCATCTCGGCGAGCACGGCTTCGGCGGTGTCGGTCTCGCGGCACCATCGCACGTCCTCGGTCATCACGTCGGAGACGAGCGACTCCTGCGGGATCATGCCCTCGGCGATGCCGCGGATGACGATGTCGCGGTCGGTGACCATGCCGGCGATCGCCGAGCCGTCCATCACCGGCAGCGAGCCGATGTCCATGTCGCGCATGCGCTGCGCGGCGGCCTGCAGCGTGTCGTCGCGCGCGATGGTGGCGACGCTCTTGGTCATGATGTCGGCGATGCGGGTCATGTCGGTGCTCTCGGTGGGGATGTCGGGATGGCGGATTCAACCATGCCGCGCGGTTCGCAGCGCCGGACCTAGACGCCGCGCGCACGATCGGCGCGAAACGCGGACGTGAATGCGTCGAACGACTGCGCCTCGATCGACGCGCGCACCTGCCGCATCAGGTCGACGTAGAAGTGCAGGTTGTGCACGCTCGCAAGCATCGGACCGAGCATCTCGCCGCAGCGGTCGAGGTGGTGCAGGTAGGCGCGCGAGAAGCGCGCGCAGGTCGGGCAGGCGCAGGTCGTGTCGATCGGCTGCTCGTCGGTCTTGTGGCGCGCATTGCGGATCTTCAGGTCGCCGAAGCGCGTGAAAAGATGGCCGTTGCGGGCGTTGCGCGTCGGCATGACGCAGTCGAACAGGTCGACGCCGGCCGCGACGCCGTCGATCAGGTCCTCCGGGGTGCCCACGCCCATGAGGTAGCGCGGCTTGTCGGAGGGCAGCCGGTGCGGGGTGTGCGCGACGATGCGCTGCATGTCGGTCTTCGGCTCGCCGACGCTGACGCCGCCAACCGCGTAGCCCGGCAGGTCGAGCGGCACCAGCGCCTCGATCGAGGCCTCGCGCAGGTGCTCGAACATGCCGCCCTGGACGATGCCGAACAGCGCGTTCGGGTTGCCGAGGCGGTGGTGCTCGGCGAGCGAGCGGTGCGCCCAGCGCGCGCTCATCTCCATCGAGCGGCGCACCTGCGCTTCGCCGGCGACCTCACCCTCGGTCTGATACGCGGTGCATTCGTCGAACTGCATGACGACGTCGCTGCCGAGTACGTGCTGGATCTGCATGCTGACCTCGGGCGTGAGGAGCAGCTTGTCGCCGTTGACCGGCGAGCGGAAGGCGACGCCTTCCTCGCTGACCTTGGCATGGGCGCCGAGCGACCAGACCTGGAAACCACCGCTGTCGGTGAGGATCGGCCGTGTCCAGCCTTCGAAGCGGTGCAGGCCGCCGACGGCGCGCAGCACGTCGAGGCCCGGGCGCAGCCAGAGGTGGAAGGTGTTGCCGAGGATGATCTGCGCGCCCATCGCCTCGAGCGACGACGGCAGCACGCCCTTGACGGTGCCGTAGGTGCCGACCGGCATGAAGACGGGCGTGTCGACGGTGCCGCGAGCGAGCTCGAGGCGGCCGCGGCGGGCGTGGCCCTGAGTGGCGAGGACAGTGAAGCTGGTCATGGAAGCAACTGCCGTAGTATTACATTCGTTTTAACGGAGAGACGACATGGCCGCCCTCAAGCTCATCCAGATCGGCAACTCGGTCGGCGTCATCCTGCCGAAGGAAGCGCTGGCCAAGTTGCGCGTGGACAAGGGTGACTCCCTGCACATGTCCGAGTCACCGAACGGTCTCACGCTGACGCCGTACGACCCGGCATTCGCCGATCAGCTCGAGATCGGACGCGACCTCATGCGCAGCTATCGGGACACCTTCCGCGCCCTGGCCAAATGACCTGGCGCCGGCTCGAGCGCCGCGTTCTGGAACTGTTGCACGACGAGAGTCTCGCCGAGCACGGCGGCGCGTCGGGCTTGCGCGACGAAGGCCTGCTCGACTCGGTACTGGCCCGCGCCGCCAACCTCGAGGCCTGCGGGTCGCCCGACACGGCCGATCTCGCCGCGGCATACGGGTTCGGACTGGCGAAGAACCACCCGTTGGTCGACGGAAACAAGCGGGCGGCATTCCTCGCGGTCGGCCTCTTTCTCGGTTTGAACGGCTTGCGCCTCACCGCCAGCCAGGCCGACGCGACCCTGGCGATGCTCTCGCTCGCCGCCGGCGAACTCGACGAAGCGGCCTTCGCCGACTGGATCCGTCGCCACTCGGCATCTCGCTGAGACGTCAGCGCGGCGCGCTCTCGCGAACGAGCATCAGCAGCGTGCGTTTGCGGTCCTCGACGACGAGCATCCGGCCCGCCGTGTCGACGCTGAAGCCGGTCGGTGCGCCGAGTGGCCTGACTCCTGTCTTCGCGGCCCATCCGCCGATCCACGCCGTCGGCTTGCCGCTCGGTCTGCCGTTCGCATCGATCTCGTACGACACGATGCGGTGACCCGTCTCGCGGTAGCCGTGCCAGGCGACGAGCAGTTGCCCGGCAAAGGCGTGCGGAGCGCCCTTCGCATACGCCTGCATCTGCAGCGGCGCGGCGTGCGCCGGCCACGGCATTGACGGCGCCTCGCTCTTGCCGGCGCAGTCGAAGCGGCCCTCGTAGCCACGCGCCGGCGTGCGTGCGCCGACGCAGTACGGCCAGCCGTAGAAGGCGCCGTCGCGCACGACGTTGAGTTCTTCGGGCGGCTGCGCTGCGTCGGGGTAGTCGATCGAGTTCTCGCCTTGCAGCAGCATGTCGGCCCCCGGCGCCCACGCCAGCGCGACCGAATTGCGCAGGCCCGTCGCGTAGGGCCGCACCGACTGCAGCGTGTGATCGGCGCCGCCGAACGTCGCCTGCCAGATGGCCGCGCGTGGCCGACTGCCGGCGAGTTGCGGGCACGGCACGGGCAGCGCGTTGCCGGCGTCGCGGCAGGCATCGCTCGCCGAGCCGACGGTGAAGTAGAGCTTGCCGTCGCTGCCGAAGGCCAATTCCTTGAGCGGATGCGAGCCGTCGTCGGGCAGACCGTCGATCACGACCTGCAGGCGGACCGGACTTGCGGCCACGCCGATCGGCGTGCGCGAGATGCGGCCCGCCTCGCCGACCCAGACCTGCCCGTCGGGGCCGTGGACCAGGCCGAGCGGTCGGTCGAGCTTCTCGGCGAGCACCGTGAAGGTCACGGGTTGCGCCGATGCCGATGTCGATGCCGATGCCGGTAGCGTGAACTCGAGCAGCCGTCCCTGGCGTGGCTCCCAGCTTCCCATGTCGACGAGCCAGTAGCGACCGCGCGCGACCTCGAGGACGCGACGCGGAAAGCGCAGTCCCGCCGACGCGTCCGCGAGCATCGCGACGCACCATCCGCGCGGCGTCTCGAGGTCGACGCGCGGGTACCCTGTGCAGGTGCGGTGGGTGGCGTAGGTGCGGGCGGGCGTCGCGGCGGAGGCCGCCGGCGCGAAGACGATCGCCGCGCAGGTCGTCGCCGAGAGCAGCGGCGCGAGGACGCTGAAGCGCATGTTCATGGCGATTCCGTTCGTGCGAGCAGCATCGCGTCGCCGTAGCTGAAGAAGCGGTAGCGCTCGTCGACGGCGCGGCGATACAGCGACAGGATCCGCGCATGCCCGGCGAAGGCAGAGACGAGCATCAGCAAGGTGCTCCGGGGCAGGTGGAAGTTGGTGAGCAGCACGTCGACGACGCGAAACACGTAGCCGGGCCGGATGAAGAGGTCCGTCTCGCCCGACGCTGCGCGCAACGCGCCCGTCGCGCGAGCCGCCGATTCGAGCGCACGCAGGCTCGTCGTGCCGACGGCGACGACCCGGCCACCGCGCGAGCGCGTGCGGGCGACGGCGTCGACCACGTCGTCTTCGACGGCGTAGCGCTCGCGGTGCATCGTGTGCGACGCGATCGAATCACCGCGCACCGGCAGGAAGGTGCCCGCGCCGACGTGCAGCGTGACGGCCACGCGTTCGACGCCGCGCGCGGCGAGCGCGTCGAGCAGCGGCGGATCGAAATGCAGCGCCGCCGTCGGCGCCGCGACGGCGCCCGGACGCGCGGCGAAGACGGTCTGGTAGCGGCGCTCGTCGTCGGCGTCGTCGCCCGCCGCTCCGCGGCTGATGTAGGGCGGCAGCGGCACGTGGCCGTGCCGGTCGAGGAGCGCGTAGGGGTCGTCCGGGAAGCGCAGTGCGAAGAGCGAGCCGTCGTCGCCGCTGCGACCGACGACCTCGGCATCGAATGCGTCGGCGAAGCGGATCGTCGTTCCGGGCCGCGGCGGCTTGCTGGCCCGCACGTGTGCGTGCACGAGCAGCGGATCGTCGGCGTCGACGCGCTCGAGCAGCGCCTCGACGGCGCCGCCCGTGGCCTTCGAGCCGCGGAGCCGCGCCTTGACGACGCGCGTGTCGTTGACGACGAGCAGGTCGCCCTCGCGCAGGAGCATGGGCAGGTCGCGCACCGAGCGCGAGACGGCGCCGCCTGCACCCGTCGCGTCGAGCAGGCGGGCGTCGCTGCGCACGGCGGGCGGGCGCTGCGCGATCAGCTCGGGCGGCAGCGCGTAGTCGAAATCGTCGAGGTCGAGCGTTGCGACGGGTGCGCTGGTGTGTTCCATCGGACGGCAAAATTCTGGCATGCCGACATCGCCCGCAGACGCGGCACTCGCCAGGCTCGGCCTGGTGAGAGACATCGACCTCGCGCTGCACCTGCCGCTGCGCTACGAGGACGAGACGCGCGTCGTGCCGATCGGCGAGCTCGTCGACGGGATGGTCGCGCAGGTCGAAGGCGTCGTCCGCGACTCCAGGGTGCAGTTCCGGCCTCGGCGCCAGCTCGTCGTGACCGTGGAAGACGGCAGCGGCGACCTCGTGCTCCGCTTCCTGCACTTCTATCCGTCGCAGCAGAAGACGCTGGCGCCGGGCAAGCGCGTGCGCGCACGCGGCGAATCGCGCGGCGGCTTCTTCGGCATGGAGATGGTGCATCCCGCGACCAAGGTCGTCGAAGCCGGCGCGCCCTTGCCGACGGCGCTGACGCCGGTCTATCCGACGACAGCCAGGCTCTCGCAGGCCGTGCTGCGCAAGACCGTCGGCGCTGCGCTCGCCCGGGCCGACATCGGCGAGCTGCTGCCGCCCGAGCTGCTTCCGCCGGGCCTGCCGACGCTGCGCGACGCGCTGGGTCGCCTTCACGAGCCGCTGCCCGGCCTCGACGCCGACAACCTGGAGGACCGCTCGCACCCGGCCTGGCAGCGCCTCAAGTTCGACGAGCTGCTGGCGCAGCGGCTCTCGCAACTCGAGGCCCGGCGCGACCGCGAGCGCCACCGCGCGCCGGCGTTCCCGCCGCGGCCGGATGCGCTGCACGACGCGCTGCTCGTCTCACTGCCGTTCGCACTGACGCCGGCGCAGGCGCGCGTCACCGACGAGATCGCCCGCGACCTCGCCAACGAGCGGCCGATGCACCGCCTGCTGCAGGGCGACGTCGGCTCCGGCAAGACGGTGGTCGCCGCGCTCGCCGCCGCACGCGCGATCGACGCCGGCTGGCAATGCGCATTGATGGCGCCGACCGAGATCCTCGCCGAACAGCATCTCGTCAAGCTCGCCGGCTGGCTGGCGCCGCGCGGCGTCACGATCGCCTGGCTCACCGGCAGCCGCAGGGGCAGGAAGCGCGACGCCGCGCTGGCGCAGGTCGCGTCGGGCGAAGCGGCGCTGGTCGTCGGCACGCACGCGGTGATCGAGGAGAACGTTCGCTTCGCCAGGCTCGGCCTGGCGATCGTCGACGAGCAGCACCGCTTCGGGGTCGCGCAGCGGCTCGCCTTGCGCACGAAGCTCGTGACCGAGAGCGCGGAGGAGCCGCTGAATCCGCACTTGCTGATGCTGAGCGCGACGCCGATTCCGCGCACGCTGGCGATGGCGATGTTCGCCGACCTCGATGTCAGCACCATCGACGCGCTGCCGCCCGGGCGAACGCCGGTCGAGACGAAGCTGTTCGTCGACGCCAAGCGCGACGAGGTGATCGGTCGCATCCGCGACGCCGTCGCCGACGGGCGGCAGGTCTACTGGGTGTGCCCGCTCGTCGAAGCGTCGGCGGTGCTCGACCTGCAGAACGCCACCGCCACGAGCGAGCAGCTGAAGGAGGCGCTGCCAGGCCGCGCGGTCGGCCTCCTGCACGGCCGCATGAACGCGACCGAGAAGAGCGACGTGATGGCGCGTTTCGCCGCTGGCACGATCGCGGTGCTCGTCGCGACGACGGTCATCGAGGTCGGCGTCGACGTGCCCAACGCGTCGCTGATGGTCGTCGAGCACGCCGAGCGGTTCGGCCTGTCGCAGCTGCACCAGCTGCGCGGGCGGGTCGGCCGCGGCAGCGTCGCCAGCGCCTGCGTGCTGCTCTACACGCCCCCGCTGTCGGACACCGGCAAGGCCCGGCTGAAAGCGCTGCGCGAGACGAACGACGGCTTCGAGATCGCGCGCCGCGACCTCGAGATCCGCGGCCCCGGCGAGCTGCTCGGTGCCCGGCAGTCGGGGGCCCCGCTGCTGCGCTTCGCCGATCCGCTCGCCGACACGGCGCTCGTCGAGCAGGCGGCGCACGTTGCCGGACGCCTGCTCGAAGAGGACCCGGCGGCGGCGGTGCGGCACGTCGAGCGCTGGCTGGGCGCGCGCGAGCGCTACCTCGAAGCGTGAGTCCCTCTTGTCCTTGCCGCTAGGCGGTGGCCTTCTCGCGGCGCCTGGCCTCGCGCTGGCGCTTGCGCAGCTCGCGGTGCGGCGTGTAGCCGATGTCGAGGACCGGTGCGACCAGGCGCGTGAACATCGGCCAGCGCGCCGGCTTCGTGCGCAGCTGCCGGGCGAGCGAAGGGCGGATCCAGCCCTGGCGGATCGCATCGTCGACGTCTGCCGCGCGGATGGCGCCGGCGTCGATCGCGTCGACCAGCGCCTGCACCCACACGTCGCCGTGCTCGTGCCGGGCGTGGACCCAGGGCTGGCTCTCCATGTGGGTGTAGTGGATGAGCGCCGTCTGGCCGGGCACATGGAGGTCGAGCGAGTTCCACTCGATCGGCAGGCCGGCGCGGATGTTCGCGTCGGGCTCGATGCAGAAGTCCCAGAACAGCTGCTCGTAGGTGTAGCGGCCTTCATCGAGGCCGTTGACGATGTCGGTCGCGTTCCAGCGCAGCCGGTCGCAGTCGAGCAGCATGACGCTGAACTGGCGCCGCCTGGACGATGACGACGACGGCGCGTGCATCACCGTTGCGCCGTCGAACGGCAGCTCCCACAGCTCGCGCAGGTCCTTGAAGACGAGCATGTCGGCGTCGACGTACATGCCCCGGCCGTGGTAGCCCGCCAGGCCCGGGATGGCGAAGCGGTTGAACGAGAACCCGGTGCGCGGCTGGTTCTTTGCCTGCGCAGGAAAGGGCAGGCCGAGCGTGTCCATCGTGTCGAACACGATGTCGATCGTCGAGTGGCGGCGAAACGACCACTGCAGGAGGCGGCAGGCGATCTCCTGCGACGGATCGGTGCCGATGAAGACGCGGGCGGCGTCTTCGCGCTTCGGTTCGTGGCTCACGTCAGGTTCGCGGAGGGCAGGGCAGCGAGCGGCGCGATGCGCTCGACGAAAAGCCTATTCTGCAACGCCCAGTTGCCGCGCAGCGACGGCACCAGCGCGGGAGCGACGGTGAACGCGGGAATGCCGAGCAGGCGCGGCAGGTAGAAGAGGGCGGTCGTGATGCCGCCGACCACCGCCGCGAGGCCGAGTCGATCGGCGACGAGCTCGACGGGCCACGCGAACGGCACCGCCAGCTCGCGGACGCGGCCGGGTGCCGAGCGCGCCGCCAGTTCGGCGAAGAAGGGCTCGACGGCGCGCGGGTGTTCCTTCCACCAGACGTCGTATCCGCGCTCGACGACGGCGCCGACCGCGTCGGCGTAGACACGCAGCTCCTCGTCGCGGGCGATGGCATGAAAGCGCGACAGCGCCTGGCCGAGCACGAGCACGGCGGGCCGCTCGGTCGGCGCCGGGCGAAACGCGGCGACCGCCGGGATGGCGCGACAGCCCTCGACCACGCGACGCAGCACCGCGTCCGGCACCGCGTGCCACGGCACGCCGGCGAGGGGAGGTGGCGGGCCGAAGGTGTCGCCGAGGAGCATCCAGGCGCCGCCGATGCGCGGCAGCTGGCGCGGGTCGTAGCCGTCCTTCCAGCGACGCAGGCGGCGGGCCGGCAAGGCCTGCTCGATCGCGTCGGCGATTCGCCCGAGGAGACCGTCGCCCTCGGCCGCAGACGGCAGCGTCGACAGGTACGAGAGCACGCCGTCCTCGTACAGCATCACCCTCGCCCCGGGCCACGTGTCGAGGACCAGGCGCTCGGCGGCGCGCGTCGCCCGGCACAGCCAGATCTCGTCGACGCGGTCCGTGCCGACGATCGTGCGCAGGCTCGCCCGCGCCGCGTCGAACTCGCGCCGCGACATGCGCCGGTCGATCGACGCCATCGTCGCCCAGGCCTCGACGACCGCGCGCCACGGCCGCACGGCGCCGGCGATGTCGCGCATCGCCGCCTTCAGTGCGTCGCTCACCGGTCCGGTCTCGTAGAGCACGAGGAGGTCGTCGACCGGACGCGCGCCGCGGTCGGAGGGCGCCGCGGCTGCCGCCTCGGCATCGGCCTGCGCGAGGCCGGCGGCGAGTGCGACGACCTGCCAGCTGCCGAGCACGAACGACAGCCGAACGGTCGGCCCGGCGGGCCCGCCGGGCCCAATGCTTACCATCGCCGACGCGAGGGTGACCGCGCACGCCTCGCACGAGGCGCCCAACGAACGGAGGAAGTCATGAATCTGGTCCAGCGTGTTCAGGACATTCTGCTCAAGCCGAAACAGACCTGGCCGGTGATCGCCGCCGAGGCCGACGACGCGGCTTCGATCTACACCAGGTACGTGATGATCCTCGCCGCCATTCCGGCGGTGGCCGGCTTCATCGGGCTCACGCTCGTCGGCGCCGGCATGTTCGGCGTGAGCTACCGGTTGCCGGTCATGACCGGGCTGGTGCAGATGGTTGTCACCTACCTGCTGTCGCTGCTGATGGTGTTCGTGCTGGCACAGATCGTCAATGCGCTCGCACCGACGTTCGGCGGCTCGAAAAGCCCGATTCAGGCGCTCAAGCTCGTCGCCTACGCCAGCACGGCGGCATTCGTCGGCGGCATCTTCAGCATCATCCCGACGCTCGCCGTCCTTGGCCTGCTCGCGTCCCTTTACTCGATCTGGCTCATCTACACCGGCATCTCGACGCTGATGCGCAACCCGCCGGAGAAGTCGGCGGCCTATACCGCGGTCGTGATCGTCTGCGCGATCATCGCCGGCGTCGTGATCAGCGCCGTGCTGAGCCTGTTCACGCCGGCAGCGCGGATGGGCATGGCGGCGGCCGGTGCCGGTGCCAACGTGACCGTGAAGGGCGCCGACGGGTCGACCGTCACGCTCGACACCGCCGGCCTCGACGCGATGTCCAGGCGGATGGAAGCGGCGGCGCAGCGTGCCGAGGCGGCGCAGCAGAGCGGCGACCCGGCCGCGGCCGGCAAGGCGGCCGCCGAGGTGATGGCGGCGATGACGGGGTCGAGCACGACGCCGATCCCGGCGGCCGAGCTGAAGGCGATGCTGCCGGAGTCGATCGGCGAGCTGAAGCGCACGGGCTTCGAGTCGAGCAGCGGCCAGGCGATGGGCCTCGCCGGCTCGACGGCGAAAGCGACCTATGCCGCCGGCGACCGGCGCATCGAGGTCTCCATCGTCGACAGCGGCGGCCTCGCCGGGGTGGCGACCCTCGCTGGCTGGGCCGGCGTGACGATGGACAAGGAGACCGACGGCAAGGTCGAGAAGGTCTACAAGGAGGGCAACCGGACCGTCCACGAGGAGTACCGCAAGGACGGCAGCCGCGGCGAGCTGACGACGATCCTCGCCAACGGCGTGATCGTCGGCGCCGAAGGCCACCGCACCGACCTCGACGAGTTGAAGAAGGTCGTCGCGTCGTTAGACCTGGGCAAGCTCGAAGCGATGAAGCGCGCCGCAAAGTAATGGAGCCCCCACTCTCCCTGCGGTCGCTGCCCCCCACGGGGGCGCGGCCGGACTTGGGAACGGCCCGGCGCCCGGCCTGCCCCCCTCGCGAATGACCCTGACCGAGCTGCGCTACGTCGTCGCCGTCGCCCGGGAAAAGCATTTCGGGCGCGCCGCCGAGGCGTGCTCGGTGTCGCAGCCGACGCTGTCGGTGTCGGTGAAGAAGCTCGAGGACGAGCTCGACGTTCGCATCTTCGAGCGCGGCGCCAGCGAGGTCAGCGTGACGCCGCTCGGCGAGGAGATCGTCCGCCAGGCGCAGCAGGTGATCGAGGCGGCGGCCGAGATCAAGGAGACGGCGCGCCGCCGCAAGGACCCGCTCAACGGCCCGCTCAGGCTCGGCGTCATCTACACGATCGGCCCCTACCTGCTGCCCGACCTCGTTCGCCAGGCCATCGCGCGGACGCCGCAGATGCCGCTCGTGCTGCTCGAGAACTTCACCGTCAAGCTGCTCGAGCTGCTGCGCACCGGCGAGCTCGACTGCGCCATCATGGCCGAGCCGTTCCCCGACACCGGCCTGGCGATCGCGCCGCTCTACGACGAGCCGTTCGTCGTCGCCGTTCCGAAGGCGCACCCGCTCGCGAAGCGCAAGTCGATCGGCGCCGACGAGCTCAAGGGCGAGCAGATGCTGCTGCTCGGTACCGGCCACTGCTTTCGCGACCATGTGCTCGACGTCTGTCCGGAGTACGCCCCGTTCACCGGCGGCGGGCCGGCCTTCGGCGACGGAGGAATGCGAAAGACATTCGAGGGTTCCTCGCTCGAGACGATCCGCTACATGGTCGCCTCCGGCATGGGCGTGACGGTGGTGCCGCAGCTCGCGGTGCCCGCCAGCCGCGACGAGCACATCGCCTACGTCGCGTTCACCAGGCCGGCACCGACGCGTCGCGTCGTGCTCGCCTGGCGGCGCAGCTTCACGCGCTACGAGGCGATCGCCGAGCTGCGCAACGCCATCTACGCCTGCGACCTCGCCGGGGTGAAGCGCCTGTCGTGACCGGCGGCTACGATGGCGTGGCCATGCGCGCTGCCATCGTCACCTTCGACGGCTACGACGAGCTCGACACCTTCGTCACGCTCGGCCTGCTCAACGGCCTCGCCGCGCTCGGCTGGAAGGCCGAGATCACGGCGCCGTCGGCACGCGTCACGTCGATCAACGGCGTGACGGTCGAGGCGCAGCAGCCGCTCGAGTGGGCCAACGAGGCCGACATCGTCGTCTTCGCAAGCTGTCTCTACGCACGGGCCATGGTCGAGGACACGGGCCGCACCGGATCGCTGCTCGACCAGCTGCGGCTCGACCCCGTCCGGCAGACGGTCGCGGCGCACGGCTCCGGCGCACTCCTCATGGCGCGCTTCGGCCTTCTGGCCGACATGCCGGCCTGCGCCGATGCCGCCACCGCACCGTGGCTCACGCAATCGGGCATTCGCGTGGAGGAAGCGTCGTTCCACGCCCAGGGTTCGATCGCCACGGCCGCGGGCGCGCTGGCGTCGGTCTACACAGCGGCATGGCTCGCCTGGCGAGGCGCCGGTGAAACGGCCGCGCGGCAAGCGCTGCAGCGGGCGGCGCCGGTCGGCGAGAAGGTCGATTTCGTCGAGCGGGCGCTCGATGTCGTCAGGGCGTTCGTGCCCGTCGCCTGACGACTCCGCTCACACCCGCCTGGCAGCTCCGACGCGGCGCCGCCAGACCGTCATCGCCGCGAAGCCGGCCACCAGCAAGGCCCACGTCTCGGGCTCGGGGATCGGCGTGACGGGCGATGGTGGACTCGGCGGATTGAGCGTGCCCCCTGGAGGGTTGCCGCTGCCGCCGCCCGGCGGCAGGTAGATGCCGCCGCCGCCACCGCCCGGTGGTCCGGGGAAACCGGGGTAGCCCGGAGAGCCGCCTCCCGAACCCCCCTCTCCGCTCGCCCCAGTCGGGTTGGTTCGGGCGATGAACGTCGGCGCGCTGTCGAGCAACGCGATGGGCGCCGCTTTTTCGATCGGCGAGGCAGGTTGGTCCACGGGCGCAAGCGCGGCCAGCGGCGGCAGGTCACCGATGGCGCTGTCGGGCGAGACCCCGGCACGCGTGATGCGGCTGACGTTGCGGCAGACCGTCGGCACCAGGATGCACTGGCCGCTGTCGCAGTAGACGAGGCCGGCCTCTTCCATCCCCGGCCGCCATCCGGAGCGCGAGACCTGCCTGCAGACCTTGTTGGCGCCGAAATGCATGTCGCGGATGGTGCTGCCGTAGCGCGCCTTGCCGACGATGCGGTCGCGTTCGATGGTGACGACGTCGTCGTAGTCGCGCTTCTCCATTCGCGAGCGCAAGCGATCGCGAACGTCGCTCGGCAGGTCGGGATAGCGATCGACCGCCGACGACACGTCGCCGGTGAACGGGTCGTGGCCTGGACGGTTCCAGTCGCACGACTCGATGTAGCGGGCGTTCGACGTCGCGGCGGCAGCCGCCTGCGGCCAAGCGAGCAACGACCCCATCGGCACGGCGACGATCGCTGCGAGGAGAAGTCGGATCGCGGAAAAGTTCACGTTTGAAACAAGGCTGTTACCAATGGATTGCTGCAGTTCAAGAGGGAAACGCCGAAAGAAACATCTAGCCCACCTTGCTGCCCGGTACACGCAAATGGTTTCACTTCTTCTGTCCATCGCACCAGCCCGATCCGTAGGATGAAACAACCCTGTGAAGTAGGACTCACCGCGATGCCCGCCGAGCGGCCTGTTGTCTCGATCGAGCGGCTCCGCCGCGGTTCTGGCATCGCCGCGACGCTCGTCGTCGCGGTTGCCGCGCTCGGTGCATTTTCGGCGGCACCCTCGCTGGCCGACGGACCGTCGCCGTGCGGTTTCGCACTCTCGGCCGAAGCAGTGTTGCAGCGTCTCAACGCGATCCGGACAGCCGGTCGTGTGTGCCGCGCGGCAGCTGCTCCCGTGTCGCCGAACGATCGCCCGCTACAGTGGAGTTCCAGCCTCGCCGCCGCCGCGCTGACGCAGGCGCACGAGATGGCGCTGCAGAACCGGATGAGCCACCGCGACCGCGCCGACCGCGCCCTCGGCGATCGCCTCAAGGCTGCCGGCTACCGGTTCACGGCGGCCTACGAGAACGTTGCCGTCGGCTACGGCTCGGTCGACGACGTGGTCGAGGCGTGGCTCGAGAGCGAGCACCACTGCGAGAACCTCATGAACGCCGCCGTCGTCGAGCTCGGGCTCGCGTGCATGGACGGCAGCGCGATGGAGCCACGCAGCGAGCGCCGCTACTGGACGATGCTGCTCGCCACTCCACCGCAGCGCTGATCCGAAGCCACCGCGCCGATCGCCCTCGCCGTCAGAAGGCGATGAGGCGGCCGGCCAGGATCGCCGACGTCCAGATCACGAGCGAGATCGCCGCCGCGACGCGCAGGCCGTGGCGGCTCGCTCCACCGTCCGCCACGAGCGCTCGCCAGGCGACCGAAGCGTGAACGATGGCGGCATGCGACGCGCCGGCCACGACGAGCACAGCCTTGACCTGGAAGGCGCGGTTGTCGACGTACTCGAACGGCTTGACCGTGAAGAGCAGCAGGCCGGTCAACACCGCGACGGCGAGCCCGCCCGCCGCGACCCGCGGCAGGTGCTGCGCGAGCGGCCGCAGCGGCACGCCCGAAGCGACGCCGAGCAGGCGCAGGTCGAGTGCGACGATGGCGCCGAACAGCGTCGCCAGGCCCATGATGTGCAGCGCGTTGACGAGCGGGTAGACGTAGACCGACGCCTTCAGCGCCGTCGCCACGGGCCACGCTGCGACGGCAGCGAGCAGATCGTCGAGCAACGCAGCCGAAGCCCGCTCCGGACCGCGCGCTCAGGGCGCCGGCTTGAGCGCCTTCGGGCGGCCGGGGTAGACGTCGTAGGTCTTGCCCTTGACGGTGATCGTCTCGGCCTTGAAGACGAGTTCCTTGGGATCCTTCGAGCGATGCCCGGTGACGGAAGCCTTGTCGCCGACGGCGGCGGAGCCGGCGATGAAGCCGGCGCGCTCGGTCGCCGACGGCGGCGCCAGGTCGACCTCCCACAGCCCCTGGTCGTTGCGCAACGTGACGTGCGCGTGCGGGTTGCCGAGCGAGATCGCCTCGATCGTGCCCGACAGCCTGCTCTCCTGGTCTTCGGTCCACGCCCAGCCGTGATGCGCGTGGGCGGCACCGGCCGCGACGACGCACGCCGCGGCGAGCACCGGGATGAACAGACGGGCTCTTGACATGTGGGGTCTCCTGCTGCGTGTCGTCGGCGCGAGCATAGCCATCCCGCCTGCCTCTGCGAAACGCGGGGTCGCGAGCGCCGGCGGCGCCCGATAATCCCCGGCTTTCCGCGACCGACCGGCCCCCTTCGGCCCGCCCATGCCCGACCTCGCCGCCGAGGTGCGCCGCCGCCGCACCTTCGCCATCATCTCCCACCCCGACGCGGGCAAGACGACGCTCACCGAGAAGCTGCTGCTGTTCTCGGGCGCGATCCAGATCGCCGGCTCGGTGAAGGCGCGCAAGGCCTCGCGCCATGCGACCAGCGACTGGATGGAGATCGAGAAGCAGCGCGGCATCTCGGTCGCGTCGAGCGTGATGCAGATGGAGTACCGAGGATCGGTCATCAACCTGCTCGACACGCCGGGTCACCAGGACTTCTCCGAAGACACCTACCGCGTGCTGACCGCCGTCGATGCCGCGCTCATGGTGATCGACGCGGCCAACGGCGTCGAGCCGCAGACGCGCCGCCTGCTGCAGGTCTGCCGGGCCCGCAACACGCCCATCCTCACCTTCGTCAACAAGATGGACCGCGAGGTGCAGGAGCCGCTCGAGCTGATGGACGAGATCGAGCGCGAGCTCGGCATGGAGGTGGTGCCGTTCACCTGGCCGGTCGGCATGGGCAAGCGCTTCCACGGCGTGATGGACCTGCGGGCGAAGCGCATGCGCGTGTTTTCGCCGGGCGAGGATCGCAAGGGTGCCGACGACGACATCCTCGAAGGGCTCGACAACGCCGCCTATGCCGAGCGCTTCGGCGCCGAGTACGAGCAGGCCAAGGGCGAGATCGAGCTCGTGACGGAAGCGTCGCCGTCGTTCGACAAGGCGGCCTTTCTCGATGGCAGGCAGACGCCGATGTTCTTCGGCTCGGCGATCAACAACTTCGGCGTGCAGGAGGTGCTCGACGCGCTCGTCGACCTCGCACCGGCGCCGGGCTCGCGCGAGGCGATGCAGCGCACGGTCGAGCCGGAGGAGAAGAAGTTCACCGGCGTCGTCTTCAAGATCCAGGCCAACATGGACCCGGCGCACCGCGACCGCATCGCCTTCGTTCGCGTCGCGTCGGGGCATTTCGAGCGCGGCATGCGGCTGAAGGTCTCGCGCTCGGGCAAGGAGCTCAGGCCGAACACCGTCGTCAGCTTCCTGTCGCAGCGCCGCGAGCTGCTCGACGAGGCGTATGCCGGCGACATCATCGGCATCCCCAACCACGGCGTGCTGCAGCTGGCCGACACGCTCACCGAAGGCGAGACGCTGCAGTTCACGGGGCTGCCGTTCTTCGCGCCGGAGATGTTCCGCTCGGTCGAGGTCGCCGACCCGCTGCGCACGAAGCAGTTGCGCGCCGGGCTCACGCAGCTCGGCGAGGAAGGCGCGATCCAGGTGTTCCGGCCGGTGCTCGGCTCGGTGTTGCTGCTCGGCGCGGTCGGCCAGCTGCAGTTCGAAGTGGTCGCGCATCGGCTCGAGCACGAATACGGCGTCAAGGCGCGCGTGCTGCCGGCACGCTACAACGTCGCGCGCTGGGTCACTTGCGAGCCGGCCGACGGCGGCGAGCGCGAGTTGCAACGCTTCATCGACGGCAACTCGCACCGCGTGGCGCACGACGCGGTGAACGCGCCTTGCGTGCTGCTCGAATACGCGGGCGAGCTGCGGGCGATGCAGGAAAACTGGCCGAAGATCCGCTTTCATGCACTGCGCGAGCACGCGGGGCTCGTGTTCCAGAAGCAGCTGGAGGGTTGAAATCGTGACTGCGCGGCGGCGGGGCATCGCATCGGGCCAGGCCCTGGCTGCGGCGCTGGCGCTGACGATGTTGCTCGGGCGGACGACGACGGCCCAGGCGCAGACACCGCAGCCGCGAGTCGAGGTCGGCGCCGGTTCCGTCGAGGGCGTGCAGGACGGCCGCCTCGCGGTCTTCAAGGGCCTTCCCTACGCCGCGGCACCGGTCGGCGCCCTTCGCTGGCGCGCGCCCGAACGGCCGACGCCGTGGCCCGACGTGCGCCGTGCCGACACCTTCGGCCCCGCCTGCCCGCAGGACCGCGCTGCCTCCGTCGACCAGGCCGGCGATCCCGGTCCGACCTCGGAAGATTGCCTCTTCCTCAACGTCTGGACGCCGCACGCCGACGTGACCGCGAAGGCGCCGGTGATGGTCTGGCTGCACGGCGGCGCGTTCGCCATCGGCGCCGGCAGCCAGGGCCTGTACGACGGCTCGGCGCTGGCCCGGCGCGGGGTCGTCGTCGTCACGCTCAACTCCCGGCTCGGCCGGCTCGGCTTCTTCTCGCATCCGGCGCTCGACGCGGCCGCGCCGAACGGGCCGGTGAACTTCGGCCTGCTCGACCAGATCGCCGCGCTGCGCTGGGTGCGCGAGCACATCGCCGCGTTCGGCGGCGACCCGCGCAACGTCACCGTCTTCGGCGAGTCTGCCGGCGCCCAGAGCGTGCTGGCACTGTTCGCGTCGCCGCTCGCGAAAGGGCTCTTCCGGCGCGGCATCGCGCAAAGTCCCTACGGCGTGCCGAGCGGCTCGCGCGCGCAGGCGCTGGCGGGCGGCATCGCGACCGCGCGCGCGCTCGGGCTGGACGGCGCGAAGGCCACGCTCAGGCAGTTGCGAGACGTGTCGGCCGATGCGCTGGTCGCCGCCGAGAGCTCGGGCGGCACCTCCCCCCCAGGGCCCGTCGTTGGCGACGCGGTCGTACCGCGGACGATCCTGGCGGCGTTCAGGCAGGGTTTCGAAGCGCCGCTGCCGCTGATCGTCGGCAGCAACAGCGACGACGGCAATGTCGCCTTCGCGTTCGGCGTGGATCCCGCCGCGCTCGTGCGCAAGCTGGGCGCCGCGCGGATCGCCGTCCGCGCCCTGTACCCGCGCGACCTCGACGACGCGCAGCTCGGCCGCGAGGTTGCGCGCGACGTCGTCTTCACCGCCTTCGCGCGCCGCATCGCCTGGCTGCACTCGGCACGCGCGCCGACCTGGCGCTATTTCTACAGCCGCGTGCCGGGCAACGCGACCGAGCTGTGGCCCGGTGTTCCGCACGGCGGCGAGATCGCCGCCGTGTTCGGCGTCGACGACGCGTGCGGCTGCCTGCCCGCGCCGCAGACCGACGACGACCGCGCTGCAGCGCGCGTCGTCGGCGACCACTGGGCGGCCTTCGCACGCGACGGCGTGCCGAGGGCCGACAGCGCTCCGGCATGGCCGCGCGACGAGCGCCGCGTCTCGCGCACGCTCGAGTTCGCCGACGAGCCGGTCGTGCGCGTCGACTTCATGAAGGCGCGGCTGAACGCGTTCATCGCCGCGCTGAACCTGGCCGGCCTTTTCGCCGGACGATGAGCCGCGCTCCCGCCCGCGCGCCGGCGCCGATGTCGAGCCCTGCGCGCATCCGCCTCTGGCTCGACCTCGTCCGCTGGGACCGGCCTGCCGGCTGGCTGCTCCTGCTCTGGCCGACGCTGTCGGCGCTGTGGATCGCCGCCGGCGGCTTTCCGGGCTGGCACCTGGTCGCGGTCTTCGTCGTCGGGACGGTGCTCATGCGCAGCGCCGGATGCTGCGTCAACGACGTCGCCGACCGCGAGTTCGACCGCCATGTCAAGCGGACCGCGAACCGCCCCGTGACGAGCGGCGCGGTCTCGCCTCGCGAAGCGCTGGGACTCGGCGCCGTGCTGGCGCTGCTCGCCTTCGCGCTGGTGCTGACGACGACCGCCTCGGCCGTCGCCTGGAGCGTCGCCGCGCTCGCGATCACGCTCGCGTATCCGCTCACCAAGCGCTTCCTGGCGATGCCGCAGGCCATCCTCGGCATCGCCTTCAGTTTCGGCATCCCGATGGCGTTCGCCGCGGTGCGCGGCGAGGTGCCGGCGCTCGCGTGGTGGCTGTTGCTCGGCAACGCGTTCTGGGTGCTCGCCTACGACACCGAGTACGCCATGGTCGACCGCGACGACGACCTGCGGATCGGCATCCGGACCTCGGCGATCACGCTCGGCCGCTTCGACGTCGCCGGCGTGATGGCCTTCTATGCGCTGTTCATCGCCGCCTGGGGCGCGATCGGCGCGTCGCTCGGCCTCGGGTGGCCCTATGCGTTCGGCCTGTGCGCCGCCGCGGCGATCGCCGTCTGGCACTGGACACTGATCCGCGACCGCTCGCGCGACGGGTGCTTTCGCGCCTTTCGCCTCAACCACTGGGTCGGTTTCGCCGTTTTCGTCGGCGTCGCGACGGCCTATGCCGTCGGCGTTACTTGTCTCGAGGGCGACGCAGCCGATCGCCATGCACCTTCCGGGCTCTGCCACGGTGGCCACCGGCCGGCGCCTCAGCGTGCGTCATTGAGCGACCAGTCGTAGTCGAGGAAGGCGACCGGCGCCTTCAGGGAGCGGATGCGGTCGCGGTCTGCGGGTGCGTCGGCGAGGAGGTCGGCGTAGCGGGCGTAGAAGGCGGCGGCCGAGTCGATGCCGCGATGCCCCCTGGCGAAGTCGTCGCCGTACCAGTCGAAGATCTTCGACACCTCCAGACGCCCGGTGGCCGTGCTCCAGCGGTTGCGGCTGCGGTCGGACATGAAGCGGCGCGCCTGCTCGTCGAGTTGCGCGTCGAGGCGGTCGGCGACATAGGCTTCCTCGCGCAGCATCGGGCAGCTGATGGAGGCGCAATTGGCTGCGAAGTGAACCCGCGGGTCGTCGTAGCGGCCGGGCGCGCGCAGCATGCCGTGCTCGATGTCGTCGAGCGACAGCGTCTTGCCGAAGAGGGGAACGAACGCCTGTTTCCACGGCGATTGGAAAAGGCTGCCGAGATCCTTGATCGACCGCAGGTCCGGGTAGCGCGTGAGCACGAGATCGACGGTGAACGCGTTGTACGCGTTGAGCAGGAAGGCCTCGCGCTGTGGTCGGTCGAAAGCGGCGAACGCGTCGGCGCCGACGGACGAGAGCGTGGACAGGTAGGCCTTCAATGCACTCCGATCGGCGGCCATGCCGGCGTAGCGCACCCGTGAAGCGCGACCGCCGTCGAGCAGGACCACATGCCGGGCCAGCAGCGCGGTCCAGGCGGCGTGGCGATGGTCGAACGATGCCGCCCCGGCGGGCCGCATCGGCAACACGAGCCAGGCAGCCGCGCCCAGGCCGCGGCCGATGGCGCCGCGGCGGGACATGAGGGGAGAAGGCGGGCGGGGCACGAGGAACAGTCGTCGCTCGGGCTATGTCCGCGCGAGGTGGCCGTTCGTTACACGCCGCGCCGCGGACCGAGGAGTTACGGGTAGAGCCCCCGCTCCTCGCGCGCGATCAGGATCCGCTCGCAGGCCACGGCGAACGTCGCCGTGCGCAGGCTGATCTGGTGGCGATCGGCGGTGTCCCAGATCTTCTTCAGAGCGTCGACCATGATCTTGTCGAGGCGCAGGTTGATCTCGTCCTCGCTCCAGAAGAACGACGAGAAATCCTGCACCCACTCGAAGTAGCTGACGGTCACGCCGCCGGCGTTGCAGATGACGTCGGGGACGACGAGGACGCCGCGGTCGCCGAGCACATCGTCGGCCTCGGGCAGCGTCGGCCCGTTGGCGCCTTCGAGCACGAGCTTCGCCTTGATGCGCTCGGCCCGAACCGGCGTGATCTGGCCCTCGAGCGCGGCGGGAATAAGGATGTCGCAGTCGGTGTCCCAGAACGACTCGTCGTCGACCCTGGCGGCGCCGTCGATCGCGGCGATGCCGCCGTCGCGGCGCAGCACCTCCATCGTCGTCGCCATGTCGAAGCCGGCCGGCAGCGCGAGCGTGCCGGTGTGGTCCTGCATGGCGACGATCTTCGCGCCGGCCTGGACGAACAGCTCCGCTGCAGACGAACCGACGTTGCCCATGCCCTGGACGGCGACTCGCGCACCGTCGAGGTTCAGGCCGATGCGCCGAGCCGCCTCGCGCCCGGTGACGAACACGCCGCGCCCCGTTGCCTTCACTCGCCCGAGCGAACCACCGAGGTGGATCGGCTTGCCGGTGACGACGCCGGTGGCCGAGCCGCCGGTGTTCATCGAGTACGTGTCCATCATCCAGGCCATGATCTGGCCGTTGGTGTTCACGTCGGGCGCCGGGATGTCGCGGGTCGGGCCGATGATGATGCCGATCTCGCTCGTGTAGCGGCGCGTCATGCGCTCGAGCTCCTTGATCGACAGCGCCTTCGGATCGCAGCGGATGCCGCCCTTGGCGCCGCCGTAGGGCAGGTTGACCGCCGCGCACTTGACCGTCATCCAGGCTGCCAGTGCCATCACCTCCTCGAGCGTCACGTCGGGGTGGAAGCGCACGCCGCCCTTGCCGGGCCCGCGCGAGAGGTTGTGCTGGACGCGAAAGCCCTCGAAGTGGGCGACCGAGCCGTCGTCCATCTCGATCGGCACGTCGACGATGAGGGCGCGCTTCGGGCGCTTGAGCGTCTCCGACCAGCGCGCCAGGGTGCCGAGGTAGGGCAGGACGCGGTCGACCTGCGAAAGATAGGTGTGCCACGGGCTCGTGGCCGTCGGCGTGAGATAGGAGAGGTGGTCGCTCATCGTCCGGTGCTCGGGTGGCGAAGCGCCGGATTGTCCGCCTGCGGCCGGATCGCCCGAAGACGCTCCGCGGTCAGCCGCCGAGCTCGCGGGCGCGGTCGCGCGCCGCGACGATGGCCTCGACGAACGCGCGCTTGACGCCGCGCGCCTCGAGCACCGCGATCGCCGCCGCCGTGGTGCCGCCGGGCGAGGTGACGTTGCGGCGCAGCGTCTCGACCGGTTCGGCGCTCGTGGCGGCGAGCGCCGCGGCGCCGGCCACCGTCTGCACGGCCAGGCGCCTCGCATCGGCATCGGGCAGGCCGATCGCGCGGGCGGCTTCGAGCATGGCCTCGACGAGGAGGAAGGCGTAGGCAGGCCCGGACCCCGACAGCGCGGTGACGGCGTCGAGCATCTCCTCGCTCGCCACCCAGACGCAGTCACCGGTCGACGCGAGCACGTCTTCTGCGGCCTTGCGGCCGGCAGCATCGACCGCGACGGCGGCGTACAGGCCGGCGATGCCGCGGCCGACGAGCGCAGGTGTGTTCGGCATCGCCCGGACGACGCGGTCGCTGCCCGTCGCGGCCACGATCGTCGCGATGCGCACGCCGGCCATGATGCTCAGGTGCAGCCCGGTGCCGGCCGCGCCCGCCAGCGGCCGGGCCGCCTCGGCAAAGACCTGTGGCTTGACCGCCCAGGCGACGAGCGCGGCGTCGGCCACGGCGGCGGCTGTCGCCACGGCCAGGGTACGGACGCCATGCGCCGCGCCGAGCGCGTCGCGCCGGGCCGCGTCGGGCTCGACGACCGTGATCGTCGCCGCGTCGCGGCCGGCCGCGACGAGGCCGCCGACCATCGCCGCGGCCATGTTGCCGCCGCCGATGAAGACCGTCGTTCCGGCCGGGTTCGTCATCGGCCCAGTGTACGGAGCGGGGCACCGGCGGGCGCCCGTTCGCCGAAGATCGCGCTGCCGACGCGCAGCAGCGTCGCGCCCTCGGCGACGGCGGACTCGAGATCGTCGCTCATGCCCGCGGACAGCGTATCGAGGTCGAGCCCGTCGGCGCGCAGCGACTCGAACAGCTCGCGCAACGCGCGATGCGGCGCACGCCGGCCTTCTTCCGTCTCGGCCGGCTCGGGAACTGCCATCAGCCCGCGCAGTCGCAGCCGCGGCAGCGACGCGACCAGCCGCGCGAGCGCCCTCGCTTCGTCGGGCGCGACGCCGCCCTTGCTGGCCGCGCCATCGATGTTGACCTGCACGCACACCTGCAGCGGCGGCAGCGAGCCCGGGCGCTGCGCCGACAGCCGCTCGGCGGTCTTCGCCCGGTCGATGGTGTGCACCCAGTCGAAGGCTTCGGCGACGGCGCGCGTCTTGTTGGCCTGCAGCGGGCCGATCAGGTGCCAGGCGAGGTCGTGTCGCAGGTCGGCCAGCGATTCGATCTTGGCCAGCGCCTCCTGGACGTAGTTCTCGCCGAACGCACGCTGCCCGGCGGCCTGGGCCTCGCGGATCGCCGCGGCCGGGAACGTCTTGCCGACGGCGAGCAGCGTGACGCTTCGCACGTCGCGTCCGGCGCGCTCACATGCCGTTGCGATGCGCCCTCGCACGTGGGCGAGGTTGTCTGCGATCATGGCGTGCCGCTCCGCTCGCTGCGATCGCGGCATCGTCGTTTCTCCCCGGCACGGCGCGCTGGCGCCACCTCCGCATCCGCCATGGACATCACCCAACTGCTCGCGTTCTCGGTCAAGAACAAGGCCTCCGACCTGCACCTGTCGGCCGGCCTGCCGCCGATGATCCGCGTTCACGGCGACGTGCGCCGCATCAACGTCGACCCGCTCGAGCACAAGCAGGTGCACGACATGGTGTACGACATCATGAACGACTCGCAGCGAAAGAACTACGAGGAGACGCTCGAATGCGACTTCTCGTTCGAGATCCAGGGCCTCGCCCGCTTCCGCGTCAACGCCTTCAACCAGAACCGCGGCGCCGGCGCCGTGTTCCGGACCATCCCCTCGAAGATCCTCACGCTCGAGCAGCTCAACTGCCCGGGCGTCTTCGCCGAGCTCGCGATCAAGCCGCGCGGCATGGTGCTCGTCACCGGGCCGACCGGCTCGGGCAAGTCGACCACGCTGGCGGCGATGGTCAACCACCTCAACGAGAACGAGTTCGGCCACGTGCTCACGGTCGAAGATCCGATCGAGTTCGTGCACGAATCGAAGAAGTGCCTGATCAACCAGCGCGAGGTCGGCCCGCACACGCTGAGCTTCTCGAACGCGCTGCGCTCGGCGCTGCGCGAGGACCCGGACTGCATCCTGGTCGGCGAGATGCGCGACCTGGAAACGATCCGCCTCGCGCTCACCGCCGCGGAAACCGGCCACCTCGTCTTCGGCACGCTGCACACGTCGAGCGCCGCCAAGACCGTCGACCGGATCGTCGACGTCTTCCCGGCGGCGGAGAAGGAGATGGTGCGGGCGATGCTGTCGGAGTCGCTGATCGGCGTCATCTCACAGACGCTGTGCAAGACCAAGGACGGCAGCGGCCGCGTCGCGGCGCACGAGATCATGCTGGGCAACGCTGCGATCCGGAACCTGATCCGCGAGAACAAGGTCGCCCAGATGTACTCGTCGATCCAGACCGGCAACAACGTCGGCATGCAGACGCTCGACCAGAACCTCGCCGACCTGGTGCGGCGTAACATCGTTTCGGCACCCGAAGCGCGGTCGAAGGCGAAGTTCCCCGAGAACTTCCCCGGCTAGGAGTGAGCCCCCAAGACGCCTGCGGCGTCGCCCCCCCGAGGGGAAGCTCGGTCCGCTTGGGGCGGCCCGGCGCTGACCGAGAGTCAAAGGATTGAAATGGAACGCGACCAGGCCTCGAAATTCGTCAACGACCTGCTGCGGCTGATGGTGAGCCGCAACGGCAGCGACCTCTTCCTCACCGCCGATTTCCCGCCGGCGATCAAGGTCGACGGCAAGGTCACCAAGGTGTCGCCGCAGCCGCTCACCGGACAGCACACGCTGGCGCTGACGCGGTCGATCATGAACGACAAGCAGGCGGCGGAGTTCGAGCGCACGAAGGAGTGCAACTTCGCGGTCGCCCCGCAGGGGATCGGGCGCTTTCGCGTCAACGCCTTCGTGCAGCAGGGCAACGTCGGCCTGGTGATGCGGACGATTCCGCAGGTGCTGCCGACGATCGACAGCATGAACCTGCCGCACATCCTGAAGGACGTGGCGATGTCCAAGCGCGGGCTGGTCATCTTCGTCGGCGCCACCGGCTCGGGCAAGAGCACGTCGCTGGCGGCGATGGTCGACCACCGCAACGAGAACTCGTTCGGCCACATCATCACGATCGAGGACCCGGTCGAGTTCGTGCACCCGCACAAGAACTGCATCGTCACGCAGCGCGAGGTCGGCATCGACACCGATGGCTGGGGCATCGCGCTGAAGAACACGCTGCGCCAGGCGCCCGACGTGATCCTCATGGGCGAGATCCGCGACCGCGAGACGATGGAGCACGCCGTCGCCTTCGCCGAGACGGGACACCTCTGCCTGGCCACGCTGCACGCCAACAGCTCCAACCAGGCGCTCGACCGGATCATCAACTTCTTTCCCGAAGAGCGGCGCGACCAGCTGCTGATGGACCTGTCGCTGAACCTGAAGTCGCTCGTCTCGCAGCGCCTGCTGCCGCGCCAGGAGGGCAAGGGTCGCGTCGCCGCGGTCGAGATCCTGCTCAACACGCCGCTCATCTCCGACCTGATCTTCAAGGGCGAGGTCTCCGAGATCAAGGAGATCATGAAGCGCTCGCGCGAGCAGGGCATGCAGACGTTCGACCAGAGCCTGTTCGATCTCTACGAGGGGCAGGCGGTCACCTACGAAGACGCGCTGCGCAACGCCGATTCCGTCAACGACCTGCGGCTGCAGATCAAGCTGCACAGCCAGCGGTCGCGCTCGAGCGACCTCAACGCCGGCACCGAGCACATGCACATCGTATAAACGGCGCTTCACCCCACTCGAACGGCCTCGCTTCGAGGCCGTTTTCCTTCATGACCCGAACCTACGACAAGACCGAACCGAAGACCGTCGCCTTTCTCGGGCTCGGCGTGATGGGCTATCCGATGGCCGGCCACCTCGCGCGCGCCGGGCACCACGTGACGGTCTACAACCGCACCGCCGCGAAGGCGGCGCAGTGGACGGCCGAGTACGGCGGCAGGAGCGCAGCGACGCCGAAGGCCGCGGCCGACGGCTGCGACGCGGTCTTCGCCTGCGTCGGCAACGACGACGACCTGCGCTCGGTCTGCCTCGACGACGAGGGCGCCTTCGCCGGCATGAAGTCCGCCGCCGTCTTCGTCGACCACACCACCGCGTCGGCGGCGGTCGCGCGCGAGCTGGCGGCAGCAGCGGCGAAGAAGGGCCTCGGCTTCGTCGACGCGCCGGTTTCCGGAGGCAGCGTCGGTGCGCAGAACGGCGTGCTGACCGTCATGTGCGGCGGCGAGCGGTCGACATTCGACGCGGTCCGCCCGCTCGGCATGGCGTTCGCGAAGGCGATGACGCTGCTCGGCCCGGCCGGCGCAGGCCAGCTCGCCAAGATGGTCAACCAGATCGCCATCGCCGGGCTCGTGCAGGGGCTGTCGGAGGCCATCGCCTTCGGCCAGAAGGCCGGGCTCGACATGAAGGCCGTGCTGGAGGTGATCGGCAAGGGGGCGGCGCAGAGCTGGCAAATGGACAACCGCGGGACGACGATGGTCGACGGCCAGTTCGACTTCGGCTTTGCGGTCGACTGGATGCGCAAGGACCTCGGAATCGCCCTCGACGAGGCGCGGCGCAACGGCGCGCAGCTGCCGGTGGCGGCGATCGTCGACCAGTTCTACGCCCACGTACAGGCCACGGGCGGCAACCGCCTCGACACGTCGAGCCTGATCAAGCGCCTGTGCTGACCGATCTCGCAGTGAGCGCTCGCAAGCGGTCTACGGCCTGACTGGCCTCGATTCCGCGACCGGAGCCGGGCCGGCCGCCGGGCCGGGCTTGGCGGATTCCGGCTTGACCAGCGTCTTGCGCGCCGTGTCGTTGAGCTCGGCGACGCTCGACACCTCGAACACCTTCACGACCTTGGCGACACCGCCGACGCGCCTCGTGGCCT
>JBBSUK010000030.1:0-29151 GCA_038234975.1 Burkholderiales bacterium
AGGTCGAGACGCTCGCCCGCGGCGGCGAAGCGATCCTGCTCGGCGAGGAGCAGAACGGCTACGTACACGTGCAGACGGCGCGCGGCGAAGGCTGGGTCAGGGCGATCCTGCTGAAGAAGCCATGAGGCGCCGTTCATTCAATGGCGCGGTTGGCGTCGCGCTCGCCGCTGCCGCGTCGGGGCTCGGCGGAGCCGCATTCGCGCAGACCAAGCCGCTGCGCTTCATCGTCCCCTACCCGCCGGGCGGCCCACTCGACATCATCGCCCGCACGCTCGCCGAGCGGGTGAAGGAAACGTTCGGCACGGTCGTCGTCGAGAACAGGCCGGGCGCCGGCGGCAACCTCGGCGCCGACCTCGTCGCCAAAGCCGCGCCCGACGGGCAGACGATCGTGATGGGCGCCGTCGCGACGCACGCGATCAATCCGTGGCTGTACGCGAAGATCCCCTACGACCCGATCCGCGACTTCACGCCGATCACCGGCGTGGCGCGCGTTCCCAACGTGCTGGTGATGACGCCGGCGACCAGCGCCAGGCTCGGCATCTCGACCGTCGCCGACCTCGTCGCCTACGCGAAGCAGAACCCGGGCAAGCTCAACTACGGCTCGGGCGGCAACGGCTCGGCGGGCCATCTGGCCGGCGAGATGTTCAAGTCGCTGGCCGGCGTGTACATGGTCCACATCCCCTACGCCGGAGGCAGCCCGGCGCAGCTCGCGCTGCTCGCCGGCCAGGTCGACCTGAACTTCGACAACCTCGCCTCGGCCGCGGCGAACATCAAGGCCGGCAAGCTGAAGGCGATCGCGGTGACGACCAAGTCGCGCGCCGCGGCGCTGCCCGACGTGCCGACGATCGCCGAGGCCGGCGCGCGCCTGGGCCTGTCGAGCTTCGACATCGACACCTGGTTCGGCATCTTCGCCCCGGCGAAGCTTCCGCCAGAGCAGACGGCACGGCTCAACAAGGCGTTCGTCGACGCGCTGGAGTCGCCCGAGGTGAAGGCGCGCATGGCGCTTCTCGACGCCGAGCCTGCGCCGATGACGCCCGAGCAGTTCGCCCGTTTCGTCGCCGCCGAGCTGGCGAAGTACCAGCGCGTCGTGAAGACCTCGGGAGCGCGCGTCGAATAGCACGCCTCGTGTGGGGCGGATGCGGCACCCCCTTTGCTAGACTCGGCTGGCCCGGATGTCCCGCGCCCGGCTCGCCTTCCTTCCCCTGAAACCCGATCACCGGCACGCATGGCCACCGCATCCCAGACCGACCTGCAACGCGAGGTCGCGGGCCTTCTCGTCGAGGCACTCAACCTCGACGTGGCGCCCGAGAGCATCGACCCCGACGCGCCGCTCTACGGCGAAGGCCTCGGCCTCGACTCGATCGACATCCTGGAGGTCGCGCTCGTCGTCTCGCAGCGATACGGCTTCCAGCTGAAGTCCGACGACGAGGACAACGTGCGCATCTTCAAGTCGCTGGCGAGCCTGTCGGACCACATCGCGGCGCAGCGCACGACCTGACGGAGCCGCCGTGGGCGCGATCGTCGTCGTCGCGCTCGGAATCGTCTGGGTCGCCGGGTCCTATCTGCTGATGGCGCGTGCGCCGCACTTCGCCTGGAACGGCGTCTTCATCGTCGGGCCGATGCTCGCGTCGATGGCCTGGCTCGGCGTACGCCGGCATTGGCCAGTGCTCGTGGCCGGCGCCTCGGCGGCATTGCTGGGGCTCGTCGTGCTCGCGGCGAGCGGCGGCGGCGTGCCCCTCGAGACGCTCTACCTCGCCCAGCACGTCACGGTCCATCTCGTCCTCGGCGTCGTCTTCGCGCAGAGCCTGTCCGGCGGCGGCGACTCCTTGATCACGGCGCTGGCGCGGCGCGTCCACGACGGTGCGCTGACGCCCGCCATGGCGGCGTATTCGCGCCGCGTGACGGTCGCCTGGGTCGTCTACTTCCTCGCCATGGCCGGGCTCTCGGTGGCGCTCTTCGTGCTGGCGCCGCTGTCGACATGGGCCGCGTTCGCCAACCTGGCGACGCCGCTGACGATGTTCGCGATGTTCGGCGGCGAGCATGTGCTGCGCTACCGCCTGCATCCCGAATTCGAGCGGGCGACGCTGCGCCAGGCCGTACGGGCATGGCAACGGCGCAGCTCGCACAAGGAAGCGGCGTGAAGGGCACGGCATGAGCGAACGTCGCGCCGCACCTGCCGCCGAGCCACTCGTCTCGGGAGACCTCGACGCCGTCTTCGCCCGTCGCGACGGCGCCGCGATCACCCGTCGCGCCTTCGTCGCCGACGCGCAGGCGCTGGCCGCACGCCTGCCGCCAGAGGGGGCGATGCTCAACCTCTCGGGCGACCGCTACGGCTTCGCCGTGGGCTTCGCGGCGGCGCTGCTGCGCGGCCATCCGAGCCTGCAACCGGCGAACCACACGGTGCACACTGTCGAGCGGCTGCGGGCGTTGTTCGCGTCGTCGCAGTCACCGGTCTACGCGCTGGTCGACGGCGACGAGGACAGCCACGGCCTGCCGACGCTGCGCCACGACCTCCGGCAGGTCGACGCCGGCGCGGACGCCGACACCGCGCCGGCGATCCCCCGCGACCGCATCGCCGCGCACGTGCTCACGTCGGGCTCGACCGGCGACCCGGTGCCGCATGCCAAGCGCTGGCGGCTGCTCGTCGAGGGGGCGCGCAGCGAGGCCCGCCGGCTCGGCGCGGCGATGGGACGCGACTCGCTCGACGGCGTGACCCTCGTCGCGACCGTGCCGCCGCAGCACATGTACGGCTTCGAATCGAGCGTGCTGCTGGCGATGCACGGCGGCGCGGTGCTAGACGCCGGGCGGCCGTTCTTCGCCGCCGACGTGGCCCGCGCGCTCGACCGCTCGCCCCTGCCGCGGGCGCTGGTGACGACGCCCTTCCACCTCAAGGCGATGGTCGTCGGCGGCCAGGCCATGCCGAAGGTCGACCTCGTCGTCTGCGCCACCGCGCCGCTGGCGCCGCAACTCGCCGCCGCTGCCGAGCGCGCTTTCGGCGCGCCCCTGCACGAGATCTACGGCTGCACCGAAGCCGGCCAGGTGGCGACTCGGCGCACCGTCGACGGCCCCGACTGGACCGTGTTCGACGGCCTCGCCCTCAGCGGCGACGGCGCAGCGACGACCGTCGACGGCGGCCACGTGCCGCAGCCGACGCCGCTCGCCGACATCCTCGACGTGACGGGCGCGCAGACCTTCCGCCTGCTCGGCCGCTCCAACGACCTCGTCAACATCGCCGGCAAGCGCAGCTCGTTCGGCCACCTGAACTTCCACCTCAACCAGGTCGGGGGCGTCGTCGATGGCGCGTTCTGGCTGCCGCCGGAGGGCGAGACCGGCCTCGACGCCACTGCGCCGATCGCCCGCCTCGTCGCCTTCGTCGTCGCGCCGGGCGTGACGGCGGCGCACATCGTCGAGGCGCTGCGCCTGCGCGTCGACCCGGCATTCCTGCCGCGGCGCATCGTCCACGTCGACGCGCTGCCTCGCGAGGCGACCGGCAAGCTCACGTCGACGCAACTGACGGGGCTGGCGCGGACCCACGCCGTGTCATGAACGAGCCGATCGTCGTCACGCGCCGCATCGGCGCCGACCATCCCGCCTTCGCCGGTCACTTCCCAGGCCGGCCGGTGCTGCCCGGCGTCTCGTTGCTCGCCGAGGTGCTGGAGGCGCTGACCGCCGACACCGCGCTCGCAGGACTCGTGGGCACGTCGCCGCGGCTGTCGGTGGCGAAGTTCGCCGCTGCCGTCGGCCCCGGCGCGACCGTCGCGATCCGTCTCGTGCCCGGCGCCACCGGCATCGACTTCACGGTGCACGACGAGGCGTCGACGCTCGCGGCGAGCGGGCGATTCGCGCACGGGCCGGACGCGCCGGGCGGGGCAGCGTCGTGAAGGAGCAGACCACAGCGCCGTCGGCCGAGTGGACGCGGCAGCGCGAGCGCAGCAACCTGCCGCTGCTGCGGGCGATGCGCTGGTTCGCCACGACGATGGGGCGCACGGCGTCGCGGCTGCTGCTGCACCCGATCGCGTTGTGGTTCATCTGCGCGGCGCCCGGGCTGCGACGCGATTCACGGCGCTACCTGTCGCGCGCGCTCGGCCGGCCGGCCCGCTGGCGCGACATCTACCGGCATGTCTACGCCTTCGGCGCGACGGTGCTCGATCGCGTCTACCTGCTGCAGGGCCGCTTCGATGCGTTCACGGTCGACGCGACCGGCATCGAGGCGATCATGGCGCCGTTCGAGCGCGGCGAGGGCGTGCTGGCGTGCGGCGCCCACTTCGGCAGCTTCGAGGCGCTGCGCATGGTCGGCCACGACAAGGGCCTGCGCGTGGCGATGATCATGTACGAGGACAACGCGCGACTCATCAACGACACCCTCGCCGCCATCGCGCCCGAAGGCACGCCGCTGCACACCATCGCGCTCGGTCGCGTCGACGCGATGCTCACGCTGCGCCGCTGGCTCGACGGCGGCGGCGTCGCCGGCATGCTGCCCGATCGCACGCTGCCGGGCGCGACGGAGCGCGGCAAGACGGTGAGGGTCGACTTCCTCGGCGTCGATGCTGCCTTCGCCGACGGCCCATTCCGCCTCGCCGCCCTGCTCAGGCGCAAGGTCGTCTTCATGGCCGGCGTCTACCGCGGCGGCAACCGCTACGAGCTGCGCTTCGCCGACCTCGCCGACTTCACCGCCACGCCGCCCGGTGGGCGCGACGCGGCGATTCACGACGCTGTCGTGAGCTACGTCCGGACGATCGAATCGCTGTGCCGGGAGGCGCCGTACAACTGGTTCAACTTCTACGACTTCTGGGCCGAGGGCGACGATGACCCCGCGCGCTGACGTCCGGTTCGCAGTCGGCGTGGTCGCGCTGCTCGCGTCGCTTGCCGTGTCGTCTCCCGCGTTCGCGCTCGACCTCGGCGAGCTGACGACGCTTCTCGCACGGGTCAGGTCGGGCGAGGCGACCTTCGTCGAGAAGCGCCGGATCGAGCTGCTCGACCGGACGCTCGTGTCGTCGGGCCGGCTTTCCTTCAAGGCGCCCGACGTGTTCGTGCGCGAAACGCTGCAGCCCGGCAGCGACAAGCTCGCCGTCACCGGCAACACGGTGACGATGAGCCGCGGCGGCCAGAGCCGCACGGTGCAGCTCGACAGCGTTCCGGAGGCGGCAGTGATCGTCGACGCGGTTCGCGGCACCCTCACCGGCGACCGCGCAACGCTCGAGCGCGTCTTCCTCGCGACGGTGCGCGGCGACGCGAAGGCGTGGACCCTCGACCTCGTGCCGCGCGACCTGCGGCTGCGTGGCCAGGTCGCCTCGGTGCGCGTGCTCGGCCGTGAGTCGACGGTGCGCGAGGTGCAGGTGCTGCTCGCCGACGGCGACCGTTCGACGATGACGATCGAGCCCGTCGCCCGGTGACCCCGCCGCGCCGTCGCCACTGGTGGCCGGTCGGGGTGTGGCTGGCCGTCGTCGCCGCGATGGCGGCCGTGGCGTTCCGCTCGAGCTACGTCGCCGACCTCTCCGCCTTCCTGCCGTCGGCGCCGACACCCGAGCAGGCGGCGCTCCTCGACCCGCTGAAGGAGGGCGCAGCGGCTCGCCTGGTGCTCGTCGGCATCGAAGGCGGCGAGGCGACGCAGCGCGCCGAGGCGTCGCGCCGGCTCGCCGCTGCACTGCGCGCGAGCGGCGCCTTCGCGTCGGTCGACAACGGCGACACCGCCGCGTACCGCGATGCCGGACGCTTCGTTTTCGACCACCGCTACCTGCTCTCGCCGGCCGTCGATGCGAACCGCTTCACCGTCGACGGGCTGCGCAGCGCGATCGACGACACGCTCTCGCTGCTCGGCACGCCGGCCGGCTCGCTGGTCAAGCCGATCCTGCTGCGCGACCCGACCGGCGAAAGCGTGCGCATCGCCGAAGCGCTCACTCCGTCGCACTCGCCGCGGCTGGAGAACGGCGTGTGGGTGTCGCGAAGTGCGCCGCGCGCGCTCCTCGTCATGACGACGAAAGCCGACGGCGGCGACCTCGACGGACAGGCCACCGCGTTGCAGACGATCGACACGTCGTTCGCGGCGGCCGCGAGCGCGACACCGCTGCGGCTCGTCGTGTCCGGCGCGCCCGTGTTCGCCGTCGCGTCGCGCGCCCACATCAAGTCCGAGGCCGAGCGGCTGGCGGCATTCGGCACGGTCGCCGTCGTCGGCCTGCTCGCCGTCGCTTTCGCGTCGCTGCGCGCGCTCGTGGTCGGCCTGCTGCCCGTCCTCACCGGCGTGCTCGCCGGCGTCACGGCGACCAGCGTCGGCTTCGGCAGCGTACACGGCATGACCCTCGGCTTCGGCACGACGCTGATCGGCGAAGCCGTCGACTACGCGATCTACGACCTGATCCAGGCGAGCCCGCCGCGCAGCGCCGCGCGCGCTGCGCCGGGCCAACCGTCAGGGGCCGCGCGCTGGATCTGGCACAGCTGGCCGACGGTGCGGCTCGGCGTCGTGACGTCGCTGATCGGCTTCGCCGCGCTGCTGTTCGCCGGTTTCTCCGGGCTCGCGCAGCTGGGCGCCTTCTCGATCGCCGGCCTCGTCGCCGCCGCCGCGACGACGCGCTTCGTCTTCCCCGTCGTCGCCCCCGACGGCGCACCCGGAACGCGGCTGCGCGACGCGCTCGGCCGCTTCATGCAGCGCAGCGCACAGCGGCTGCCCGCGGCGCGCTGGCCGCTGGCCGCGCTCGTCGTCGCCGGTGCGCTCGCGCTCGCCTTCTCGCCGTCGCCGTGGCGCGGCCAGCTCACCGATCTGAGCCCGATCGCACCCGAGGCGCTGGCCCGCGACGCGGAGCTCCGCGCCGACCTGGGCGCGCCCGACACCGGCACGCTCGTCGTCGTCAGCGGCAGCAGCGAGGCCGGGGCGCTGGCCGCCGCCGAGCGCGCCGGAACGCGACTCGATGCGCTGATGCGCAAGGGCGCGCTCGAAGGCTACACGTCACCGGCCCGTTTCCTGCCGAGCCCGCAGGTGCAGGCCGCCCGCCGAGCGGCGATCCCCGACGCTCAAACGCTGCGCGACCGACTCGTCGCCGCGACCGACGGCGGACCGCTGCCCGCCGACCGGCTCGAAGCCTTCATCGCCGACGCCGTGGCGGCGAGAGCGGCGCCGCCGATCGGCCGAGCCTCGATCGACGGCACGCCGCTCGCTGCCGCCGTCGACGCGCTGCTGCTGCCGGCGAAGGACGGCAAGCCATGGCGCGCCTTCATCAACCTGCAGCCCGCTCCCGACCGCGCCCTCGACCTGCCACGGCTGCGCGCCGCACTCGCCGACGTCTCCGACGCACGCCTCGTCGCCATCAAGCCCGAGCTCGACGCGCTCTACGCACGCTACGTCGAGCGCGCGATCTGGCAGGCCGCGATCGGCGCACTCGCCGTCGTCGCCTTGCTCGCCTGGAACCTGCGCAGCGCGCGTCGCCTCGCGCGCGTGCTGCTGCCGCTGGCGGCGTCGGTGCTCGTCGTCCTCGGCGCGCTGGCCGCTTCCGGCGCCGCGCTCGGCATCCTGCACATCGTGGGGCTGCTGCTCACGGTGGCGATCGGCTCGAACTACGCGCTCTTCTTCGACCAGCTCCGCCAGGCGCCGGCGGGAGTCCACGGCGACTCGACCGGCGGCGCCAGCGAGCTCGACACGCTCGCCTCGCTGCTGCTCGCCAACCTCACGATCGTCGTCTCGTTCGCCATGCTCGCCACCTCCTCGATCCCGGTGCTGCGCGCGATCGGCATCGTCGTCGCACCGGGAACGCTGCTGTGCCTCGTCTTCTCGGCCGCGTTCATCGCCCGTCGTGACGGGTGGGCGGCCACGCCGCTGCATGGAAAAATGCACGCCTCGTGAGCGCCACCGCACCTGTCCGCAACACCGACCCGAAGCCGCGCTGGCCGGGCTATGTGAAGGCGAGCGTCGCCTGCCACGTCGGTGCGGGGGCGCTCGTCATCGCCGCTCCGGCGCTGTGGCCCTGGGCGGCGGGCGCGGTCGTCGCCAACCACGTCGCGCTGACCGGCGGTGGCCTGTGGCCGCGCTCGCAGTGGCTCGGCCGCAACTGGACGCGCCTTCCGCAGGCCGCTCGGCGCCGCGGCGAGATCGCGCTCACGATCGACGACGGCCCCGATCCCGAGGTGACGCCGCGCGTGCTCGACCTGCTCGACGCGCTCGAGGTTCGCGCCACCTTCTTCGCCATCGCGCGTGAAGCGTCGCGCCATGCCGCACTGGCGCGCGAGATCGTGCGACGCGGCCACAGCATGCAGAACCACAGCGACCGGCACTCGAACGCGTTCTCGCTGTTCGGACCGAAGGCCATGGCCCACGACATCGCCGCCGCGCAGGAGCGGCTGGCCGACGCGACCGGCGAACGGCCCCGCTTCTTCCGCGCACCGGCAGGCCTGCGCAACCCCTTCCTGCCGATCGTGCTCGAGCGGCTCGGCCTCGAGCTGGTGAGCTGGACGCGGCGCGGCTTCGACACCGTGCGGGGCGACCCGGTCCGTGTCGCCGATGCGCTGTCGGCCGACCTCGCGGCAGGCGACATCCTGCTCGCTCACGACGGCCATGCGGCGCGCATGGACGACGGCCGTGCCGTCCTGCTCGGCGTGCTGCCGCGTCTGGCGGAACGGGCGCGGGCGGCAGGCGTCCGGTTCGTGACGCTGCCCGATGCGTTCGACGCGGCCGCAACACCCGGCCCGGATCCGCGATGAACACCACCCACGCATCGGCGATGGTGGCGGCGGACGACGCCTGGGCTGCGCTCGTCGACGCGGCCAGCGCACCCTATCGCCGCGCCGGCCGGTTCGCCTGGTTCTTCGCGCGCGGCAAGCTTCGCTTCGACCCGGTCTTCCGGCATCTGCTCGAGGCCGGGCTCGTGCAGCCCGGCGAGCGCGTCCTCGACATCGGCTGCGGCCAAGGGCTGCTCGCCAGCCTGCTCGCCTCGGCCGGCGCGTTCGGCCGCGCCGGTCGCTGGCCGAGCGACTGGCCGGCGGCTCCGCACGGCACGCGCGTCGTCGGCATCGAGTTCATGCAGCGCGACATCGAGCGCGCCCGCGGTGCACTCGGCGAGACGACGGGAGCAGCGTCGTTCGTCTGCGGCGACATGCGCGAGGTCGCCTTCCCGAAGACCGACGTGGTCGCCATCCTCGACGTGCTGCACTACATCGACCACGCGGCGCAGGACGCCGTGCTGCGCCGCGTCCGCGAGGCGCTCGCCGACGGTGGCAGGCTGGTGCTGCGCGTCGGCGACCGGTCGTCGCGGCGCCGCTTCGTCATCACCCAGTGGGTCGACCACGCCGTGACGACGTTGCGCCGCAACCCGCTGCCGCCGACCTACTGCCGCCCGCTCGCGGCATGGCGCGATGCGCTGCACTCGCTCGGCTTCGCCGTGACGAGCCGGCCCATGCACCACGGCACGCCGTTCGCGAACGTCCTGCTCGTCGGCAGCGTGCCGGCCGGAGCACGGCCTTGAAGCCGCCGCTCGGAAGGTCGGACATCGAGGCGCTGGTGCCGCACCGCGGCGCCATGTGCCTGCTCGACCGCGCCAGCGCCTGGGACGAGCGTTCGATCGCGTGCGCAGCGAGCGGCCACCGTGACCCGACGCACCCGCTGCGCACCGCCAGCGGCCTGCTGGCGACGGCGGCCATCGAGTACGCCGCGCAGGCCGCAGCGCTGCACGGCGGCCTGGTCGCGCAGGGCGCCGGAAAGCGCGCGCCACCCGGCCTGCTCGCCAGCGCACGCGACGTGCAGCTCGCGCGCTGGCGGCTCGACGACCTACCGCTGCCGACGAACGGCGAGCCCGACGAGCTCGCGATCACCGCCGAGCGGCAGGCCGGCGACGCGGCGCGCATCCTCTATGCGTGGCGGGTGGTGCACGCCGGCAACGAAGTCGCCTCGGGTCGTCTCGCGGTCGTGCTGCTGACGGACTCCACGCCATGACAGCGACACCCCCGCCCGCACGACGCGCCCTCGTCACCGGCGCGAGCGGCGGCCTCGGCCGCGCCATCGCGCTGCGTCTCGCGCAAGGCGGCGCGCATGTCGTCGCACACGCCAGCACGCGCCTCGATGCCGCCGAAGCCGTCGCCGCCGAGATTCACGCCGTCGGCGGCAGCGCCGAAGCCGTCGCCTTCGACGTGACCGACCGCGATGCCTCGCGCAGCGCCTGCGAGCGGCTCGTCGGCGGCGGCGCGATCCAGATCCTCGTCAACAACGCCGGCGTTCACGCCGACGCCGCGTTCCCGGCGCTCAAGGGCGAGCAGTGGGATCAGGTGCTCGCCGTCTCGGCCAACGGCTTCTTCAACGTGACGCAGCCGCTGTCGATGCCGATGATCCGCACCCGCTGGGGCCGCATCGTCAACATCTCGTCGATCGCCGCGCTCACCGGCAACCGCGGCCAGGTGAACTACGCTGCCGCCAAGGGCGCGCTGCACGGCGCGACGAAATCGCTCGCGCTCGAACTCGCCAGCCGCGGCATCACCGTCAACGCCGTCGCGCCGGGCATCATCGACACCGGCATGGCCGCTTCGACATTCGACCCGGCGACGATCGAGAAGATGGTGCCGATGAAGCGAGCGGGCCGCGCCGACGAGGTCGCCGCGCTCGTCGCCTTCCTGTGCTCCGACGACGCCGGCTACATCAGCGGCCAGATCGTCTCCATCAACGGGGCGATGTTCTGACGCTCCGGCTTCGATCGGCAACCCGTTCTTCCACCACCGATAGGAAAAGCGCCATGACCCTCGCCACCCGTACTCTGCTGCCGATCGCCGCCGCACTGGCGCTCGGCATGGCCGGCTGCGCCGCCAACCGAGGCTCGTCCTCGTCGTCGGCACCCGCCGCGCCGGCCGCGAAATCGACTGCCGGCATGAACGCACGCGGCGATGTCGTCGACTCGTCGAAGATCGAGTCCGGCAGCGGCCAGCAGGTCAAGGGCCTCGGCGGCTGGGAAGGCGAGATCACCGGCCGACCGGCCCCGAACAGCCGCTTCTCGCGCCTGCAGATCGGCATGTCGATGCGCCAGGCGATCGACACCGTGGGCACCCAGCCGACCGACCAGGGCGCCTACATCACGGGCCGGGCGTTCATCCCGTTCTACTTCGGCTCCGACCGCCACCGCTTCGAGATGGTGTTCAAGAACCAGGGGCGCCTCATCTTCTCCGGCGGCTCGCTCGGCGACTACGGTGGCGGCAACCTGGTGTGGATCATCCACAACCCGACCGAGGGCGGCTACCGCTGAGCAGAATCGACGCGCCTTTCAGTTTCTACCAAGCCCTTCTCTCACTGGAGCGACATTTCCTGCTGAGGGCCCGCATCCGATCGGTGAACAGACAGCCTGCGGTCGAAGCTCGTTTACTTCGCTCGGCGACCGACACGGGCGTGCGTGCCACCTACATGGAGGCGGTGTTTTGTCGGCGCCTGCTCGACGAAAGCCGCCTGGGCAAGCTCCTGCAGGATGCCGCAGTCCGCGCCCGACGCCGCCGAGCATTGCGCCCGCAGTTCCTTCAGCTGCAGCTGCAGCGAGCGAAGCTCAGAGATCCGGGCAGCGACATGGCCGATGTGCTCGTCCAGGAGCTGGTTCACGTTGCCGCAGCTCTCGGCCGGCGCGTCCTTGAACCGCAGCAGCATCCTGATCTCGTCGAGCGTCATGTCGAGCGAACGACAGTGGCGGATGAAGGCTAGCCGCTCGACGTGACTGCCGTCGTAGATGCGGTAATTGCCGGCCGTTCTGCGCGGCTTGGGAAGCAAACCCTCCCGCTCGTAGAAACGAACGGACTCAACTTGCGTGCCGGTCGCCTGGGCGAGCTCTCCGATCTTCACGTACGTCCTCCAGCAAGCGATCCGAGCACTGCAGCAAGGCCATCGGACAACGCCTTGACTCTATACCGGCTCCAGGGTTTCCAATCCTGCTGATCATGAAAACCACCACGAACGCGACTGTCGAGAGCATGCCTTCGGCAGAACGCAAGGATGCTGCGCTGTTTCGGATCGCGAGCATGGACTGCACGGTAGAGGAGGCGGAGATTCGACGCGCGGTCGCCGGGATCCAGGGCGTGCACGGCATGACCTTCCAGTTGGGGAACCGGACCCTGGGCCTGTCGGCTTCCGAAGCGGCGCTGCCGCTGGCCATCGCCGCGATCCGAAAGGCCGGATTCGATCCTCAACCGGTCCCGCCATCCTCAGAGGATGGCAACTCCGTACCCGCCTCGCAGCCGGAGAACGCGGGGATCAGCGTGACTCGGCTCGGGCTCTCCCTCGCGCTGGCCGTCGCCGCCGAGATCGTGTCCTTCGTTGCAGGCGACACGACCGTCGAGCAGGCGGCCGAGATGGCACTTGCCGTGTTCGCCATCGGCCTGGCCGGGCTCGATGTCTACAAGAAGGGCTTCAACGCCCTGCTCCATGGGCGGCTCAACATCAACGCGCTGATGATGGTCGCGGTCACCGGCGCCTTTCTCATCGGCCAGTGGCCGGAGGCAGCGATGGTGATGGCGCTGTACTCGATCGCCGAGCTGATTGAGGCGCGCGCCTCCGATCGCGCTCGCGATGCGATCAAGGGGCTTCTCGCCCTGACGCCCGAAGACGCTGACGTGCAGCAGGCTGGTGGCCAGTGGTCGCGTCTGCCCGCGAACCAAGTGGCTTTGCAGGCGGTCGTCCGGATCCGTCCGGGCGAGCGCGTGCCGCTCGACGGCATCATTACCATGGGCTCGAGCGCCATCGACCAGGCGCCGGTCACCGGCGAGAGCATCCCCGTCGACAAGGCGGTCGGTGACACCGTCTTCGCAGGCACGATCAACCAGACCGGCGAACTGGAATTCCGCGTCACGGCTGTTGCTGCCAACACCACGCTGGCGCGGATCATCCATGCCGTCGAGGAGGCGCAGGGGACGCAGGCACCGACGCAGCGCTTCGTCGACAAGTTCGCCGCCGTCTACACGCCCACCGTATTCGCCCTCGCCTTGGCCGTCGCCCTCCTCACCCCCCTGCTGCTGGGCTGGGCGTGGCCCGCGGCACTCTACAAAGCGCTCGTGCTGCTCGTGATCGCCTGTCCTTGCGCGCTGGTTATCTCGACGCCCGTCACGGTCGTCAGCGCGCTCGCCGCCGCGGCGCGACGCGGCATCCTGATCAAGGGCGGCACCTATCTCGAGGAAGCGCGGAACATCAAGGCGATCGCCCTCGACAAGACCGGCACGATCACCCAGGGCAAGCCGAAGCTGGTCAAGTCGGCTGCGTTGGCGCAGGGTGCGGACGAGGCGGCACTGTTCATGTTGGCCGCCAGCCTCGCGGCGCGTTCCGATCATCCGGTCTCTAAGGCGATCGCCCAGGGCTTGAAGCTCGAGAGCGAGCCCGTCGAGAACTTCAAGGCGCTCGCCGGTCGCGGCGTTCAGGCAGAGATCGCCGGCAAGACCTACGTGCTGGGCAACCATCGCCTTATCGAAGAGCGCGGTCAATGCAGCGACGAACTCGAAGCCGTCTTGCGAACGCACGAGGAAGCCGGCCGTACCGTCACCCTTCTCTGCGGGGAAGCCGGCGTTCTGGCGTTGTTCACGGTCGCGGACACGATCAAGGCGCACTCGCGTGCCGCCATCGAAGAGCTCAAGTCGATGGGCGTGACGCCGATCATGCTGACCGGCGACAACACCGCCACCGCCTCGAGCATCGCCAAAGAGGCGGGCATCGACGAATCGCAAGGCAATCTGCTGCCAGAGGACAAGCTGGCCGCGATCGAAGCGCTGAAGAAGCGACACGGCGCGACGGCAATGACCGGCGACGGCATCAATGACGCACCCGCCCTGGCAAAAGCCGACATCGGCTTCGCGATGGGTGGCGCGGGCACGGACACTGCGATGGAAGCGGCCGACATCGTCATCATGAACGACGACCTGCGCCGCATTCCGGAGACGATCCGGCTGTCGCGGCGCGCCCATGCGGTGCTGTGGCAGAACATCTCGCTTGCCCTCGGGATCAAGGTGGTGTTCTTTGCTCTCGCGGTATTCGGCAGCGCGACGATGTGGATGGCGGTGTTCGCGGACCTGGGCGCAACGCTGCTGGTCGTCGCGAACGGCTTGCGGCTTCTTCGCGCGCCCGCTTTGGTCGCCTCGACCTGAGGATGGTGATGCCGGAAGCAAACAAATGACGCTTTCCGTCGATAATGGTTCTCACTTAGATTGACAATCGGCGTCATGAAGTTCAGCCGCCCATCGGCGTTCGTTTTCCTGGCCCTCGCGCTGCTGATGACGGTCATGGGGGCGAGCGCAGCGGAACCGGATGCGACCGAGACGGCCAGGCGCACCTGGCAGTTGCTCGACTACATCGCGGTCGACTACGCGGGTGCGGTCGCCGACGGCAAGGTCGTTCGTGAGTCGGAGTACATGGAGATGACGGAGTTCGCGCAGACGGCCGCAAGCTCGCTGTCGGCCTTGCCGGACAGCGCGGCGCGCTCGCGTCTGCAGATCGACGCGGACGAACTGAAGGCGCTCGTCGCCGGCAAGGCCGAACCACGCGTCGTCGCGACAAAGGCGCATGCCTTGGCGAGCGGGCTGTTGAAGGCCTATCCATTTCCGTTGTCGCCGTCGCGCGCACCCGATGTCGCTCGCGGCGCGACCCTCTTCGCGTCGCAGTGCTCAACCTGCCACGGGTCGGGGGGACATGCCGACGGGCCGCTCGCCGCGAACCTGAATCCGCACCCAACCAATCTCGCTGATCGGACCCGTGCGCGCGAGCGTTCCGTCGCCGCGCTGTATCAGATCATCTCCCAAGGCGTGAGCGGCACCGCCATGCCGAGCTTCCAGGCCTCCCTGTCGGACGAAGATCGTTGGGCGCTTGCCTTCTTCGCCGGAACACTGGCCTATACCGACGCGGAAAGGAGTGCCGGTGCCGCCGCATGGAAGTCAGCATCCGCGGCACGGGAACTGGTCGGGACGCTCGACGGCCTGGCGCAGACGTCCGAGAGCGCGCTGGCCGCGAAGATCCAGCCGACCGCGGCGGCGCAGGTGGTGGCCTGGGCCCGCAGCCACCCTGCCGACTTGGCAGGCGGCACTCGATCCACCTCGCTGACGAGGGCCAGGCTGACGGAGAGCGTTGAGGCGGCTCGTGCTGGCGACCGTGCCACGGCGACGCGGCTGGCACTTTCGGCGTATCTCGACGGCTTCGAGCCGCTTGAGCCGGCCCTCAAGGTGCGCGACGCTGCCTTGATGAGCGAGGTCGAAACGGCGATGGGCAACTATCGCTCGAAGGTGGCGACGGGTACGGCCCCTGAAGTCGAATCGACCGCGGCTTCGCTTTTCGCCTTGTTCGATCGCGTCGACACGCGTCTGGCGCCGTCCGAGAGCGATGCGGTGTCGACGTTCGTCGGCGCGCTGACGATTCTTCTACGCGAAGGCGTCGAGGCACTCCTGGTGGTCGTCGCCATGATCGCGTTCCTGCGCAAGGCAGAGCGCCGGGACGTGCTGCCCTACGTCCACGCCGGCTGGGTCGTCGCCCTGGCTGGTGGCGGCGTCACCTGGCTGGCTGCCACGTACTTCGTCGGCATCAGCGGTGCCAGTCGCGAGCTCACCGAAGGCTTCTCTTCGCTTTTCGCCGCGGTCGTTCTCCTCGGCGTGGGCATGTGGATGCACCAGAAGAGCGTTGCGGGGCGCTGGCAGATCTATCTCCAAGCCAAGCTCTCCGCGGCACTCAACCAGCGCACCGCGTGGCTGCTGTTCGGTTTGTCGTTCGTCGCGGTCTACCGCGAAGTCTTTGAGACGGTGCTCTTTTACGCCGCGCTCTGGACACCGGGCAACGGCCTGCCGCTGCTCGCCGGGCTGGGGAGCGGCATCGTCGTGCTCGGCATCCTCGCCGCAGTCCTGCTTCGCACCAGCGCCCGCCTGCCGATCGGCCAGTTCTTCGCCGCGAGTTCCCTGCTCGTCGCCGTGTTGGCCGTCGTGCTGGCAGGCAAGGGGGTGGCCGCCCTGCAGGAGGCCGGGATGCTATCGGTCGATCCTGTCGCGTTCCCGCGCATCGACGCCCTGGGCATGCATCCCTCGCTGCAGACCTTGCTGGCACAGGCCGCAGTCATCGTCGTCGTCGTTGTCACGTACCTGATCAATACGCGGACCGGCCCGAAGTTTTCGCCTGACTCGCGCGCGCTAGACGACTGACATTGGAGAGTGACGACTTGGTAGTCTGTGCATCACCACCAGACTTTCGAGATGCCATGACCATGACAACGGGCAGCATGGAGCCAGGAGTCGCGCCGGCTGTCGGACTTCGATTGGCCTGATGCTTCGAGTGCAAACCTTCCCCGCCGCTCGCGGTGCGCTCCTGGCGCTCGCCGCCGCAGTGCTCTTCGGTGCCAGCACTCCCCTGGTGCAGCGCATGGGCGTCGGCCTCGGCGCTTTCACCACTGCCGCCCTTCTGTATGCCGGCGCCGCCCTCGCCGGTGCGGCACTGCGGCTTCCGATCGAACGCGAGGCGCGCCTCGTCCGCGGCGACTTGAAACGGCTCCTCGCCATGGCCGCTTTCGGTTCGGTCATCGGACCTGTTGCGTTGGCATGGGGGCTGCAACACACCAGCGGTACCAGCGCCTCGCTCATGCTGACCCTCGAGGCCCTCTTCACGGCCCTGTTCGCGTGGTGGCTCTATCGCGAGTCGATGGACACCCGGGTTCGGATGGCGCTGCTGCTGCTGGCGGCAGGCGCTGCGTTCCTCGTGGTCGACCAGGGCCAGCAGGGCAGCACCCGAATTCCCGGTGTGCTTGCTGTGCTGCTGGCAACCGCGGCGTGGGGCGTCGACAACACGCTCTCGCGTGCGCTAGCCGATCGGGATCCGGGCCAGGTCGTCCTGGCCAAGGCAGCGCTCGGCGCGTGCGCGACCGTCGTGCTGAGCGTGCTCTTCAGGGAGCCCATGCCCGAACTCGCTGCGGCGGCCGGCATGCTGGCGATCGGCGCCGTGGGGTACGGTCTGAGCCTGCGCTTCTACCTCCTGGCGCAGCGCTCCTTCGGTGCCGCGCGCACGGGCTCGGTGTTCGCGTTCGCCCCCTTCATCGGTGCCGCCCTCGCCTTTGCAATGGGCGATCGCTCCCCCACCTGGCTGATGGCGATTGGTGGACTGTCGATGCTCGCCGGGGTCTTGATCCACCTTGCGGAGACGCACCGGCATCCGCACACCCACGACCCGCTCGAGCACGAACACGCGCATCGCCACGACGATGGTCACCATGATCACCGGCACGAGCCGATGCCGGACGGGTCACACAGTCACGGGCACCGACATTCGCCGATCCGGCATGCGCATGCCCACGTGCCGGATGCCCACCACCTGCACCGACATTGAGCCTCGCCTTTTGCCGAAGCCAGCAGTCCGGCACGGGGTTCACGGCGGAGGCCAGGCGCTGCCGAGTTCGTCGAGGATCGGGCAGTCGGGCCTGTCGTCGCCCCTGCAGCAGTCGGCCAGGTTCTCCAGCGTCTTCTTCATCGCCGCCATCTCCGCCATCCGCCGATCCAGATCGGCGACGTGGGCCAGCGCGATCCGCTTCACGTCGGCGCTGGCGCGGCGCCGGTTCTGCCAGAGCTTGAGCAAGTCGGCGATCTCGGCCATGCTGAACCCCAGGTCACGGCCGCGGCGGATGAAGCGCAGCGTGTGCACGTCCCGCTCTTCGTACTGTCGGTAGCCGGAGTCGGTGCGAGCGATCTTCGGCAAGAGGCCGAGCGATTCGTAATGGCGAACCATCTTGGCCGACACGCCGGCTTGGCTGGCCGCCTGGCCGATGTTCATGGACGGGCTCATCGCGATTGACCTTTCCAGCGCCGAAGCATCAGCGCGTTCGATACGACGCTGACGCTGCTGAGTGCCATCGCCGCACCCGCGATGACCGGGCTCAGCAGGCCGAGGGCTGCCAGTGGAATGCCGACCACGTTGTACGCGAATGCCCAGAACAGGTTCTGCCGGATCTTGCGATAGGTGCGGCGCGAGATGTCGATCGCATCCGCGACCAGCGCGGGGTCGCCGCGCATGAGCGTGATGCCGGCCGCGTGCATGGCCACGTCCGTGCCGGTGGACATGGCGATGCCGACGTCGGCCGCAGCGAGAGCCGGCGCGTCGTTGATGCCGTCGCCGACCATCGCCACAGCCTGCCCGCCTTGCTTCAGCCTGTCGATGATGGCTGCCTTGTCCTGGGGCAGGACCTCGGCCTCGACCCGATCGATGCCGACCGCAGCCGCGACCGCAGCTGCGCTGCCGTGGTTGTCGCCCGTCACGAGAACGGACTGCACATCGATCGAACGCAGGCGTGCGATGGCAGCAACCGCACTCGCCTTGACGGCATCGCCGAAGGCGAGGAGGCCAAGCAGGTGCGGCTGATCGGTGATGTCGGCGAGCCAGGAGACGGTCCGGCCTTCTGCTGCGAGCAGATCCGCCTGCGAACCGAGGGCCGAGCGGTCGACACCGAGTTCCTCCATCAGGCGCGAGCTGCCGAGACGCATCTGGCGTCCATCGACTTCGGCGGCCATGCCGCGGCCCGGCAGCGCTCGCACATCGGACGCACGCGGAACATCGATGCCCTCCGCCTGCGCGGTCTCCAGCACGGCTCGCGCCAAAGGATGCTCGCTGCCGGCCTGTATCGCCGCCGCAAAGGCGAGCAAGGAGGTGCGCGTGCTGTCCGAGGGCAATGCCTCGACCAGGGACGGCTTGCCCTCGGTGATGGTTCCGGTCTTGTCGAACGCCACGACCCGGATCGCGTGGGCGATCTCGAGCGCCTCGGCGTCCTTGATGAGAATGCCGTGCCGGGCGGCCACGCCCGTGCCGGCCATGATCGCCGTGGGCGTGGCCAGGCCCAGCGCGCACGGGCAGGCAATGACCAGGACCGCCACGGCGTTCAAAATGGCCTGTTCCCACTGCCCGGTGCCGAGGCCCCAGGCCAGTAGCGTCAGCGCAGCGATGCCGATCACGACCGGCACGAAGACGGCGCTCACCCGATCGACGAGGCGCTGGATCGGCGCCTTCCTGGCTTGCGCCGACTCGACCATCCGGACGATCCGCGCCAGCGTCGACTCGGCCCCGACGGCGGTGGTCTGCACCAGCAGCAATCCTTCCCCGTTCACCGAGCCTCCGGTGACGCGGCCGCCCGCCTCGCGCGTGACCGGCAGGCTCTCGCCCGTGATCAACGACTCGTCGAGGTGACTGGCGCCTTCCTGCACGAGCCCGTCGACCGGCACGCGCTCGCCCGGCTTGACGACGACGACATCGCCGACGCGAACGTCGCCGATCGGCACCTCGACGTCGGCACCGTCCCGGCGCAAGCGCGCGGTCTCGGGGCGCAAGGCGTTGAGGGCGCGGATCGCCTCGGTTGTCTGCCGCTTTGCCCGGGCTTCGAGCCACTTGCCGAGCAGCACCAGTGTGATGACGATGGCAGAGGCCTCGAAATACAGGTGGCCGATGGCTTCGCCGCCGTGCGCGAACAGCTCATAGAGGCTCAGGCCGTACGCGGCGGAGGTGCCGAGGGCGACCAGCAGGTCCATGTTGCCCGCACCCGCTCGCACTGCGCTCCAGCCCGCTCGATAGAAGCGCGCACCGAGCCAGAACTGCACAGGAGTTGCCAATGCGAGCTGCAACCATCCGCCCAGCATCCAGTGGCGGCCGAACAGCAGGCCGAACATCGGCAGGGCCAGAGGAAGCGACAGCGCCGCCGCGACGGCGATCGGCCACCATGTGGCGCCCGCGGCCGTCGAAGATGCCGACGATGACGGCTTGCTCGCCGAGTACCCAGCGGTTTGCACCGCCGCGATCAGCGCCTTGGTCGTGGCCGGTGACTCGAATTGCACCTCTGCGCGCTCGGTGGCCAGGTTGACTTCGGCCGAGACGACGCCTGGAACCTTCGCCAGAGCCTTCTCGACGCGCGACGAACACGACGCGCAGGTCATGCCTTCGATCTGCAGGTCGACGGTGTCGAGCATGGGATGCGTCAGGGCGGCGGTGCTCATGGAATGGGTCAGGCAGCGGAAACTCAGGCGAGTCTGAACCTTCCTATCGGGTCAGAGTCAAGCGGCTGGCCGGGCATGAAGACAGCAGGGTCAACCTCGGCCGCTTGACCTTGCCCCCATGGCAACCCTGAAGCTTCGTCGTCGGTCGGCCCAAGGCGATCGCTCATCAAGCAATCAAGGATCGAAAAATGCAAACCTTCAAGTTCGACGTCAAAGGCATGTCCTGCGGTGGCTGCACGAGCAGCGTGCAACGGGCGCTGAGCGGCCTGGATGGGGTGCAGAAGGTCGACGTGACCCTGCAGCCAGGCTCGGCAACGGTCGAGGGGGATCCTGAGCGCGTCACGGCGCAGAAGATTGAATCGACGCTCGCGGCGATGGGATACGAGGCTCTGGCGAGGGCCTGAGCCGACGCGGCGAGGCGTTACCCGCAACCTTGAGAGGATCGAAGATGATGAACGGCATGATGGACGGATCGGGTATGGGCTGGATGATGGGCGGGATGGCGATCGGCTGGCTTCTCGGTGTCGCGGTGCTCATCCTGGCGGCGTTGGCTCTCTTCAAGTACCTGCGCTCGAAGTAGCGGCAGCGGGCCGGACGGTAAGACCCACTCCGTTATCGCGACCACTGCCAACATGCGAGGAAAAGTCCCCGTCAACGAAGAGCAGGGCTTCTGCGCGCGCCGAGGCGCGTCCTATACTCGAATGATGGTCATCGGCATACGCAAGGCGCTCTACAGCCTGCTCTTGATTGCGCTGCCGCTTCAGGTGTTCGCGAGCAGCGGCATGCAGCACTGCAAGTCGATGCAGATGCCGCCATCGCACTCGGCCGGAACATCGGCAAGATTCGACCGCGATGCTGCGGGGATTGCGCTGCAAGTTGCCCAGACCACCGTCAATACCGCGATCAATGATTGCGGTGGCTCTGCGCAAGGCACTCAGCCATCCGATCACTCGCCGGATCACTGCGCGGCAGCGGCCGGCTGCGCGATCGTCGCAGTTTCGCTGCCGGCGCTTCCTCTCGTCATGCAAGTTCCGCGAGACGGCGTCCCTGCCGCCTCGCCTGCCGACCCGATCGTCGGTTTCATGACCGGCGCCCCGGAGCGCCCTCCTCGCACCACCGCCTGATCAACTGCGCGTTCGGCGTTCGGCGTTGTCGCGCGGGATGAAGCGAATCAGGCGCTGCGCCTCACCGTTGAGGTGGTCGCGGCAACGGTCCTGGAACGATGGCGACACGTGTCGTCCCCATCCAAGTACAGGCAAGCTCGGCAGCACCCCCGTGTGCTGCGCAAGTAGGGCGATTCCATGGATCTGCGTTCCTGTCGGCGCCGTATTGCGGCGTTGCTGGCATTGCTCGCTGTCGGTACTGCCGCCCAGGCAGCGGGCGAGCCGGCTCGGGGTGCGCAGGCCGCACGGGCGTGCCTTGCCTGCCACTCGCTGTTGCCGGGGCGCAACCTGACCGGACCTAGCCTGTGGAACGTTGTCGGCCGCAAGGCAGGCACGGCCGACGGGTTCGGTCGTTACTCGGCGGCGCTGAAGACCTCTGGCCTGAGATGGGACGAGCAACATCTCGACGCCTGGCTCAAGGACCCCGCCGCGCTCGTTCCCGGCCACGGCATGGGCTTCGTCGGCATCGCCGATGCGCGGGCCCGAGCCGATCTCATCGCATACCTCCAAGCCGTCTCCGCCGGGCGCATGGCGCCGCCGGACGTCGGCCTGCCGGACCTGAAGCAAGCCCCTCCCCTGTCGCGCGTGACGGCGATCCGGCACTGCGGCGACGCCTATCGGGTTTCGACCGGCGACGGCAAGACCCGGACGTTCTGGGAATTCAACCTGCGCTTCAAGACCGATGGCAGCGTCAGCGGGCCGGTTGCCGGCCACCCGGTGATCGTCGGCAACGGCATGCGCGGCGATCGTGCCGCGGTCGTGTTCTCGCACCTTGAAGAGATCGCCACGTTCATCAAGAAGCAGTGTCCGTGAGCGACGAGCCATTCAGTTCCGAGACGCCGGCATCTGCCGTCGAGGCAAGCGTGCCCGCCGCGCCGCTGCATGCGCCGCGCGTTTCGCGCCGGGCTGCGATCGCCGCCGCTGCAGGCCTTACAGCGCTGACGGCCGGATGGGGGGTCTATCGAGCCAACGCTGCCAAGACAAGCCCCGATCTCGCGTCCTTTGCGCCGCATCCGGTTCCTCGCGACGCCGGGGCGTTGCGGTTCAGCGACGAGAACGGTGTGCCGAAGCGTCTCGCCGACTTCCGCGGCCGGGTCGTGCTGCTCAACGTGTGGGCCACCTGGTGTCCGCCATGCCGGGAGGAGATGCCCACTCTCGACCGGCTCCAGGCGAGCCTCGGCGGACCCGACTTCGAAGTGCTGACGGTGTCGATCGACGCGGAAGGCCTGCCCGTTGTGCGCGCGTTCTTCAAGCAGATCGGAATCAAGCACTTGCATCCCTACATCGACTCGCTTCACGAGGTCGGCACGCTCGGCGCGACAGGCGTCCCGCTCACGTTGCTGATCGACCGCGAGGGTCGCGAAGTGGCCCGCAAGCTCGGGCCTGCAACCTGGGACGATCCGAAGGTCGTGCGGACGATCCGCGGCTACCTGCCCGCGGGTAAGAACTCATGAACAGGACTGGTTCCGACTGCGTGAATCGGCCGCGGCGCGCTGCTTTGCTCGGTGCCGCCGCCGTAACGGCAAATGCAGCCTTCCGCCTTCCCGCTACGGCGGCGACGTCGCACGATGACGCGGCCCTCGATCTCCACATCGAACTGCGTGCCGTGCCTGATCAGGTGACACTGCGCAGCGGCGATCCCACCCGCGTCTGGCGCTATCACGGCAAGCTGATCCAAGGGAATCGGAACGCACTCGAAGCGTCTGCCGGCGGCTACCTCGGGCCGATCATCCGCGTCCGCCGAGGCCAGCGCGTGCGCATCGAGCTGATCAACGGCTTGCCGGAATCGACCATCGTCCACTGGCACGGCCTGCACGTTCCCGACGACATGGACGGGCATCCACGCTTCGCTATCGGGCCGGGCGAGCGCTACGTCTACGAGTTCACCGTTCTCAACCGCGCCGGCCCCTACTGGTTTCACCCGCACCCGCACGGCCGGACGGGAAAGCAGGTCTATTTCGGGCTCGCCGGGCTGTTCCTGGTGAGCGACGACGAGGAGGCCGCGCTCGGACTGCCCAGCGGTGAGCAGGACATTCCGCTCGTCATCCAGGATCGCAGCCTCGACGGCGATAACCAGCTCGTCTACCTGAACGAAGGGGTGGAGACGGCTGCAAAGCCACGCGGCGGAATGATGGGTGGCGGCGGCATGATGCGCGGCGGCGGCATGATGGGTCGTGGCAGGGGCGGGATGATGGCCGGCATGATGGGCATGTTCGGCGACGACATCCTCGTCAACGGCCAACTCGAACCGAGCCTTCCCGTCGAGCGGCGCGCCCACCGGCTGCGTTTGCTCAACGCATCGAACTCGCGCATCTACAAGCTGGCCTGGAGCGACGGCAAGCCGCTCACCGTGATCGGCAACGACGGCGGCCTGCTCGCCGAGCCCCTGCAGCGCGACTGCGTGATGCTCGCCCCGGCCGAGCGCCTCGACGTGTGGGTCGACTTCGCGCGCTGGCCGGCGGGCGCCGAGCCGGTGCTGCGCAGCCTGGCCTTCGCAAGCGGCATGGCCATGGGCGGGATGATGATGGGCAGCTCGGGCCTGCCCGACGGGGCGGCGTTCCCGGTGCTGCGCTTTCGCGTCGGCAGCGGTGGCGCCGCGGCGGCGCCACCGCCGCGTCGCCTATCGAACGTGCCGCCGGCGCGCCCGCGACGCGCCGTCAATTTCGAGCGCCCGAAGGTGTTCGATCTGACGATGCGCATGATGGCCTGGGGCATCAACGGCAGGAGTTTCGAGATGCTCGCCGCGAGCCCGCTCGAGACCGTGAAGCTCGGCACCGAAGAGGTCTGGGAGTTTCGCAACGACGGCATGGGCGGGATGATGGCGATGCCGCACTCGATGCACGTGCACGGGCTGCAGTTCCGTGTGCTGGGACGAACGACGAGCGGCGGCTCGGCGCGTGGCTACGGCGAAGTCAAGGCCGGCCTGGTCGACGAGGGCTTCAAGGACACGGTGCTCGTGATGCCCGGAGAGCGCGTGCGCATCCTCGTTCGCTTCGCCGACTACGCCGGCCTCTTTCTCTACCACTGCCACATGCTGGAGCACGAAGACTCCGGGCTGATGCGCAACTACCGCGTCGTCGCATAGAAGAGGCCTGGCATGCGAGCACGAATCGTCCTGACCGTCGCCCTGGTGCTGGCGCTCGCCGCCTGCGGCGAGCGCAGTGCCGCCGCACCGCAGGCGTCGCCGTTCAAGTCCACCGACATCACCGGCATCGGCTGGGGCGGCGACTTTCATCTCGTCGATCACAGCGGCCGGGCGCGCAGCCTGGCCGACTTCAAGGGCAAGGTGGTGATGCTCTTCTTCGGCTACACGCACTGCCCCGACATGTGCCCGACAACCCTGGCGCAGATGGCGCAGGTCCGCACGAAGCTGGGCGCCGATGCAAGCCGGGTCCAGGGCCTTTTCGCGACCATCGACCCCGAGCGCGACACGCCGGAGGTGATGGCGAAGTATGTGGCGGCCTTCGACAGGAGCTTTCTCGGCCTGCGGGGCGATGCCGCAACGACGGCCGCGCTGGCCAAGGAGTTCAAGGTGTACTTCAGCGCCAACAAGGCCGATCCGAACGGCCATTACACCGTCGACCACATGGGCGCGGTTTACGTCTTCGATCCGGCGGGCCGGCTGCGTTTGCTGATGACGGCGGGCACCGGTGTCGATGTCATGGCGGCCGATGTGGCAACGCTTCTGGAGAAGAAGACTTGATCGCCTCGGTGCCCCTGCGGCTCGCGATCGGCATCGCCCTCGCGGCGCTGGTCGGCGCTGCTTCGGCCCAGCCGCAGAGCTCCCTCCCGCTCAGCTCGCAGCCGGCCGCCCGATCGACCCCTGCTGCGGCTTCGAACGGCCCGCTCGACACCATCGGCCGATGGCTCGCCGGACCTGCGCCATCGACCGAACTGCTCCCGCCGGACGAGGCCTACAAGATCAGCGTTCGGGCCCGGGCCGCAGACACGATCGTCGCGACCTTGACGCCTGCCGACGGCTACTACCTCTACCGCGACCGCATCCAGTTTCGCGTCGAAGAGCCGGCGGGTGTTTCGGTCGCAAGCGTCTCCCTTCCCCGCGGCGACATGAAGGACGACGCGACCTTCGGCAAGACCGAGGTCTATCACCGTCCGGTCGAGACCGTCATTCGCCTGCTGCAATCCGGCGCTCCCGCCACATCGATCCGGCTGCACGCCACCTACCAGGGCTGCAACGAGCCGCTCGCGGTTTGCTATCCGCCGATCGACAAGACCCTCACGGTCTCCCTCGAGCCCGGCGCATTCGGCGCCACCGCCGCCGAGGCGGGCACGGCAGCGACGGTCGCCGCCGGTGGTCGCACTGCGCCAGCGGGCGGCGCGGCGGAAGACAGCCGCGTTCGAGAGCTTTTCGAGCAAGGCGGCTCCTGGGCCCTGCTGGCGGCGTTCTTCGGCTTCGGCGTGCTGCTGGCCTTCACACCGTGCATGTTGCCGATGATTCCGATCCTCTCGGGTGTCATCGCCGGGCAGGCTCGGGACGCATCGAAGCCCCGCATCGTCGGGCTCTCGGCAGCTTACGTGCTGGGCATGGCCATCGCCTACGCCGCCGCCGGCGTCGCCGCAGGCCTGGCCGGCTCGATGTTGTCGGCGGCGCTGCAGAGCCCGTGGGTGCTCGGGTCGTTCGCCGCCGTCTTCGTGCTGCTGGCGCTGTCCATGTTCGGGCTCTACGAGCTGCAGCTTCCGTCGTCGTTGCAGACAAGTCTGGCTGGCGTCAGTCGCCGCATACCCGGCGGCCAGGCGATCGGCGTCTTCCTGATGGGCGTCGTCTCGGCCGTGATCGTCGGCCCGTGCGTCGCCGCGCCCTTGGCCGGCGCCCTCCTCTACATCAGCCAGACCCGCGACGCGGTGCTCGGCGGCGCGGCCCTGTTCTCGATGGCCGTCGGCATGGGCGTGCCGCTGCTGGTGGTCGGCGCCAGCACCGGGACGCTGCTCCGCCGCGCCGGGCGCTGGACGGAATCGATCAAGCGCTTCTTCGGCGTGACCATGCTCGGCCTGGCGATCTATCTGGTGTCGCCGGTGATCCCGATCGTCGCGCAGCAACTGCTGTGGGCGACGCTACTGGTCGTCTCGGCAATGTTCGTCCACGCCATCGATCCGCTGCCGGGTGGTGCCGCCGGCGTGCGGCGCCTGTTCAAGGGCGTGGGCGTGATGGCGCTTGTCGCCGGCGTGGCGCTTTTGATCGGCGCGCTCTCGGGCAGCCAGGATCTGTTCCAACCGCTATCCGGCCTTCGCGGCGGGGCCGTGCAGGCATCGAACGAACTCCGCTTCGAACCTGTCAAGACCGTGGCCGCGCTCGACGCCCGGATCGAATCGGCGCGTGGCCGGCCCGTGATGCTCGACTTCTGGGCCGAATGGTGCGTCTCGTGCAAGGAGATGGACCGCTTCACGTTCAGCGATGCGCGCGTTCAAGCGCGCCTGAAAGACGCGCTCGTGCTGCGTGCCGACGTGACGGCCAACAACGCCGACGACCAGGCCCTGCTGCGCCGCTTCTCGCTGTTCGGGCCACCGGGAATCATCTTCTTCGATGCTCAGGGCAGGCAAACCGGCTATCGCGTGATCGGCTACGAATCGGCCGACAAGTTCCTGGCGTCCCTGGACCGCGCTCTGGCGACGCCTGCCTCACCGCCTGCTTCGGCGTGGATCGGCGCCCGGTGAACGCAGCCCCCAGGAACTGAACGTGAAAATGAATGGCCAGTCGTTTGTTAGAGCGCTTGTCGCGATCTGCCTTGCAGGTCTTGCGAGCACCACCGCGCTTGCCGGCGAACAGCTATCCGCCACGCCGTCCGAGGTCTCGTCGGCGCAGCCTGCGACATCGGCAGCCATTGTCGGGCTGGCCTTCGATCCGGCCCGCCATGTCCTCTTCAAGGCGACCAGGCAGGCGGTCTACAGAAGCAGCGACGGTGGGCGCGTCTGGTCCCGCGTCGAACTGCCGAAGCCTCGAAGCGAACCGACCCTGACTTCGATCGCAGCCGCGGCTGCCGATGGTGCTTCCCTGCCTGCGCTTTATGTCGCCGGAAACGGAGCCGGCGTGCTGCGCAGCGACGACGGCGGGCAGACCTGGATAGAGCGCAACGACGGCCTGCCCGGCATCGACGTCGCCGCCCTGACCACGCACGCGGATCGCCCTGGAACCGTATACGTCTACATGAAGGCGCATGGCATTTACCGCAGCGAAGACGCAGGCCGCCACTGGCGCCTGATGGATGCAGGCCCGCGCGGCGGCATCACGGCCTTCATTCATTCGAACATGCCGGGCAGCATGCAGAGCGGTTGGTTCTTCGTCGGCGGCGCGCAAGGCGTTCGGCGAGCCATGGATTGCTTTTGCAGTTGGCGCGATGCCGGCGAGCTCGGCCGCGCGATTCGCGCGCTCGCCTATGACCCGCATCGGCCGAGCGAGATCTACGCCGCGGCGAACACAGGGCTCCTCGTCAGCCGCGATGGTGGCGAGACATGGTCCGAAATCGACGCGCCGGGCCCGGCCATCGCCGCCTTGACCGTCACGCCCCGCGGCGCAATCTACGCCGCGAGTCAGGACGGCGGCCTGTACGTTCGCGACGCTGTCAGTGCACCTTGGAAGCGACTCGATGCGTAGCTGGACGATCAGCGCAGGGCTCGGCCTCGCGGCGTTCGCGTCCGCCGCGTCGGGCTCCGATGTGTCCGGCAGAGAAAAGCAGATTGCCGCGGGCAGTCGCGTGTACGCGACGCAATGCGCTTCCTGCCATGGCGCGAAGGGCGAAGGAATGCCCGACTGGGAGCGGCCCGACGCTTCGGGCGAGATGCCCGCCCCGCCGCACGACAGCACAGGCCACACCTGGAAGCACGCCGACGCCATGCTGTACCGCATCGTCAGGAACGGCTGGCGCGACCCCTACAACAAGACCTCGCGAATGACCATGCCCGCCTTCGGGCAGATGCTTTCGCCGGGCGAGGTGCGCAACGTGATCGCGTATCTGAAGACGATGTGGACTTCCGAGCAAAGGAAGTTTCAGATCGAAGAGAGCGAGCACGCGCCGCTTCCGCCAGAAGCGCTGAGCGCATCCCAAGATGAACCATCACCCAACCACCGAAGGAAGATGCCATGAAGAACCTGAATCTCGCGCTCACCGCCCTGGCCCTCGCCGCCGCACAGGTTCCTGCGCTGGCCGCGAACATACCCGTCAAGCTGTACAAGAATCCCAACTGCTACTGCTGTGACCTCTATGCAAAACACATGGAGGAAAACGGCTTCGCGGTCGAGATCGTCAACTCGACCGATATGGCATCCATCAACCAGAAGTACAGCGTGCCGGAAAGGCTCGAAGGCTGCCACACGGCAATCGTCGGCAAGTACGTCATCGAGGGGCTCGTTCCGGCGAAGTACGTGCATCAGCTCATCGACGAGAACCGCCCCGTCAACGGCTTGTCCGTGCCGGGAATGCCGACCGGTGCGCCGGGGATGCCCGGGGCGAAGTCGAAGCCGCTGAACGTGTACGTGCTCGACGCAAGCACGCCGCCGAAAGTCTTCGCGACCTTTTGATATCCGTTGCTATGCAAAGGAACGAGCCATGCGATGCGATATGAAAACCATGTTGCGGACGGCCGGCGTGATGGGTCTTGTCGCCGTCATCGCGTATTTCGCCGTGCCCGAGGCTCGTGCCTTCATCGTCGCGAGCGCGCCGGTGCTGATCGCACTGATCTGTCCGGTGTCGATGGTCGTGATGATGCTCATGATGAATCGCTCACGGTCGAAACAGGGCGAAAGCCGTGAGTCGGGTCCACCCGAGCCGGACCGCCCAGGTGCGAGCGCGGACATCGATCGAGTGGAAGCCACAGGCTGAGCGAGCTCAACCATGATGCCTACGACTTCCCTCCTTCCTGTCGCGAGACTTCTTTTCGCGGTGATGCTTGCCGTCGGCACGCTCGGCTCTGCGAGCGCCGCCGAAGCAGCCGCCACCGTCCCGCCCGACGCCGCACTGGTCGACGCCCTCGTGCGCAAGCTCGAAAGCGACGGCAGCCTCGACCGGGCGGTGGAGCGGGGCATGACGCGCGTCATTCAGCGGCAGGAAGA
>JBBSUK010000031.1:0-27901 GCA_038234975.1 Burkholderiales bacterium
CTCGCTCGTGATCTCGCCGGACACCGCGGCCCGCGATGCCGCATCCATGAGCACGGCTCGACCCACCGCTGCACCCGTCGCTCCGAGTTCCGCAGCGCGCTGCACCGGCGCGCCGATGCACACGTAGCCGCTGCGGCGTGGCGTGCCGGCCCAACCGGCGACGACCTCGCCGGTGGCGATCCCGATTTGCAGCTCGAGCGGCGGCGCGCCGACCGCCGTCGCGCGCTCGGCATCGAACATGCGGGTCAGCTCGACCATCTCGAGCGCGGCCCGGACGCCGGCGAGCGGCGGCTCGCGACCGGTCACCGGTGCGGCGCCCGCCGCGCCGAAGGCCGCGGTCAGGCCGTCGCCGGTCATCTGGCCGACAACGCCGCCGCGGCTCTCGATCGCGTCGGTCATCAGCGTCGTCCAGCCGTTGAGCAGCTCGAAGGCTTCGTCCGCCGGCAGCGACCCCGCTTCGTCGACGCCGCGCAACCGCGCCGCAAGCAAGGTCGCCTCGACGCGACGAGCGCCGCTCGCCGAACCGTGCTCGCCCGCAAGACCTGCGGGTTCGCGCACGAGACGGGCCACGCGCTCGCGTTCGCGGTCGCGCAGGTGCTTGCGCTCAAGGCTGGCGCCGACGCGGGCCTTCAGCAGCACCGCGCTGAGCGGCTTGTGCAGGTAGTCGTCGGCGCCGAGCTCGATGCAGCGCGCGACGTGCGCCACGCCTTCGAGCGAGCTCGTCACGATCACGGGAACCTCGAGCCGCGCCGGCGCGCCGAGGCGCGCCTCGAGCAGGCCGAAGCCGTCGAGCTCGGGCATCTCGAGGTCGAGCAGGAGCAGGTCGAACGGCGAGCACCGCAGCAGCTCCAGCGCCGCCCTGCCGTTCTCGACGGTCTCGACGTCGTGCCCCATCAACTCCAGCGTGCGGCAGAGCAGCAGCCGGTTGACCTTGTTGTCGTCGGCGACCAGCACCTTCGAGCGGCGGCGATCCGGAGTCGGCGCGGTTGTCGCCTGGCACTCCGCCGGTCGCTGCGCCACGGCGCCGGCGGCAGCCACCGCATCCGACGCACCCGGCGCCACGGCGAAACGGTAGCCCCGCCCCGGCACCGTTGCGATCGACTGCGCGCCCAGCACCTTGCGCAGCGCCGAGATCTGCACCTGGAGGTTGTTCTCCTCGACCACGAGCCCCGGCCAGACGACCTCGATGAGCTCGTCCTTCGGGACGACGCGGTCGCGCCGCTCGACCAGCGCGGCGAGCAACTCGAAGGCACGGCTGCCGAGCGCGACGTGGCGACCGTCGACGTGCAGTCGGCGTTCGGCGAGCAGGACCTCGAATCGTCCGAAGCGCTCGCCGCTCATGGCCGCGCCATCGCCCGCAGGGCTGCGAGCGTCGCGTCGAACTCGCGGGCGAGCGCGTCGATCGGCGCTTCGTCGTCGGGCATGCCGCCGAGCTCGAGGGTGCGCGCCATCTCCGCCATCGCCGTCGCCCCGAAGGTGCTGCTGTTGCTCTTGAGCGAATGCGCGGCGCGGCGGAAGCGCTCGGCGGCGCCGGCGGCATCCGAGCGCCGTGCGCTGCGCAGTTCGTCGAGCAGGCGCGGCGCTTCCTCTGCGAAGGTGTGGACGAGCTCGACGACGAAGTCGGCGCCGGCGTTGGCCTGCAGCTCGTCGAAGGTGTGCGGATCGATCAGGGCCGCGGTCATGCGGGCCTTTCCTGCGACGACGAGGCCGGCGCGTTCGGCGAGACGCCGGTCGCGTCACGCCGGCGCGGGATCCGGGCCAGCGCGGCGACGAGCGCATCGACCCGGATCGGCTTGGTGAGGTAGTCGTCCATGCCGGCGGCCAGGCACGCTTCGCGGTCGCCCTGCATCGCATTCGCGGTCATGGCGACGATGCGCGGTCGATCGCCCCCGGGCCAGCGCGCCGCGATCCGGCGCGACGCCTCCAGGCCGTCCATCTCGGGCATCTGCACATCCATGAGGACGACATCGTAGGTGGCCTCGGCGACGCGCTCGAGCGCCTCGCGCCCGTCGCCCGCGAGGTCGGCCCGATAGCCCATGCGCTCGAGCAGACGCAGGGCCAGCTTGCGGTTCACGGCGTTGTCCTCGGCGAGCAGGATGCGCAGCGGATGCCGCTCGGCCGTGCCCCGGTCGGTCGCGAAGCCCGCAGAAGGCGCTGACGACCCGGCCGCGGCCGGCGCGGGGATGCCGAATCGGAAGGTGCTGCCCTGGCCCGGGCCCGCGCTTTCGGCCGACATCGTGCCGCCCATCAGCTCGGCGAGCCGCTTGCTGATTGCCAGGCCCAGGCCGGTGCCGCCGAAGCGCCGCGTGGTGCTCGAGTCGGCCTGGGCGAAGCGCTCGAAGAGCCTGGCAACGGCCGACTCGTACAGGCCGATACCGGTGTCGGCGACGGTGAATCGCAGCTCGTCGGCGTCGCCGCGTCTCACCGAAAGCGCGACGCTGCCCGCCTCGGTGAACTTCACGGCGTTGGAGAGCAGGTTCAGCAGCACCTGGCGCAGTCGCGTCACGTCGCCACGCACCGACGCCGGCACGTCGTCGTCGACCTGCACCGTCAGCGCCAGCCCCCGTTCGGTCGCGTGCGGCTGGACGAGCGCGACCGCCGAGTCGACGCATCGGCGCAGGTCGAACGGCGCCGACTCGACGTCCATCCGGCCGGCCTCGATTTTCGAGAAGTCGAGGATGTCGTCGATGATCGCGAGCAGCGACTCACCGCTGTCGCGGATCGTCGCCGCGTAGTCGCGCTGCTCGTCGTCCAACGCCGTGTCGAGCAGGAGGCCGCTCATGCCGATGACGGCGTTCATCGGCGTGCGGATCTCGTGGCTCATGGTCGCCAGGAACGAGCTCTTCGCCTCGTTGGCGCTCTCGGCTTGGAGGCGTGCGGCTTCGGCTTGAGCGCGCGCCTGCTGCGCATCGTCGAACAGGCGGGCGTTGCGCAGCGCCACGCCGACGTTGGCGGCAATCGTCTCGAGCAGGCGCTGGGCGCCGGCGTCGTAGGCGCCCTCGCGCTCGGTGCTCTGCACGCTGATCACGCCCTCGCAGCGTCCGGCCACGAAGATCGGCACGCCGAGGTAGGAGAGCGTCTCCTTGCCGCTCAGCCTGGCGCCGAGGTCCTGGCTGCGCTGGCTGACGTCGGTGTTGAGGATCAGCGCCTCGCCGCTGTCGATGATGCGGCTGGTGAGGCCCTCGCCGTAGCGCAGCGACTCGTTCTTCTCGCCGTACTGGTAGGCAAAGTCGATCGTGCCGGCAGCACGGTCGAGCAAAGCCACGTAGGCCACGTCGGCCTTGAAGACCGCGCGCACCTGCTCGCCCACCAGCGCGATCAGCGGCCCGAGCTCAAGCTTGCCGGAGACCTGCTGCGAGACCGCGTTGACCGTGTCGAGCTCGGCGGCGCGGTGCTGGGTCTCGTCGAACAGCCGGGCGTTCTCGAGAGCGACACCCATCGACGAGGCCACCGTCTGCAGCAACCGTATCTCCGAGTCTCCGAAAGCGTTCTCGCGCTCGAAGTCCTCGACCTGGATGGTGCCGAGGCGCCGGTCGCCGGTGACGATTGGCACCAACACTGCCGAGAGCGAGAGATCGGTGCCCGCAATCAGGCTCGTGGGCACGGCCGCCGCCTGTGCGGCGGTGTTGACGACCAGCGGCTCGCGCCGGGCCAGGATCTTTTCCCAGCGCTCTTCTGTCTCGATCACTTCCTCGTTCGGCGCCAGCCGGACGCCGTGCTCGAGCCCGTAGAGGTGGCGCAGCGTGCGGGCGTCGTGGTCGAGCCAGCTGATGTGCACGTCGTTGCTCGTGAGGATTTCGCGGAGCTTGTCGCCGACCAGATCGACGATGCCCTGGAAGTCGAGCGACCCCGACATGCCCTGCTGGATGCTGTTGATGACGCCCAGCTCGGCCGCCCGCCGGCGCTCGGCCTCGTAGCTCCTCGCGTTGAGCAGCGCCACGCTCATGCTGGCGACGACGGTGGTGAGCAGCCGCACGTCGTCGGCGTCGAAGGCGTGGTCGCGCTCGTGGTTCTCGAGCAGCACGGCGCCGAGCACCTGGTTGCCGGCCAGCATCGGCACCCCGGCGATGCTGCGTGCCTGGTCGGTCCCGGGCGTGGCCGCGATGCCGAGCGCCGCCTGTTGCTCGCGGCTGCCGACGACGGAGGTCTTGCGCTCGCGCAGGAAGCGCTGCATGGCGTCGACCGGCGGCGCCGGGGCCTGGTGCAGCCGCACGCCGTGCTCGTACAGATAGAGCTTGTGCATCAGCCCGCTCGGCTCGTCCCACCAGCGGATGCTCAGGTCGCCGGTGTCGAAGACCTCGCGCAGCTTGTCGCCCACGGTGTCGACGATGGCCTGGAAGTCGAGCTGGGCGCCGACCGCCTGCTGGATGCCGTTGATGACGGCGAGCTCGGCGGCGCGCTGCTCGGCCTCGCGCAGCAAGACCTGCGTCTCGTCGAACAGGCGCGCGTTCTCGAGCGCCACGCCCATCCCCGACGCGACGGTCTCGAGGAGCCGGACCTCGGCGGCGCCGATCACGCTGTCGTACGACTCGATGCCGATGTGGCCGAGCACCAGGTCGGAGCCGGTGATCGGCACGTAGGCCACGGAGCGGCTCATGTCGGTGCCGGCGATGCGCGAGATGAGACCGCGCGCGACGGCGTCGGCCGTGCTCGCAAAGACGACCGGCGCGCGCGTCTCGATCAGCCGCGCCACGGTGCGCGACGCCGAGAGCGAACGCGGCGGGATCGCCAAGCGCTTGCCGTGCTCGATCACGTAGCTGAAGTGGTCGAGATCGGCGGCCCAGTCGTACCAATGGATGCCGAGGTCGTCGGAGTGCAGCACGGTGCGCAGCTTGTCGCCGACCAGCTCGACGATCGACTGGAAGTCGAGCGACCCGGCGATGCCCTGCTGGATGCTGTTGATGACCGCAAGCTCATCGGAGCGGCGTGCTGCCTCGGCTCTCGCGACCGCGAGTTCGGCGGCGAGGTCGCGTGGAGCGTCAGCGTGCATGGGTCGGGGCCACCTGCAGCGCGCTGGCCGTCATCGCGACGAGGCGCGGCCGGTCGCCATTCAGCGGGCCCGACGTGATTCGGCGCGCTGCTTCCAGGCCATCCATCTCCGGCATCTGCACATCCATCAGGACGATGTCGTAAGGCTGCATCTCGATCGATCGGAGGGCCTCGATGCCATTGTTCGCGACTGGCGCTGGCGGTCGCCAACGACGCCTGCCTCGCGACGCTTGACCATCGGGTCGCCATCAGCACCGTGCCGCACGCCACGGCAAGCAACCTCCTGTTGTTGTAGCGCGGCGATCGCAGCCGGCTGGTCGATCGCCGGCCCGCGAAATTTCGTCGCTCAGCGGACGGTGACACCGCCGGCCTGCGCCATCAGCGGGCTGGCGACCGACGGCTTGGCGTAGGACGCGACTCCCGTCAGCACCACGAAGGTGATGGCGACCGAGGCGAGGGAGGCGGCGAGGCGTTGGGCGATGGTGGCGTGGGTCATGATGGGCTCCGGGTGGTTCGTTGCGGTGCGGAATCGACGGAGTGAACTGTCGCGCCCGCACCCCTTTTCAGTCCTTCAACCGCCTGAAACCGGCCTTAAGCCTTCTTAAGCCCCAGCCGCCCTGCCGCCACCCTTTCAGCTCGCGTTGATGTCGATCAGCTCGCCGAAGTTCTCCCAGAGCTTGCCGGTGAAGCGCGCCAGCTGACCCTGCTGGATCGGGAAGTAGTCGGTCGGCGACGTGTTGACGCTCATGCCCGGGAGCAGCAGCGGCATCTTGAAGTTGCGCAGGTTGGCGGCCTGGCGCATCACGTTCTCCCGCGTCAGGTCGTTGCCGCACTGCTTGAGGATCTGCACCATCAGCGTCGCCGTGATGTAGGCGTAGAGGTTCGACGCGTCCTTCGGGTCGCCGTCACGGTAGTAGCGGCCCATGAAGCCGCGCCACGCCAGCATGGCGGGGTCGTCCTTCCACTGCGGGTCGTTCGGATCCTTGTAGTACTGCATCGTCAGCAAGCCGGTCGACTTGTCGAGCCCGGCCGGCACCAGCACCGAGCCGACCGACGCGCCGACGTTGTTGACGATGTGCAGCGGCTTCCACCCCGAGTCGTATGCCTTCCTGATCGCCTGCGCGGCGAACTTCGGCGTCGTGATGTTGATGAAGGTGTCGGCGCCCGAGTTCTGCAGCGTCAGGATCTGCGAGTCGATGGTCGGGTCGGTGACCTCGTAGCTCGCCTCGGCGACGACCATCTTCGCGTTGGCGGCGCCGAACCCGTCCTTGACGCCCTTCAGCACGTCCTTCCCGAAGTCGTCGTTCTGGAACAGGATCGCGACCTTCGCGTTCGGCTTGCTCTTGAGGAGGTACTTGGCGTAGAGCGTGCCTTCGGCCTGGTAGCTCGGGTTGAAGCCCATCGTCCACGGGAAGTCCTTCGGATCGCCCCACTTGGTCGCGCCGGTGGCGAGCAGGAGGTGCGGAACCTTCTTCGCGTTGACGTACTTGTGGATCGCCGAGTTGCTCGGCGTGCCGAGCGTCTGGAACAGCGCCAGCACCTGGTCCTGCTCGACCAGGCGGCGCACCTGCTCGACCGTCTTGGGCGGGCTGTAGCCGTCGTCGAGGCTGATCAGGTTGATCTTGCGGCCGTTGACGCCGCCCTGCTCGTTGATCATCCCGAAGAACGCCGTGTGCAGCTTGCCGATCGTGCCGTATGCCGAAGCCGGGCCGCTGTAGGGCATGGTCTGGCCGAGCTTGATCTCGGTAGCCGAGGCGCCGGGGCCGTACTTGGCGCCGGCCTGCGCGAAGGCGCGCGTGCCGGCCAGGCCGAGGGTCGTTGCCGAGGCGGCACCGATGAGCAGTGTGCGGCGGTTGCGTGAGGTCATGTCTCGCTCCTTGGGGTTGCGGGGTCGTTGAGAACGGGTCGAGGCGCCCGGGGCCTGGAAAGCTTGCGGATCGCCAGATCGATGGCGCCGGCGACGCCGGTCGGCATCGCGTACATGAAGGCGAGCAGGATGACGCCGTAGATCGCCCAGGGCGCCGCCTTCGAGATGTGGTCGGCGACGTTGGGGATGAACTGGATGAACAGCGCCCCCCAGATCGCACCCGAGATCGAGGCGATGCCACCGACGACCATGCCGACGACGAAGCTGATTGAGAGGAAGACAGTGAACGAGTCGGGCGCGACGAACTGCACCGCGATCGCCCCGAGCGCGCCGGCAACGCCGGTGTACAGCGCCGAGACGCCGAACGTCAGCGACTTGACCATCGCCGTGTCGACGCCCATCGCCGCCGCGGCGATCGGCTGGTCGCGAATCGCGATCATGGCCCGGCCGATGCGCCCGCGCAGCAGGTTCCAGGCGACTGCGAAGAGCAGCCCCAGCCAGCCGAGCACGAAGAAATACAGCCACTGGTCCTGGGACAGCGGCGCCCACGACGGCGGATCGGGCTTGATGATGACGACGCCCTGCGAACCGCCGAACCAGGCCTCGAGGCTCTTGTGCTTGAGGATCTGCGGCATGGCGACGCCGAGCGCGAAGGTCGCCAGCGCGAGATACAGGCCTTCGAGGCGCAGCGCCGGCAGCCCGAACAGGAAGCCGGCGAGCAGGCAGACGAGGCCGGCCACCGGCACCGTCGCCCAGTACGGCCAGCCGAACTGGTCCATCAGGATCGCCGCGGTGTAGGCGCCGATCGCGTAGAACGCGCCATGGCCGAGCGAGATCTGGCCGTTGAACCCGGTCAGCAGGTTCAGCCCGAGCAATGCGATCGCGTAGACGAGCACCAGCGTGAGCTGGAAGACGCGGTAGTTGCCGACGAAGAACGGCAGCACGCAGGCCGCCACGACGAAGACCGCGAGCAGGATCGCCTGCTGCTTCGGCAGTCGGCCCATGACGCTCACACCCGCACCACCAGCTTGCTGCCGAACAGCCCGGACGGCCGCACCACCAGCACGCCGACGATGACGACCAGGGCGAGCGTCAGCTTCAGCTCGGTGCCGATGTAGGCGCCGACCACGTTCTCGAGCACGCCGACGATGAAGCCGCCGAGCACCGCGCCGGCCGGGCTGTCGATGCCGCCGAGCAGCGCCCCGGCAAACGCGTAGATCAGGATGCCGCCCATCATGTTCGGCTCGAGAAAGACGGTCGGCGCGACCATCATCCCGGCGATCGCGCCGATCGCTGCCGCCAGGCCCCAGCCGAGCGCCAGCATCCAGCCGACGCGGATGCCGACCAGCCGGCTGGACACGGGGTTCTGCGCCGCCGCCCGCATCGCCAGGCCGAGCGGCGTGAAGCGGAAGAAGACGAACAGCAGCAGCAGGACGAAGAGCGTGATCGCCGTCGACCCGAGCTCGTGCGAGGAGACGTACGAATTGCCGAACAGCGGCTTGGCCGGGAATGGGCTCGGAAACGGCTTGATGGTGTAGCTCCAGATCCAGCCGGCGAGGCTGTTGAAGATGACCAGCAGGGCGATGAAGACGATGACGATGGCGAGCACCGGCGCGTGCTCGACCGGCCGCACGATGACCCGCTCGATGACGACGCCGAGCACGAACGCACCGCCGACGGTGAGCACGAACGCGGCCCAGTACGGCATCCCGGTCTGCAGCAGCGCCCAGGCGATGTAGGTGCAGAACATCGCCAGCTCGCCCTGCGCGAAGTTCACGAGGTGCGTCGCCTGGTAGATCATGACCAGCGCGAGGGCGACGCTGGCGTAGATGCCCCCGGTGGCGAGGCCCGCGAGCACCTGGTGGATGAGCAGATCCATGCGCGCCGGCTCCTGCTCAGTATCCGAGGTAGGAACGGCGCACGGATTCGTCGCGGCGGACCTCGTCGGCCGGTCCCGAGACGACGACGCGGCCGGTCTCGAGCAGGTAGGCGCTGTCGGCCACCCGCAGCGCGATCGCCGCGTTCTGCTCGACGAGCAGCATGCCGATGCCCTGCTCGGCGCGCACCGCGACCAGGATCTCGAACAGGTGGGCGACGATCTTCGGCGCCAGGCCGAACGACGGCTCGTCGAGCAGCAGCAGGCGCGGCTTGAGCATCAGCGCGCGAGCCACCGCGAGCATCTGCTGTTCGCCACCCGAGAGCGTTCCGGCCTGCTGGCGATGGCGCTCCTTGAGCCGCGGGAAGTGGACGTAGAGGCGCTCGCGATCGGCTTCGCATTCGCGACGGTCGCGCCGCGTGTGGGCGCCGATGCGCAGGTTCTCCTCGACCGTCAGCGCGGTGAAGGTGCCGCGGCCGTCGGGCACGTGGGCGATGCCGGCACGGACGATGTCCTCCGTCGCACGGCCGTCGATGCGCTTGCCGGCGAGCGCGATCTCGCCGGCGTTCTTCACCATGTTGCAGACGGCGCGCAGGGTCGTCGTCTTGCCGGCGCCGTTGGCGCCGAGGATCGTCGTGACGCCGCCGGCGGCGACCGCGAAGTCGATGCCGTGCAGCACGCGGGTCGCACCGTAGCTCGCCTCGCGTCCGCGCACGTCGAGCAGCGGCTGGGCCGTCATGCGGCGACCTCCCCGCTCGTCTCGTCCTCGACGCCGAGGTAGGCGCGGATCACCTCCTCGTCGGCCTGCACCTCGGCCGGCGTGCCCTCGGCGATTCGGCGCCCGAAATCGAGGGCGACGACGCGATCGCTGACGCGCATGACGAGGTTCATGTGGTGCTCGACGAGCAGCATCGTCAGCTTCAGCTCGCGCCGCACGCGCAGCAGCAGCTCCATCAGCGCCTCGACCTCCTCGTGGTTGAGGCCGCCGGCCGGCTCGTCGAGCAGCAGCAGCTTCGGCTCGCTGGCCAGCGCCCGCCCGAGCTCGACGCGCTTGAGCGTGCCGAACGGCAGGTCGCCGACCGGCGTCTCGGCGACCTCGCCGAGCCCGAGCAGCTCGACGATCGCATCGACCCGGCCGGCCAGTCGTGCGTCCTCGGCGCGCACGCCCGGCAGGCGCAGCGCGTTGGCGACATAGCCGCTGTGGGTGCGGCAATGCCCGCCGACCAGGATGTTCTGGCGCACGGTCATGGTCCGGAACAGCGCGAGGTTCTGGAACGTGCGGGCGATGCCGAGCGCGGCGATCCGGTGCACCGGCGTGCGTCGAAGCGACTCGCCCTCGAAGCGGATCTCGCCCTCGCTCCAGTCGTACAGGCGCGACAGGCAGTTGAACATCGTCGTCTTGCCGGCACCGTTCGGGCCGATGAAGCCGACGATGGCGTGCTGGGGCACGGTGAACGAGACGCCGTCGAGCGCGGTGATGCCACCGAAGCGGACGGTCACGCCGTCGACTTCGAGCAGCGCTGCCGAAGCACGCGGGGTCGATGCGATATCTGTCTCCGATCCGGTTCTTGTGCGTCGATCTTCGGCGATGCACCCGCCCGGCGCGGTGGGGTATATCCCTGACGGCACTTGGCCGCACGTGGACAGAGGATCAGAATGGGCGCCATCCCCACAAGAAACGGAGACGACCGATGCCGAATGCACCAACAGCGACGCCAGCAGCAAAGCAGGGTGAACCCGGACCGGGCCGCGTCGCCCTCGTCACCGGCGGCATGGGCGGTCTCGGTGAATCGATCTCGACCAAGATGGCCGACGCCGGCTACCGGGTCGTCGTCACGTACTCGCCCGGCAACACCAAGCATGCCGAGTGGGTCGCCGGGATGAAGAAGAACGGCTACGACATCGTCGCCGTCGCGTGCGACGTGGCCGACATGAATTCGTCGACGGAGGCCGTCGCCGAGGTGCACGACAAGGTCGGCGCGATCGACATCCTCGTCAACAACGCCGGCATCACCCGCGACATGACCTTCAAGAAGATGGACAAGGTCAACTGGGACGCGGTGATGCGCACCAACCTCGACAGCCTCTTCAACATGAGCAAGCAGGTGGTCGACGGCATGGTCGAGCGCGGCTGGGGACGCGTCATCAACGTGTCGTCGGTCAACGGCTCGAAGGGCGCGTTCGGGCAGACCAACTACTCGGCGGCCAAGGCCGGCGTGCACGGCTTCACCAAGGCGCTGGCACTCGAGGTGGCGAAGAAGGGCGTGACCGTCAACACCATCTCGCCCGGCTACATCGGCACGAAGATGGTGACGGCGATCCCGCAGGACATCCTCGATTCGAAGATCCTGCCGCAAATCCCGGTCGGCCGCCTCGGCAAGCCCGAGGAAGTGGCGGGTCTCATCATCTACCTCGCTTCCGATGAAGCGGCGTTCGTCACCGGGGCGAACATCGCGATCAACGGCGGCCAGCACATGCAGTGAAGCGGAGCACATCACCATGATGAAGACGGGAATCGACCAGGACGCGCTCATCGCCTTGTTCTCCGAGTCGAGCGCGAAGCAGGGCGAGGCGCTGCGCAAGGCCGTCGCCGATGCGACGCTGAAGGCGCTGCAGGGCCGCGAGATGACGCTCGACGGCGTGCGCAAGGTGGTCAAGACGGTGACGGAGGCGGCTTCGGCCGGCGCGGCGAAGAACCCGGCGGGAATCGCCGCGGTCGAGCCTATGCTCGAGAAGGCGCTGTCGGGGATCGACGCGGCGCTGCTGCAGGCGGTCGAGGCCAACCGCACCGCGCTCGAGCGTTTCGTCGAGCAGGGCGTCGCGCTGACCGACAAGCCGATGAAGAACGCGCTCGCCGGCATCGAGAAGATGGAGGACGCCTTCTTCGGCGCCGTCGCCAAGGCGAGCCAGAACGCCGGGCCCATGCAGGCGTCGTGGGAGCAGGCGCTCACCGCCATGAAGATGAAGGGCAGCGACACCGGCGCCCGCGCCACCGAGACGATGCAGGCCCTGACCGAGCAGGCGCGCACCGTGATGCGCGACTCGCGCGCCACCGGCATACGCGCCGCGGAAGCGATGATGCAGAGCTACGCGACGCTCGTGAGCGGCGTGCTGATCGGCATGTCGGAAGGGATGCGTGCGGGTGGCGCTCGGGCATCGGCGTCGCCATGGCCCTCGGCTGCGGGAGCCCCAGCCCCCGCAGCGAGTGCTCCCCGAAGCGCGCCTGCCGCCAAGCGCCGCCGCACCGCGAAGAAGAAGTCGGGCTGACCGCAGCGGCCGCCTTGCGCGCGGAGCCCGGCGTGGGCGCGAAACGCGGCGCGGGCGCGCCGGCGGCGCAGCTGCCGCTCGCCGGCCTGCGCGTCGTCGAGTTCACGCACATGGTGATGGGGCCGATGTGCGGCATGGTGCTCGGCGACCTGGGCGCCGAGGTGATCAAGGTCGAGCCGATCGGCGGCGAGAACACGCGCCGACTGCTCGGCGTCGGCGCCGGTTTCTTCCCGATGTTCAACCGCAACAAGACGAGCATCGAGATCGACCTGCACCACGCCGACGGCGCCGAGACGGCGCGCCGCCTGGCGCAGAGCGCCGACGTCGTCGTCGAGAACTTCAAGCCGGGCACGATGGCCAAGTACGGGCTCGACCACGCCAGCCTCTCGGCGGCGAACCCGCGCCTCATCTACGTCAGCCACAAGGGCTTCCTGCCCGGCCCCTACGAGCACCGAACCGCGCTCGACGAGACCGTGCAGATGATGGGCGGCCTGGCCTACATGACGGGCCGGCCGGGCGACCCGCTGCGCGCCGGAACGAGCGTCAACGACATCATGGGCGGCATGTTCGGCGCCATCGGCACGCTGGCGGCGCTGATCCGCCGCGGCGTCACCGGGCGCGGCATGGAGGTGCAGTCGGCGCTGTTCGAGAACAACGTGCTGCTGGTCGGCCAGCACATGCTGCAGTACGCCGTCACCGGCACGCCGGCGGCGCCGATGCCGGCGCGGGTCAGCCCGTGGGGGATCTACGACGTGTTCACCGTTGCCGGCGGAGATCAGATCTTCCTCGCCGCGGTCAGCGACCCGCAATGGCGGCTGTTCTGCGACGCGCTCGAGCTCGGCGACCTGAAGGACGAGCCGGCTTGGGCGAGCAACAACCAGCGCGTCCTCGACCGGCCGCGCCTGATCCCCATCCTGCGCGAGCGTCTCGCCGGGCGCAGCGCCTCGGAGCTGGCGTCGCGGATGGAACGCGCCGGGCTCCCCTTCGCGCCGATCAGCCGGCCCGAGGACCTGCTCGACGATCCGCACCTGCTGGCGACCGGCGGTCTCGCCGACATGTCGCTTCCCGACGGCGAGCGCGCCGGCGACGTCGTCAAGACGACGCTGCTCCCGATCACGCTCGACGGCGATCGCCTCGGTGTCCGCCGGTCGCCGCCGCAGCGGTCGGCGCAGCGTGACGAGGTGCTCGCGGGCATCGGCTACGACGCCACGGCGATCGAAGCGCTGCGGCGCAGCGGCGCCGTCGGCTGACCCGGCCCGCTCAGCGCCCGGCGCCTATCGCCGCGACGATCCCGGCGACCCGCGCCTCGACCGCCGGGTCGTGGCGGATCGGCCGGCCCCATTCGCGCGCCGTCTCGCCGGGCCACTTGTTCGTCGCGTCGAGCCCCATCTTGCCGCCGAGCCCGGAGACGGGCGACGCGAAGTCGAGGGAGTCGATCGGCGTGTGGTCGACCAGCACGGTGTCGCGGACCGGGTCCATCCGGGTCGTGATCGCCCAGACCACGTCCTTCCAGTCGCGCGCATCGACGTCGTCGTCGACGACGACGATGAACTTCGTGTACATGAACTGGCGCAGGAAGCTCCAGATGCCGAACATCACGCGCTTGGCGTGGCCCGGATAGCGCTTGGCGATCGACACCACCGCCATGCGGTAGCTGCAGCCCTCGGGCGGCAGGTAGAAGTCGACGATCTCGGGAAATTGCTTGCGCAGGATCGGCACGAAGACCTCGTTGAGCGCCACGCCGAGCACCGCCGGCTCGTCGGGCGGCTTGCCGGTGTAGGTCGAGTGGTAGATCGGGTCGCGGCGATGCGTCATCCGCTCGATCTCGAAGACCGGGAACCAGTCGGCCTCGTTGTAGTAGCCGGTGTGGTCGCCGAACGGGCCCTCGAGCGCGTGCAGGTAGCCGCCGATCTCCTTCTGCGCGACGCCGTGCTCGCTGGTGCCCGCGTAGCCCGGCTCGACCGGCGGGATGTGACCCTCGAGCACGAACTCGGCGCTCGCTGGCGCCTGCAGCATCACGCCGGCGTCGCCAACGGCACAGTCGCTCACCTCGGTGCGGGAGCCGCGCAGCAGGCCGGCGAACTGGTACTCCGAGAGCGTGTCGGGCACCGGCGTGACGGCGCCGAGGATGGTCGCGGGGTCGGCGCCGAGCGCCACGACGATCGGAAACGGCTGCCCGGGCCGGGCAACGGCGAAGTCGCGGAAGTCGAGCGCGCCGCCGCGGTGGGCGAGCCAGCGCATGATCGTCTGCCGGCGACCGATCACCTGCTGGCGGTAGATGCCCAGGTTCTGCCGCGAGCGCGCCGCCGGCCCGCCTTGCGGCCCGCGGGTGACGACCAGGCCCCAGGTGATCAGCGGCCCGGCGTCGTCGGGCCAGCAGGTCTGCACCGGGAGCGCGCCGAGGTCGACGTCGCGGCCCTCGACCACCACCTCCCGGCACGACGCCTTTGCCACCCGATGCGGCCGCATCGACCAGAGCGCCTTGCCGAGCGCGAGCAGCTTGCCGGCGTCTCGAACGCCCTTCGGCGGCTCCGGTTCCTTGAGGTGGGCGAGCAGCTCGCCGATGTCGCGCAGCTCGTCGACGCTGTCGACGCCCATGGCCCGGGCGACGCGGCCGGGCGTGCCGAACAGGTTGGCGAGGACCGGACTGTTGTAACGGTCGGGCCGTTCGAACAGGAGGGCGGGCCCGCCGCGACGGAGAACGAAGTCACTGACCGCTGTCATCTCGAGCCGCACCGACACTGGATCGGCGACGCGAACCAGCTCGCCGCTGCGCTCCAGAGCGGCCATGAAGTCACGCAGGTCGCGGTATTTCATTCCATACAAGCATAAAGACGAAGCCCTGCCCTGTTGACCGGGAATTAGCGCGGTTCCTAGAATCCGCCCCGTTCGTGGTGCGATCCGTCCGGGTTCCACCGTCCGCCACCGCCGCCCACAGGCGATGGCCGTTCTCCGCCCCAGCGGCGGAAATTATCGCCGTGACGTTTCCCGTGACCGCCCGAAGGCGTTCGCGCCTCAGGGAAACCGCTCCGCGGCACGGAGGTACAGACAAGATGCAAGGACTGCACACCTGGCGCTCACGCGCACGGTCGGCCTCGCGCTCTCTGGTCGGGTCGGCGTCGGTCTTCGCCCGTGACGTCGGTCACGGACTGTTCGAGGTCGGCCACAACTCGCTGGCGCTGGTGGGCCTGCTGGTCGTCGTCTGCGCGATGTTCGCGCTCGGACGCTCCGACCTGCGCCACGCCGCCGAAACCGAGACGTTCGGCTGGCTGCAGGCGCGCCACGAGGCGCGCGTCCTGGCCTCGGCGCCTGCCGACCCCGAGCCCGACCTTTCGGAACCCGACGCCATCGCGAGGGCGACCGCGATCGACCCGCGCGACCTGAGCCGCTCGCAGGCCGCGGTGGCACTGTGGCTGTCGCGCAAGTACCGCGTCGCCCCCGAACCGCTCAGCCGCCTGGTGCAGGAAGCCTGGCGCGTCGGCGAGCTGACCAAGCTCGACCCGACGCTGATCCTGGCCGTGATGGCGGTCGAATCGAGCTTCAACCCGTTCGCGCAGAGCCCGGTCGGCGCGCAGGGGCTGATGCAGGTGATGACCAAGATCCACGACGACAAGTACGAGCCGTTCGGCGGCAGCCATGCGGCGTTCGACCCGGTGACGAACCTGCGCGTCGGCGTGCTGGTGCTGAAGGAATGCATCGCCCGCGCCGGCAGCCTCGAGGCGGGGCTGCGCTATTACGTCGGTGCCGCGAACAGTGGCGAGGACGGCGGCTACGCGATGAAGGTGCTGGTCGAGCAGAACCAGATCCGCTCCCTCGCCGGCCTGAAGGCGCTGGCGCTGCCGCCGCCGCGGCGGATCCACGCCGATGCGGTCGAGGTGCTCGAGTCGCCGCCGACGGTCCCGACCGGAACCACGTCGGCGCCGCCCGCTTCGCCGACGCAGGACAACGCGCCGTCCGCCGACAAGCTCGCCTTCGCCAGCTGATTCGCGGCCCTGCTGCCGGCGCCGCCCGGTGACGCGGCCCCGGCCACGCTAAACTGCCGCCGCCGCGCGACTGGCGATGCGGCCCCGCAGGGGCCCGAGGTGGACGTTCAACCACCGGGAAGCGCGGCCGGCACCTGCGCCCGCAGGCACCGAGTCGAGCCGTTCGCCTGGGCCGCCCGCCGTGCCGCATGCGCGAGTCGGGACCCGCTCGAGACACGACCACCATGTTCAGCAAGAGCCCCGACGCCCTGACGAAGACGGACCCGGAGATCGCCGCCGCGATCGCCTCGGAGAACCGGCGCCAGGAGGAGCACATCGAGCTGATCGCCTCGGAGAACTACACCTCGCCGGCGGTGATGCAGGCGCAGGGCAGCCAGCTCACCAACAAGTACGCCGAGGGCTACCCCGGCAAACGCTACTACGGCGGCTGCGAGTTCGTCGACATCGTCGAGCAGCTCGCCATCGACCGCCTGAAGCAGCTGTTCGGCGCCGGCTACGCCAACGTCCAGCCGAACTCCGGCTCGCAGGCCAACCAGGCGGTGTTCTTCGCCCTGCTGCAGCCCGGCGACACGGTGATGGGCATGAGCCTGGCCGAAGGCGGCCACCTCACGCACGGCATGCCGCTCAACATGAGCGGCAAGTGGTTCGACGTCGTCAGCTACGGGCTGACGGAGGACGAGGCGATCGACTACGAACAGGTCGAGCGCCTGGCGAAGGAGCGCCGCCCGAAGCTCATCATCGCCGGCGCCTCGGCGTACAGCCTGAAGATCGATTTTTCGAGGTTCGCCGCGATCGCGAAGTCGATCGACGCGTACCTGATGGTCGACATGGCGCACTACGCCGGCCTCATCGCCGCCGGCATCTACCCGAACCCGGTGCCGCACGCGCACGCCGTCACGTCGACCACGCACAAGAGCCTGCGCGGCCCGCGCGGCGGCTTCGTGTTGACGAACGACGAGGCGCTCGCCAAGAAGATCAACAGCGCCGTGTTCCCCGGTCTGCAGGGCGGGCCGCTGATGCACGTGATCGCCGGCAAGGCGGTGGCGTTCAGGGAAGCGCTGTCGCCCGACTTCAAGGTCTATCAGCAACAGGTCGCGAAGAACGCCGTCGTGCTCGCCGAGACGCTGATCGAGCGGGGCCTGAGGATCGTCTCGGGGCGCACCGAGAGCCACGTGATGCTGGTCGACCTGCGGCCCAAGGGCATCACCGGCAAGGCGGCCGAGGCGGTGCTGCAGAGCGCGCACATGACCTGCAACAAGAACGGCATCCCGAACGATCCCGAGAAGCCGATGGTCACCAGCGGCATCCGCCTCGGCACCCCGGCGCTGACGACGCGCGGGTTCCGCGAGGACGAGACCCGGCGCACGGCGAACCTGATCGCCGACGTGCTCGACCGGCCGGACGACGAGGCGAACATCGCGGCGGTGCGCGCGAAAGTGGCCGACCTCACCCGCGACTTCCCGGTCTACCGATGACCCCCACGCTCACTGCGTTCGCTGCCCCCCGAGGGGGCTATCGGCCGCCTCGGGAGCGGCCCGGCGCCGGCCGGAGCTGACCGGTGCGCTGCCCGTTCTGCAGCCACGAGGACACGCAGGTCGTCGAGACGCGTGACTCCGACGAGGGCGACGTCGTTCGCCGGCGGCGGCGCTGCCAGAGCTGCGACAAGCGGTTCACGACCTACGAGCGGTCGGAGATCGCGCTGCCGTCCATCGTCAAGAAGGACGGCTCGCGCGCCGAGTTCGATGCCTCGAAGGTGCGCGCCTCGATGCTGCTCGCGCTGCGCAAGCGCCCGGTCTCGATCGAGCAGGTCGACGCCGCGCTCGAGCGGATCGAGGAGAAGCTTCTCAACAGCGGCGTCCGCGAAGTGCCGTCGGCCAAGCTCGGCGAACTCGTCATGCGCGAACTCAAGCGCATCGACAAGGTCGCCTATGTGCGCTTCGCGTCGGTCTACCGCAGCTTCGAGGACGTCGACGAGTTCCGGCAGCTGATCCGCGACATCTGAGCCGCTGACCAGGCAGGGCGCAGCGCGGGGGCCCCCGAACGGGCTCCCCGCGAGCCCTCCCCCGCGATCCACCCCGGCACGGGATCGCGGTCCGTGCCGCCGATTCCTACAGTGCATCGCATGGACGCGACGCACTTCGACACCGGCACCGGACGACGCCACGCAGGCTTCACGCTGCTCGAGCTGCTGATCGCGATCGTCGTGCTCGCCGTCGTCGCCGCGACCGCGATCCCGTCGCTCGCCGCCTTCCTGGACGCACGCCGGCTCGACGGTGCCGCGACCCAGCTCGCCGCCGACATCCAGCTGGCACGCCGCGAGGCGGCGGCGCGCAACCGCACCGTGCGGGTGTCACTGCGCAACGCCGGCGCCGCGACCTGCTGGATCGTCCACACCGGCGCCGCCGCCGACTGCCGCTGCGGCGCCGACGGGCGCGCCGTGTGCGATGCCGGCGCCCTCGCCATCGCCTCGACGACGCTGGGCGACGCCGACCGGTTGCGCGTCGAAGGCAACGTCGCCTCGATGCTGTTCGATCCGCTGCACGGCACGACGACGCCGGCCGGCACGCTGCGCGTGCTCGACTCGCGCAGCCGCTCGGTGCAGCACGTCGTCAACGTCGCCGGCCGGGTGCGCTCGTGCTCGCCCGGCGGCACCTTGTCGGGCTGGCCTGCGTGCTGACCCGAACGACCTTCGTCCACCCGAGGAGAACTGCGAATGCATCGTCCCCACCACCGCCAGCGCGGCTTCACGCTGATCGAGAGCCTGGTCGCCGTCGGCATCGCCGGCGTGCTGTCGAGCATGGCCTATCCGTCGCTGGAGGGGCACCTGCTGCGGGCCCGCCGTGTCGACGGTGTCGCCACGCTGCTGCAGGCCCAACTGGCCCAGGAGCGGCTGCGCGCGAACCGCGCCGCGTTCGGCTCGCTCGCCGAGATCGGGATGCGCGCGACCAGCGCGGCGGGCCACTACACGCTCGCCGCCAGTGGCGACGCCGACGGCTACGAGCTGGTCGCGACTGCGGTCGGTGGCCAGGCACGCGACGCCGCGTGCCGGTCGCTCCGGTTGCGCTCGGCCGGCGCCGGTGCCGAGTACGCATCGGGCCCCGACGCCGCGTCGTCGAATGCAACGGCGGCGAACCGCCGCTGCTGGAACCGGTGATGCGCACCACCCCACGGTCGGCACGCCGCAGCCGCGGCTTCACGCTCGTCGAGCTGATGGTCGGCACCGCCGTCGGCCTGTTCGTCGTCGCCGCGGTCACCGGGCTCGTCGTGCGGCAGATCGGCGCCTTGCGTGCGGTCAGCCACGAGGCGCGCGTGACGCAGGAGCTGCGCCACGTCGCCGAGCTCGTCGCCCGCGATCTCAGGCGCGCCGGGCACTGGGAGGGCGCGGCGTCGGGCGTCGCCGGCGACGACGGCAGCGCCGGCGCAGTCAATCCGTATGCGTTCGATGCAGCGTCGTCGGTCGCGTCCGGCGAGATTCGCGTTCGCTACTCGCGCGACACGATCGAGAACGGCGTCGTCGATGGCAACGAGCAGTTCGGATTCCGCCTGCGCCGCGGCGCCGTCGAGCTCCAGCTCGGCGACGCCAACTGGCAGCAGATCACCGATCCGGCGACCGTCGTCGTCCCGTCGTTCGACGTCACGCCACGGGTCGAATCGACGAGCCTCGAAGCGTTCTGCACCGAGCCGTGCGCCGTCGGCAGCACGACCTGTCCACCGGGGCAGCAGCTCGCGCAGGTCGAGATCGCCATCGCCGGGCGCTCGGCGCGCGACCCGGCGGTCGTGCGCGCGATGCGGGACACGGTCGCCGTTCGGCAAGCGTCCGTCGTCGGCCGCTGCGAGACCTGACATGCGACGCCATCCGCTCGCCTTGCCTGCGGAGCGCGCGTCGCAACGCGGCGCCGCCGCGCTCGCCCTGACGACGCTGCTCGCGCTCGCCGGCCTGCTCGTCGTCGCGTACACGCAGCGCCACGTCGTCGCCGAGACGCGCGGCTCGGCCCACGCGCTGCGGACCGCACAGGCTTTCGAGGCCGCGGAGGCCGGCCTCGACTGGGCAATCGCTCAGCTCGACAACGAGACACCGATCGACGCCGCGTGCAGTCCGAGCGCCGATCCAGCGGATCGGTCGTTCCGCGATGGTCGCCTCGAGCGTGCGGCGAATGCGGCCCGCTACACGCCCGTGACATGGCGCCGCGGCGGTGCCGACGTGCCGCTCGCCGCAGCCTGCGTTCGAGGTGCGTCGGGCTGGCGCTGCAGTTGCCCGGGCGCGGACGACCCCGCGCCCGAGGCCGACCTCGATGGCAACGCGACGCCGGCGTTCCACGTGCAGGTCGAGGCCGGCCCGACGCCGGCGGTGCTGCGCGTGGTCGCCACAGGATGCCTGCGCGCCGACGCCCGCTGTGCCGCGACGTCCGACGGCGCCGACGCAGCGGCCGCGCGGGTCGAGACGCTCGTCGCCCTGCTGCCGGCGCTGCGCCGGGCGCCGGCGGCGGCGGTCGTCGTGGGCGGCGCGTTCGACGCCGGGGTGTCGGCGCCGTCCGTCGTCAACCCAGACGGCGTCGCCCTGCACGCCGGCGGCGCCGTCTTCGGCGACGCGGTGCACCTCGCAGGCGCACCCGGCTCGCCGCTCGCCGACCTGCTCGCGAGCCACGACGCGGCACTCGCCGCGCTCGACGCGGAGCGCCATTTCGCCCGCTGGTTCGGCATGACGCGCGCGGCATGGCGCGGCCAGCCGGCAGCGACGACGGTCCGCTGCACGGGCGACTGCGGCATCGCGCTGGCGACGGCGATCGGCCGCGGCGCGCGACTCGTCGCGGTCGACGGCGACCTCGACTTGAGCGGCCCGCTCGTCCTCGGCAGCGCGACGCGGCCGATCGTGCTCGTCGCCACCGGCGCGGCGCGTTGGCGGGGCGACATCGTGCTGCATGGCGTCGTCCACGTGGGCTCGCTCGAGTGGCGTGCCAGCGGCGCCGCCGCGGCGATCCACGGCGCCTTGCTCGTGCACCGCGACGCGTCGATCGAAGGCGTGGCGACGATCAGCCGCGACGCCGGGGTGCTCGCGACCCTGCAACGCGGCGCCGGCAGCTTCGTGCGCGTCGACGGCAGCTGGAAGGACCATTGACATGAGGCCATCGATCCGAGCCGTGTCCCGGCATCGCCGCGAGCGCGGCACGACGCTCGTCGAATCGCTCGTCGCCTGCGGCCTCGCCGCGATCACGGCGGTCGCGGCGGTGCAATCGGCGCAGCAACTGCGCCTGCACGGCGACATCGCCCGGCAGCGCAGCGAGGCGCTGCGCATCGGCGACGACGCGCTCGAGTCGGCACGGGCGGCGATGGCGTCGGCGTCGAACCCGAGTCGGGAACTCGTCGACGACACGCGCGACATCGCCGGCGTCAGTGCGACCTACCGGCTGCGCCGCAGCGTCGCTGCCGGGAGCGGGCACGACGACGTGGCGCTGACGGTCGACTGGAACGACCGCTCCGGCGCCGCGCAGTCGCTGCGCCTCGACAGCGCCATCGCCCGCCACGACCCGACCTACTCGGCTGCCCTGGGCCTGGCCGCCGGCGACCCGACGCGGGCGATGCCGTACGCGCGCAGTGCCGCGATCCCGTCGACCGCCGTGGCGATCGGTCGTCGCCTGAGTGCCTGGACGGTCTCCGTCGCACGCGGCCCGATCACCGTCGTCTTCGACGACGCCACCGGCGACGCCGTCGCCCTGTGCGTCGACCGCGCGCCGGCGCTGCTGGACCGCGCCGGCGACCTCGCCGCCTGCACGCGCGGACGCTGGCTCGTCGCCGCCGGCACGATTCGCTTCGATGGGCCCGTGCTCCCCCTCGACGTCGCACTGGCGCTCGACGGTGGGCGCTATCCTGCCGCCGCGATGTGCAGCAGCGACGCGATGAAGACGGTGCGCCTCCCGGCCGACGGTGGCGCGCTGCGCCTCGCGTCGGTCGCCGTCGACGCCGAGCCCGCGTCGGTCGGCGTCGCGTCCTGGTTCGACACCGGCGAGCGCTTCGTCGCCTGGCGATGCCTCGTCGCTGCCGGCGACGACGGCGCCTGGTCGGCGCACGCCGTCCTCACGCCGGCGGGCTGGAGCGTCGGCGCCGGGCCGTCGCAGCGGCGCGTCTGCGGTGCCGGCAGCGACGACACGACCTCGTGGCGAGACGTCCGGACCTCGCGCACCGACCTGAACCTGCGCGTGGCGGCTGCCGGCGCGGCGTGCCCGGCATGACCGTGCCGCGGTCGACGAACACCGCGCCGGCAACCGCCGCCGAGCGCGACGCGATGCGCGAAGCGCTCGTGCTCGCCGAGCAGGCGATCGGCCTGTCGGACCCGAACCCGCGCGTCGGCTGCGTGCTGCTGGCGACCGACGGCCGCGTCCTGGGCCGCGGCCACACCCAGGCGACGGGCGAATCGCACGCCGAGGTGATGGCGCTGCGCGACGCGCGCTCTGGCGGCGAAGACGCACGCGGCGCGACCGCCGTCGTCAGCCTCGAACCCTGCTCGCACCACGGCCGCACGCCGCCCTGCGCCGACGCGCTCGTCGCCGCCGGCGTGGGGCGCGTCGTCGTCGCGATGCGCGACCCGAACCCGCTCGTCGCAGGCCAGGGGTCGGCTCGACTCGCCGCCGCGGGCATCACCGTCGCCCTGCTGCCCGACGACGATCCGCACGCCGTCGCCGCGCACGAACTCAACATCGGCTTCGTGTCGCGGATGGCCCGCGGCCGGCCGTGGCTTCGCCTGAAGGTCGCGGTCTCGCTCGACGGGCGCAGCGCCCTGGAAGACGGCACCAGCCAGTGGATCACCGGCGAGGCGGCGCGGGCCGACGGCCATGCCTGGCGCCGGCGCGCCGGCGCGCTGCTCACCGGCGTCGGCACGGTGCTCGACGACGACCCGCGACTCGACGTGCGCCATGTGCCGACGGCGAGACAGCCGATGCGCGTGGTCGTCGACTCGCGGCTGCAGACGCCGCCGGACGCGCGCATCGTCCAGCCACCCGGCAGCGTGCTCGTCTACGCCGCCACCGACGACGCGACGCGGCGAGGCGCCCTCGCGGCGCTCGGCGTCGAGATCGCGCTCCACCGCAACCCGGCCGGAAAGGTCGACCTCGCGGCACTGCTCGACGACCTCGGCCGCCGCGGCATCAACGAGCTGCACGTCGAGGCCGGCGAGAAGCTCGCCGGCTCGTTCCTGCGCGAGCGACTGGTCGACGAGATGCTCGTCTACGTCGCGCCGCGGCTGTTCGGGCCGGGGCGCCCCCTCGCCGCGGTCGGCCCATACGCGCGGCTCGACGACGCACCCGGTTTCCGCTTCGTCGACATCGCGCCGGTGGGCGACGACCTGCGCCTGCGGCTGCGACCGGTCGCCCCGACCTGAACGCTGCACGCGCGGGCGAAGGGCCGGCGGTGACAATCGCCGCATGTTCACCGGCATCGTCAGCGGCATCGGCCGCATCGTCGACGTGCGCGACCTCGGCGCCGGCAACGGCTTCGGCAAGCGGCTGTCGATCGAGGCGCCGCCCGGCTTCGTCGACGACACGGCCGTCGGCGACAGCATCGCCCTGTCCGGCGCCTGCATGACGGCCGTTGCCGTCGACGCGGGCGCGCGCCGCTTCGATGTCGAGGTGTCGTCGGAGAGCCTGGCCCGCACCGCCGGCCTCGGCGCCGAAGGCGAGGTCAACCTGGAGAAGGCACTGCGGGCCGACGGCCGGCTCGACGGCCACCTCGTCAGCGGCCACGTCGACGGCGTCGGCACGGTGGTCGCGTTCGACCGTGTCGGCGAATCGGTCACCCTCGGCATCGCCGCGCCGCGCGAGCTGGCGCGCTTCCTCGCCGCCAAGGGCTCGATCGCCGTCGACGGCACCAGCCTGACCGTGAATCGGGTGACCGACGACGAGGGCGGCCCAGGTGGTTGCACCTTCACCGTCAACGTCATCGACCACACCGCCCGGCACACGACGATCGGCGGCTGGCGGCTCGGCCGCCGCGTCAACCTCGAAGTCGACACCGTGGCGCGCTACGTCGAGCGCATGCTCGGGATGGCGGCCGACGTCGCGAAGCAGCCTTCGGCACCCGCGGCAACCTAAAATCGCCGCCATGACGCTGCCCTCGGCGATCGCCCCCGTTCCCGAGCTCGTCGCCGAGCTCGCGGCCGGCCGCATGGTGATCCTCGTCGACGAGGAGGACCGCGAGAACGAGGGCGACCTCGTCGTCGCCGCCGACCGGATCACGCCCGAGGCGATCAACTTCATGGCGCGGCACGCCCGCGGCCTCGTCTGCCTCACCCTCACGCGCGAGCGCTGCGAGCGACTGCAGCTGCCGCCGATGACGGCGCGCAACAACGCTCAGCACGGCACCGCATTCACGGTCTCGATCGAGGCTGCCACCGGCGTGACCACCGGCATCTCGGCCGCCGACCGCGCCCGCACCGTGCAGGCCGCCGTCGCCCGCGACGCCAGGCCGAACGACCTGGTCCAGCCGGGCCACATCTTCCCGCTGCAGGCGCACGACGGCGGCGTCCTCATGCGCGCCGGCCACACCGAGGCCGGCTGCGATCTCGCGGCGATGGCCGGCCTTTCGCCCGCCGCCGTGATCTGCGAGGTGATGAACGACGACGGCACGATGGCGCGCCTGCCCGACCTCGTCGCCTTCGCCAACGTGCACGGCCTGAAGATCGGCACGATCGCCGACCTGATCGAGCACCGCAGCCGCCACGAGTCGCTGATCGAGCGCGCCGGCACGCGCAAGCTGCTCACCTCCGCAGGCGAGTTCGATTGCATCGCCTACCGCGACCGCACCGGTGGCGCCCACCTGGCGCTGGTGCGCGGAACGTGGACGCCGGACGACGAGGTGCTCGTTCGCGTCCACGAGCCGCTGTCGGTGCTCGACCTGCTCGACGTCGGCCCCGGCGACCACTCCTGGCCGTTGCCGCGCGCGCTCGCCGCCCTGCAGGCCGAGGCGCGCGGCGTCGCCGTGCTGCTCAACTGCGGCGAGGACGCCGCCGACGTGCTGCCGCGCGCGCTGGCGCGAGGCCGCGGTGCACGCAAGCCGACGCTGCCGCTCGACCTGCGCACCTACGGCATCGGCGCGCAGATCCTGCGCGACCTCGGCGTCGGCCGCATGAAACTGCTCGGCCGGCCGCGCCGCATGCCGAGCATGCAGGGCTACGGCCTCGAGGTCACCGGCTTTCTCGTCGACACGGCGTCCGTCGAGGCCGTGTCGGGCGGGGCGGCCGCGCATGCAGCGCGCTGAGCGGGCCGCCGGCCGCGAAGCCGTCGCACCCGACGGCCGCGGCCTGGCGATCGGCATCGTCCGCGCCCGCTTCAACGACGCCCTCACCGAGCGCATCGCCGCCGCCTGCTGCGCAGAGCTCGCCGTGCTCGGCGTGGCCGAGGAAGCCGTCGTCCGCGTCGACGTCCCCGGTGCGCTCGAGATCGGCGTCGCCCTGCAGGCGCTCGCCGGGTCGCACCGCTTCCACGCGCTGGTCGCGGTCGGCTGCGTGATCCGTGGCGAGACCTACCACTTCGAGCTGGTGGCCAACGAGAGCGGCGCCGCGATCACCCGCGTCGCCCTCGACCAGCGCGTGCCGATCGCCAATGCCGTGCTGACGTGCGAGAGCCAAGCCCAGGCCGACGCGCGCGCCGACGACAAGGGCCGCGACGCGGCGCATGTCGCCGTCGAGATGGCGCGGACCCTCGCGGCCTGGACATGACCGACATCCCCCAGGACACGAGCGTCGCCGCGCCGACACCCAGGCGCAGCGGCGGCAGGCCGGGTGCCCGGCGCAGCAGCGGCCCGACCTCGGCACGAAGGCGCGCCCGCGAGTTCGCGCTGCGCGACCTCTACGCCTGGCTGATCGGCAAGGACGATGCCGGCGCCGTCGACGCCCACGTGCGCGAGCAGGAGGGCTTCGCGGCGGTCGACACCGCCCACTACGACCGGCTGCTGCACGGCGTCATCGCCGACATGGCCGCGCTCGACACCGAGCTCGCCATCCACGTCGACCGGCCGCTCGCCCACCTCTCACCTGTCGAACACGCCGCGCTGCTGATCGGCGCCTGGGAGCTCGCCCACTGCATCGAGATCCCCTACAAGGTGGCGATCAACGAAGCGGTCGAGCTGGCCAAGGCCTACGGCGGCACCGACGGCCACAAGTTCGTCAACGGCGTGCTCGACCGGACCGCGGGCAGCCTGCGCACCGTCGAGGTGGAAGCCGCCAGGGCGAAGCGCGCGGCGTCGGGCTGAGAACTTTCCCGCGGCATTCGCGCGACGGCCGCGCGCCGAATGGTGACGCGGTGTTACGTCTGTTGGCGGCGCCCCCTTTTTCACGCATTCAGGCGCAACGGCTCCACTAAGCTGGCGGCCGTGAGCGATTCACCGCCGTCGTCCGTTCCCTCGCGCTTCCCGCGGCTGCCTTCGTCGGCAGCGCCGCTGTCGTCGACGCTGCCGACCCTGCCCGGCCCGCCGAGCCTGCCCGCGGCGGCGTGGAGCGACTCCGACGGCGTCGCCCGCGCAGGCGGCCCGTTCGCCGGCCTGGTGGCGACGCCCGCCGAGCTCGGCGCGCCGACGATCGGCCACATCGGCCGCTACGCGCTGAAGTACCAGCTCGGCGCCGGTGGCCTGGGCACCGTGTTCGCCGCCCACGACCCGCTGCTGTCGCGGCTGATCGCGGTGAAGACGCTCAACGTCGACCTGCCCGACGACGAGCGCCAGTCGTTCAACGCCATCTTCATCAACGAGGCGCGGGCCGCCGGCGGCCTCAGCCACCCGCACATCGTCACCGTGTTCGACGCCGGCGTCAGCGACGACCGCGCCTACATCGCGATGGAGCTGCTCAAGGGCAAGGACCTGCGCCAGCTCATGCAGGAAGGCTGGCGCGCGACGCCGGCACAGGCCGTGCTCATCGTTCGCCGCGTCGCCGATGCGCTCGCCTATGCCCACTCCAAGGGCGTGATCCACCGCGACGTGAAGCCGGCCAACATCTTCATGGTCGGGCGCACCCAGCCGCGCGTGCTCGACTTCGGCATCGCCCGCGTCACCCACCGCCACGAGCGCGACGCCAACGCCGGCGCCGGCTCGCCGTACTACATGGCGCCGGAGCAGATTCGCCGCACCCTGACCGACCGGCGGGCCGACGTGTTCTCGCTCGGCGTCGTGCTCTACGAGCTGCTGACCGCGACCAAGCCGTTCACCGGCGGCTCGCTCGAAGCCATCGCCGAGGCGGTCAAGCGGCACGAGCCACCGCTGGTGAGCAAGGTCGACCCCGCCGTGCCGGGCGACCTCGCGAAGATCGTCGCCCGGGCGATGGAAAAGGACCCCGATCAACGCTTCCGCTCGGCCCGCTCGTTCGCCCGCGAGCTGCGGCAGTGGCTCGACGCGCATCCGGCCGGGCCCGATGCCGAGGCCCCGGTCGTGGCGGTGGCCGCCCGCCGGTGGACGAAGCCGCTCGTGCTCGTCGCCGGCCTGACGATGGCGGCTGCCGCCGCCACGGCAGCCGGCGTCGCGACATGGCGCGCGATGCAGCCCGAAACCGCGGCCACCTCGGCCACCTCGCCGGTCGTCGCGCCGCTCCCGGCGCCGGTCGTCGTCGTCGCGCCGCCGGCGGTGGCAGCTGTCGAAACGACACCGTCGGCGTCACCCGACACGACGGAGGCGACAGCGCCTGCGGCCCTCGTCGAGCCCGTCGCCGAGCCCGCGGGCACGACGGCCATGGCCATGCTACACCCCGCCCCGGCCTTGCGGCCTGCACCCGCACCCTCACCCGCACCCGCAGCGGCCGTCATCGCGGCAGCGAAGGAAACGGCTCGCGAGCGTCGCCTGCGCGAAGCGCGAGAACGCGAGAGCCGCGAACGCGACGCCCGCGCGGCGGTCGTTGCAGCGGTGCCGTCGACCGGCAAGGTCCGCATCGCCATCAGCCCGTGGGGC
>JBBSUK010000032.1:0-27343 GCA_038234975.1 Burkholderiales bacterium
CAGCTTCGCGCGACGTTCGGCGAGGAGGGCGTTGTCGTCGCCGGCGGTCGGTGAGGTGGGGTCCATGGCGGAAGGCGCGAAACCGCCGGATTCTAGGAGTGACAATCTTCGGCTTGCGCTCGCAGCTCTACTTCATCGGCCTCGCGGCGATCAACGCCCTGCATCGCGTGCTGCCGTTCTTCCTGAAGCGCGTGCTCCATGCCGCGTGCGGCTTTCGCGTCGACCCGACGGCGACCGTGCAGGGCAGCGTTCGCTTCTTCCACGTCGGGCGGCTGTCGATCGGCGAAGGCTCGCTCGTCAACCGCGGCGTCTACCTCGACAACCGCACCGGCATCACGATCGGCCGCCACGTCTCGATCGCCCACGACGCCAAGCTCTACACGCTCGGCCACGACGTGCACGATGCGGCGTTCGCGGCCAAGGGCGCACCGATCGTCGTCGACGACCACGCGGTGATCTTCGCCGGCGCGATGCTGATGCCCGGGGTCCACCTGGGCGCGGGTGCCGTGGTGATGGCCGGTTCGGTGGTGACCAAGAGCGTGCCGCCGCGCCGCATCGTCGGCGGCAACCCGGCACAGGACCTCGGCGAGCGCCGCATCGAGCCGGGCTACCGGCTCGGCCGTCGCCACTGGTTCGCGCATTGAGTGCCGCGACGGCGCGCATCGCGGTGATCGATGGCGGCTCCTTCGTGTTGCCCTACGACTTCGAGCTGGTCCGGGCGATGGCGGAGCAGCGCATCGGCGTCGTCTTCTTCGGCTCGCGGACGCGCTTCAACGGCGAGTTCCTCGAGGCGATGCGCACCTTGCCGAATGTCGAGGTCCGGGACCGATCCGTGTCGGGCACCGTCGCATCGCGATGGGGCGGCCTCGTCGCGTACGCCGCACTGTGGCGCGAGGTGTGGCGCCGCCGCCGCGAGTTCGACGCGGTGAACCTGCAGTTCAGCGCCTTCTGGCCCCTCGAGCTGCCGTTCGCGTTCGCGCTTCGGCGGCGTTTCGTCTACACCGTCCACAACGCCGTCCCGCACGACCGGGTCGGCCGCACGCATCCGCCGACGCGATGGCTGGCGGCACTGGCGCGGCGGCTGGTGTTCGTGAGCCCGTTCTCGCGCGACGACTTCCTCTCGCGCTACGGAAACGGCGCGGCGCCGCGGTCCCACGTCGTCGAGCTCGGTGTGCTGCCGGCGGTGCCGCACGCGAACGTCGTCGCGTACCGGCCGCTGCGCGACCCGGAGGCCCTCGTCTTCTGGAGCACCGTCAAGCCCTACAAGGGCGTCGAGCTGTTTCTCGACCTGGCCCGGTCCGACGCGGTCCGTGCCCGCGGTCTCGCCCTGGAGATCCACGGCGCCTGGGCGAGCGAGCTCGCGCCGCTGCGCGACGAGCTCGCCGCGCTCGGCGTCCGCATCGACGACCGCTTCCTCGACCCCGCCGCGCTGCAGCGCCTGCTCGCCCGCGACGTCCTCTTCGTCCTGCCCAACCGCGAGGCGACGCAGTCGGGCGCGATGCAGACGCTGGTCGCGCACGGCCGCACCTTCGTCGCCGCCGACGTCGGCGACCTCGGCGCGTTCCTGCGCCGCCACGGGCTCGAAGCGCTGCTGCTGCGCGAGCGGAGCGCCGATGCGGTGATCGAGTCGCTCGACCGCATCGAAGGCGACGGCGATGCGATCGCCCGAGCGCTGCAGCGGGCGCAGGATCGCTCGGCGTGGTCGGTCGTCACCCGAGGGCTCGCCGAGGCCTACGGCGTCGAGCGAGCAGCCGCGCCGGGGTCGACGGCATGACCACGACCCGCCTCGTCGCCGCGCTGCCGCAGGTCTACGCGACGGCGGCCCTGCGCGTGCTGATCCCCATCGTCGTCCTGCCGCTGGTGGCGTCGCGGGTCGGCGCCGAGGCGTTCGGCCGGCTCGGCTTCATCCTCGTCTGGGCTGCGCTGCTGTCGACCCTCGTCGAGGGCGGCTTCGTCGCCGCGGCGACGCGACTCGCGGTCGCCGCCGACGATGCCGGGCGCTGGTCGATCGCCCGCCGCGTCTGCACCGCGCGGCTTGCCCTCTCGCTCCTGGCGTTGCCGCTCGCCGCGCTCGCCGTGCGCTGGGGCGCCCCCGACGACGCGCACGCCGCGCGCGACGTGCTCGCCATCGCCGCGCTCGCCTGCGCCTACGCCTGGACGGCGACGTGGTATCTGCAGGCGACGCAACAACTCGCGCGCTGGGCGCGCGTCGAGTTCGTCGTCTACGCGGCCATGATCGTCGCGGCGGTGGCCGGCGCCCGCAGCGTCGGCGCCTACGTCGCGATCCAGCTCGTGGCGTCCACGACGCTCGCGGTCGCCGGCTGGTGGTGGCTATGGCGCGACCTCGCGACCGTCCCCGAGCGCCGCCCCCTCGTCGGCCGCGACGCCCTCGGCCCCGGGCTGCGGCTCGGCTGGACGATGTTGCCGGTGGCGATCGCCGGCGCCGCCTACACGGTCGCGCTGCCGGCGGCGGCGTCGGCGCAGCTCGGTCGCGCCGAGCTCGGCGCCTACTTCCTCGTCGATCGCATCGTCCGCGCGGTCGTCTCGGCCGCCGACCCGGGGTACTCGCTCGTGTATCCGCGCATCGTCGCGCTGCAGGCGGTCGACCTGCGGCGCGGCTTGCGCTACGCGGCGCGCTGGGCGGCGCTCGGGTCGGCGGCCGGCGCGCTGCTGTACGCCGCGGTGACCCTCGGTTGGCCGTTGCTCGCGTCGGTCGCGGCGAGTCGCGGCTGGCACGCCGAGCTTGTTCGCGCGCAGCCCATCGTGCTGGTTCTCGCGGGCATCTGGCCGGTCGTGCTCGGCTGGAAGTTCATCGGCTACTGGATGCTCGGCAGCGGGCGCCACGACAACGCCTACCGGCTCAGCATCGTCGCGGCCGGCATCGTCGGCGTCGCCCTGGCGGCGACGGTCGGCGGCGCCGCCGGGCCGATCGGTCTCGCGTGGACGGCGATCGGCGTCGAGCTCGTCGTGGTCGCGGTCGCGACGCTGGCGATGGGCGCATCGGCCTGGCGACGCCCGGCCGGCGCACGCTGACGACAATCGCCCGGCACCCCGCACCACCATGGGCATCGACGCGCACAACCTGGCGCTCCTCGCGCACGCGGCCGACCTCGGCGTCAGCTACGCGCGGACGATCGGCGTCGGCCGGCAGGTCGTCTTCGTCGATCCGCCGCAGCTCGAACGGGTTCGCGCATGGCGCGGCCACCCGCCGCTCCCGGATGCAGCGGCGTCGCCACGGTACTTCGAGCCCCTGATGCACGGCTGGTTCGGCGCAAGCACCGTCGATTCGGTCGACGCCTCGCCCTACGAGGGCGCGACGCGGATCCACGACCTGAACCTGCCCTGGCCCGAGCCCGTCGCCGAGGCCGACCGCTACGACGCCGTGCTCGACTTCGGCTGCCTCGAGCACGTGTTCGACTTCCCGACGGCCTGGCGCAATGTCGTGCAGCTCTGCCGGGTCGGCGGCCACGTGCTGCACGCGCTGCCGGCCAACAACCTGTGCGGCCACGGCTTCTATCAGTTCTCGCCGGAGCTGTTCTGGAACCTCTACCGCGAGCCCAACGGCTTCGCCGTGCTCGGCATGTGGATGGCGACGAAGTCGGACCTCGCGCACTGGTGGCGCGTTGCCGACCCGCGCGCGCTGCACCGCAGGGTCAACCTCGCCAACGCCGCGCAGACGTACCTGATGGTGGTGGCGCGCAAGGAGCGCGACGTGGCGGCGTTCGCGACGCCGCAGCAGTCGGACTACGCGGAAGGCGAATGGCAGCAGCCCTCGCCGACCGTCGCCGAAACGGTCGAACCTGCCGCACATGCGCAGCGAGGCGCCGCCGCAGTGACGCTCGACGCGCTCGGCCTCCTCGATGCGACGCGAACCTGGCGCGACGCGTGGCGTGCCGTGCGGCCAGCCACCGCGTGGCCGTCGCCCGACTACACGCGCGTTGACGTGGCGTTGCTGCTCGCACGGCGCGGCGGGCGCGCGTGACGGGGCCGCGCGTGCTGCTCGTCGCCGAGAGCCTGCGCTCGGCCGGTGGCGTCGAGCGCTTCGTCTGCGAGCTCGGCAATGCGCTGGCGCGGCGCGGCATGAGCGTCGTGCTCGGCACGGCCGACACGCCGCGCGACCGCGTCGTCTACCCGCTCGACCCGCGGGTTCGCGTCGTCGCCGGTGGCGGTGCGCCGGTGCCGTCGGAAGGACAGGCGTCGGGCTGGCGCAGGCAGGTCGTGATCGCGGCGGCGCGCCTGCGGGTGGCGCTGGCGCTGCGGGCGGTCGCGCGCGACGTTCCTGCCGACGCGGTCGTCGTCAACGGCGTCGTCGCGGTGTGTACCTGGCTCGCCGTCGCGCCGGGCCGAGCGGCGACGACGATCTGCTGCGACCACAACCACTACGCGGCGCGGTCGGGGATCTGGCAGCGGCTGCGCGCGCGGTTCTACCCACGCGCTGCCGCCGTCGTCAGCCTCACCGAGGCGGACCGGGCGCGTTTCGAGGCCGTCAACGCGAATGTGGCGGTGATCGCCAACGCGTCGTCGCTGCGGGCCGCACATCCTGCGCGCATCAACGGCGATGTCGTCCTCGCGGTCGGCCGACACGTCGCGCAGAAGGGCTTCGACCGGCTGGTCGCGGCCTGGCCGGCGATCGTCGCGGTGCGGCCCGCCGCCCGCCTGCGCATCCTCGGCGAAGGGCCGCTGCGCGACGCCCTTGCCACCCAGGCGGCAGCGCTCGGTGTCGCCGCGAGCGTCGAGCTGGTGCCGCCGACGTCGCAGGTCGCCGATGCCTACCGGGCCGCCGCCGTGTTCGTGCTGCCGTCGCGCTACGAGGGCATGCCGCTGGCGCTGCTCGAGGCGCAGGCGCTCGGCGTTCCCGCGGTCGCGTTCGACTGCCCGACCGGGCCGGCGGAAATCGTCACGGCCGAGACGGGCATCGTCGTCGCCGATGGCGATCTGGCCGCGCTCGCCAACGCCGTCGTGTCGCTGCTGGCCGACCCGCTGCGCCGACAGCGCATGGGCGAGGCGGCGATCGCGCGTGCGCAGACGGTGTTCTCGCCCGAGGCGCACGAGGCCGCGTGGGCGGCGCTGGTCGAGCGCGTCGCGACGGGCGCCGGAGCTGCTGTTCGCGAGGCCACCGCATGACGGCCGCGCCACGCGTCGTCAGCGTCATCGTGCCCTGCCGCAACGAGCTCGCTCACATGGGCGACTTCCTCGCCGGCGTGCGGGCCCAGACGTTGCCTTCGGGGTGGACGGTCGAGATCGTCGTGGCCGACGGCATGAGCGACGACGGCACCCGCCAGGCGGTCGACGCCGCCGCGGCCGGCGACCCGCGCGTGGTCGCCGTCGACAACCCGGGCCGCATCGTCTCGACCGGGCTCAACCGCGCGCTCGTGGCATCACGCGGCGAGGTGATCGTGAGGATGGACGTGCACACCCGCTACGCACCCGACTACGTGGCGACGTGTCTCGACGCGATCGAGACGACCGGTGCCGATGTCGTCGGCGGTGCATGGCATGCCGAGACGGCCTCGGATGCCGGGCCGATGGCACAGGCGATCGCCGCGGCATTCCAGTCGCGCTGGGTGACGGGCGGTGCGCTGTCGCGGCAGCTCGACCACGACGGCGAGGTCGACACCGTCTACCTCGGTGCCTGGCCACGGCGCACGTTCGAGCGCCACGGTGGCTTCGACGAGCAGCTCGTACGCAACCAGGACGACGAGCACAACCTGCGCATCGTCCGCGGCGGCGGCACGGTGTGGCAGTCGTCGCGCATCCGCAGCTGGTACCGGCCGCGTGCGCACCTCGGCCAGGTGTTTCGCCAGTACCGGCAGTACGGCTACTGGAAGCCGTTCGTGATGCGCAAGCACCGACAGGCGGCGGCGCCGCGCCAGCTGGCGCCGCTCGCGCTGGTGGCTGCACTGGCGACGACGGCGATCGCGTCTCTGGTGGCGGTGGTCGCCGGGGCCGCATCGGCGGCCGCCACGACGACCGTCGCGCTCGCATCCGCGGCGTTCGCGTTCGTCTGGGGCGGCTACGCGCTCGCCGTCGTGATCGCCAGCGCCGCCGTGGCGCGCGAGTCCGGGCTCGATGCGGCAGCCGCGCTGCGCGTGCCCGCGGTCGTGGCGGCGTATCACGTCGCCTACGGCATCGGCTCGGTCGCCGGCTGGCTCGACGTGCTGCGCGGTCGGCCCGGCGATGAGCGACAGGCGACGTTGACGCGATGAGCGGCGATGCGTCGCCGTCGGGGAAGGCCGGGCGTACCGAGGCCGACGCGGTGCGCGCCCGCTACGCCCGCCGCGCCGCCGGCGACCCGCGCTACCGCCTCACGAACCCTGCCGCGCTGCTCGCGTGGCAGGAACGGCAGCGCGCGATCGTGGCGATGCTGCGCGCCCACGGTCACGACGACCTGTCGCGGCCGACGCTGCTCGAGGTCGGCAGCGGCGGCGGTGGCAACCTCGTCGAGGCGCTGATGCTCGGCTTCGCGCCGCAGCACCTGCGCGGCATCGAGCTGCTGGCGCATCGCCACGCCGCGGCGCGCGAGCGACTGCCCTCCGCCGTGCGCCTGGTCTGCGCCGATGCGGCAACGCTGCCGCTCGCCCCTCCCGACGGCGAGCCGGCCGACATCGTCCTGCAGTCGACCGTTTTCTCGTCCATCCTCGACGACGCGACGCAACGACGGCTGGCCGAACGGATGTGGGCCTGGACGAAGCCCGGCGGCGCCGTGCTCTGGTACGACTTCGAGGTCGACAACCCCAGGAACCGTGACGTGCGTGGCGTGCCACTCCCGCGGGTTCGGGTGCTGTTCCCGGACGCGGCGATCGAGTCGCGGCGCATCACGCTGGCGCCGCCGATCGCGCGGGCGGTCGTTGCGATCCATCCATCGCTGCGCAGCGCATGCAACGTGCTTCCCGCGCTGCGCACCCACCGCCTTTGCTGGCTCGCGAAGCCGGCGCACGCGAGTGCCGTCTAGACTCCACGCCGCCTGCCGTTCAACGCGGCACGAGGGATCGTGAGCGACCAACCCTTCCTCCCCTTCGCCCGCCCCGACATCGGCGAGGCCGAGATCGCCGAGGTCGTGGATACGCTGCGCTCGGGCTGGATCACGACCGGGCCGAAGGCGCGGCGCTTCGAGGAAGCGTTTGCGGCGCGGCTCGGCGACGCGTCGCTGCAGGCCCTCGCCGTGAACTCGGCGACTGCCGGGCTGCACCTTGCGCTCGAGGCACTCGGCATCGGCCCGGGCGACGAGGTCGTCACGACGACGCACACCTTCACGGCCACGGCCGAGGTCGTTCGCTACCTCGGCGCCGACGTCGTGCTCGTCGACATCGACCCTGCGACGCTCAACCTCGACCCGCGCGCCGTCGAGCGCGCGATCGGGCCGAAGACCAGGGCGTTCGTGCCGGTGCACTACGGCGGCCTGGCGTGCGACATGGCGGCGATCGTCGCGCTGGCGAAGCGGCACGGGCTGGCCGTCGTCGAGGATGCGGCGCACGCCTTTCCGGCGACGGCGAACGGCGCGCTGGTCGGCACCCTCGACACCGACGCGACCGTCTTCAGCTTCTACGCCAACAAGACGATCACGACCGGCGAAGGCGGCATGGTCGTCACTCGCCGGCCCGACCTCGCGCAGCGCATGAAGACGATGCGCCTGCACGGCATGAGCCGCGATGCGTTCGACCGCTTCACGTCGACGGTGCCGAGCTGGTACTACGAGATCGTCGCGCCGGGGTTCAAGTACAACCTGACCGACATCGCGGCGGCGATCGGCCTGCACCAGCTGGCCCGCGCCGACGACTTCCAGGCCAGGCGCGAAGCGATCGCGACGCGCTACACGGCGGGCTTCGCGGGCCTGCCGGTCATCGTCCCGCCGGGGCCGCCCGCGGGCGATCGCCACGCCTGGCACCTCTACGCGCTGCGCCTGACAGACGCCGCGCCGATCGGCCGCGACGCGCTGATCGAGCAACTGCACGCCGACGGCATCGGCTGCAGCGTCCACTACATCCCGCTGCACCTGCAACCCTACTGGCGCGACCGCTACGCGCTGCGCGCCGAGGACTACCCGCACTCGCAGCGCGCCTACGAGACGATGCTGAGCCTGCCCATCCACACCCGGATGGCCGATGCCGACGTCGACCGCGTCGTTGCTGCCGTCGGCCGGGCGCTGGCGTGACATGGCGGCGCGTTCGCCCCGGCTCAAGCGCGCATTCGACATCGCCGCGTCGGCGCTCGGCCTGGTGCTGCTCGCGCCGCTGCTGCTGGTGGCCGCGGTCTGCGTCAAGCTCGACTCGCCGGGCCCCGCGATCTACCGGCAGGAGCGGGTCGGCCGCGGCGGCCGGCGGTTCCGCATCCACAAGTTCAGGACGATGCGCGTCGCCGACGCCGCGTCGGCCGGGTCGGGCATCACCGTCGGCGCCGATCCGCGCATCACCCGCGTCGGCGCGTTCCTGCGCCGCACCAAGCTCGACGAGCTGCCGCAGCTCGTCGACGTGCTCGCGGGCGACATGAGCCTGGTCGGCCCTCGGCCCGAGCTGCCGGCCTACGTCGCCGGCTACCCGGCCGACGTGCGTGCCAAGGTGCTCTCGGTGCGGCCCGGCATCACCGACCTGGCGTCGCTGCGCTTTCGCGACGAGAGCGCGCTGCTCGCCCGCTCGCCCGACCCCGAGCGCGAGTACCGGCAGGTGGTGCTGCCCGCCAAGCTCGAGCTCGCCTGCGAATACGTCGACACGGCGACCTTCGCCGGCGACCTGCGCCTGATCGGCCTGACCCTGCGCACGCTGGTCGCGTCGCCGCGGCGTCGATGACGACCGGTGCGGCGCCGTCGGCCGGCTGGGCGCGGCTCGAGTCGGCGCTCGACCGGATGCGGCCGCACCGCTATGCCATCACGGTCGTGACCGACGCCGTCGTCGTCGCGATCGCCTGGAACCTCACCTATCTGTTTCGCCTCGGCTTCGAGCGGTGGTGGTCGGCGCGGCCGGTGTACGACGCTATCGTGATGCTCGGCGTCGTCGTCTGCTACGCCGTTGTCTTCGCCATGCTCGGCATCCCGCGCGGCATGTGGCGCTTCTCCGGGTTCGACGAGGTGAAGCGCCTCGTCTTCGGCTGCGCCGTCGCCGGCGCCTTGTCGGCGACGCTGGTGCTGCTGTTCGGGCTGAAGGCGATCCCGCGCGCGGTGCTGGCGCTGCACCCGGTGATCGCGCTGATGGGGCTCGCCGCCGTTCGCGTCATGGTCCGCATGCTCTACGAGCACGCACGCTCGCAGCGCCACGCCGACGCCGCCGGCTCGCGCCGCGCCATCGTCATGGGTGCCGGCGAGGCGGCACGCATGTTGCTCGCGGGCCTGCGCGGCCAGGGCTGGATCGTCGCCGGCCTGCTCGACGACGATCGCGCCAAGCACGGCGCCCGCATCGGTGGCGCCGCGGTGATCGGAACGCTGGCCGACATCGTGCGCCCCGAGATCGTCGGCAGCGCCACGCACGTGATCGCAGCCCTGCCGAGTGCGACCGCGGCCGAGCGGCGCCGGGCCGTCGAGCTGGCGATCGCGACCGGGCTGCCGGTGCTGACCGTGCCGTCGATCGGCGAGCTGCGCGACGGTGGGCGGCCGGTCGAGCGCGTGCGTGCCGTCGAGCCCGAAGACCTGCTCGGCCGCGACCCGGTACAGCTCGACGAGGCCGGGGTCGCACAGCTCGTGCGCGGGCGCGTCATGCTCGTCACCGGCGCCGGCGGCAGCATCGGCTCGGAGCTGTGCCGCCAGCTCGGCGGCCGCGAGCCGGCGCGGCTGGTGCTCGTCGACGCCAGCGAGTTCAACCTCTACACCGTCGACCAGGAACTGCACGAGCGCTTCCCGGGCCTGCCGATCGACGCCCGCATCGGCGACGTGCGCGACCTGGCGCAGATGCGCGACGTGATGACCGCGTACCGGCCGGCGCTCGTCTTCCACGCCGCCGCGTACAAGCACGTGCCGCTGGTCGAGGCCGGCAACGCCTGGGCGGCGCTGCGCAACAACGTGCTCGGCACCTGGCACGCCGCGCTGGCGAGCGCCGAGGCCGGCGTCGAGCGCTTCGTGCTGGTGTCGACCGACAAGGCCGTCAACCCGACCAACGTGATGGGCGCGACCAAGCGCGCCGCCGAGATGGCGATCAGCCGCCTCGCGCAGCGCGAGCCGGGCACGCGCTTCATGGCCGTGCGCTTCGGCAACGTGCTCGGCTCGAGCGGCAGCGTCATCCCGCGCTTCAAGGAGCAGATCGCGCGCGGCGGCCCGGTCACCGTGACGCACCCCGACATCACGCGCTACTTCATGACGACGGCCGAGGCCGCGCGGCTGGTGCTGCAGGCCGCGGCGATCGGCGAGACCGGGCAGGTCTACGTGCTCGACATGGGCGAGCCGGTCCGCATCGTCGACCTCGCACGCGACCTGATCCGGCTCGCCGGGCCTTCGGCAGCCGATGTCGAGGTCGTGTTCTCGGGGCTCCGCCCGGGGGAGAAGCTGTACGAAGAGCTGCTGGCGGATGCGGACCGTACGCTGCCGACCGCGTTCGCGGGCCTGCGAATCGCGCGGCTGCAGGCCGACGACGGCGGTGTCGAGGTGCTGATCGGCCTCGCAGCCGCCGTCGCGCCGAAGGGCGACGACGAGGTCCGCGTGGCGCTCCGGCGCGCGGTTCCGGAGTACACCCCGTCCGCCACAATCGCGCCGTGAGCCCGTCCGGAACACCGCAGCCCGTCGATGCCGATCGCATCCTGGCGCTCGCCGGCGAGACGCTCGACATCGAGGCGGCCGCGGTCGCCGGCCTGAAGCGCCGGCTCGACCATCGCCTCGTCGACGCCGTGTCGACCATCCTGCAGTCGCAGGGCCGCGTCGTCGTCATGGGCATGGGCAAGAGCGGCCACGTCGGCCGCAAGATCGCCGCCACGCTCGCCTCCACCGGCACGCCCGCGATGTTCGTCCACCCCGGCGAGGCCAGCCACGGCGACCTCGGCATGGTGACCCGACACGACGTCGTCCTCGCGATCTCGAACTCGGGCGAGAGCGATGAGCTCAACGTCATCGTGCCGGTGATCAAGCGCTTGGGCGTTCGCCTGATCGCGATGACCGGCAAGGGCGAGTCCTCGCTGGCGCGGCATGCCGACATCGTGCTCGACTGCGGCGTCGACAAGGAAGCGTGCCCGCTCAACCTCGCGCCCACGTCGAGCACCACGGCACAGATGGCGCTGGGCGATGCACTCGCCGTCGCGCTGCTCGACGCGCGCGGCTTCGGGCAAGACGATTTCGCACGTTCGCACCCCGGAGGGACGCTCGGGCGGCGGTTGCTGGTCAGGGTCGGCGATCTGCTCCGGGCCGACGCGGCGTCGCCGCATGTCGCGCCGGAAGTGCCGCTGACCGAGATGCTGCACGTCATGTCGAGCGGTGGCATGGGTATCGCGGCCGTGGTCGACGCCGATCGGCGCGTCCTCGGCGTTTTCACCGACGGCGACCTGCGCCGCCTGATCGAGACCGGGAACGACATGCGGACGCTGCGGGCCGGCGACGTCATGCATCGTCGACCGCACGTCGTCGCGATCGACGCTCTCGCGGCGGAAGCCGCTGCCGTGATGGAGAGCGGCAGGATCACGGGCGTGCTCGTGCTCGACGCCGACGGCCGCTTCGCCGGCGTGCTCAACACCAACGCCTTGTTGCGGGCGAAGGTGATCTGATCGCATGGTCGCAAGACGCGCCGACAGCGTCGGTGGCGACCCTTTTCCGACGACGGTCTACCTCAACGGCAAGTTCGTCGCCCAACCGACCACAGGCGTGCAGCGCGTCGCGCGCTGTCTCGTGGGCGCGCTGGACGCGCTGCTGTCGGAGCAACCCGACCACTGTCGCTGGGTGCTGCTCTGCCCTCCAGGGCACGACATACCGGCATTTCGGGCGATCATCGTCGAGGTCGTCGGCAGTACCACTTTCGGCTTGCATGCCTGGGAGCAGGTGGCGCTGCCGCGCGCCGCGGCCGACGGCCTGCTCGTCAACCTCGCGGGTTCGGCCCCGGCACGGGCGCGGCGACAGGTCTGCACGTTTCACGACGCCGCGGTATTCGACATGCCCGAGACCTTCTCCTGGCGGTTTCGCCTCTGGTACCGATGGCTCTTTCGCCGACTCGCAGGCCGGGCCGTGGCGATCGTCACCGTGTCGACGTTCTCGCAGCAGCGCCTCTCGCACCATCTTCGCGTTCCGCAAGCGCGGATCGTGGTCATCCCCAATGGGGGCGATCACCTTCGCGCCGTCGCCGTCGATCCCTCGTGCCTGGCGAGCAGTGGGCTGACGGCAGATTCGTTCTTCCTCGCTGTCGGCAGCGACAGCCCGCACAAGAATCTGGCCCGGGTGATCGCGGCGCTAGGGCGGACCGACCCACCGCAGGCGCGCCTCGCCATCGCAGGCGGAGGCCGAGGCGCGGTCTTCGCGGCATCGACGGCGTCGACGCGGCGCACGGGCGACGAGCGCGTCGTTCGCCTCGGGCAGATCGGCGACGCGCCACTCAAGGCGCTCTATTCCTCGGCGATCGCGCTGGTGTTTCCGTCGCTGTACGAAGGCTTCGGTCTACCCCCGCTCGAGGCGATGGATTGCGGCTGTCCGGTCATCGCGTCGAGATCAGGTGCGCTGGCGGAGACCTGCGCAGATGCGGCATTGGTCGTCGACCCGCGGGATCCGCGGTCCATCGCCGAGGCGATGGAACGCATCTCCGCCGACCCGGCGCTGCGGCGCGACCTGATCGCACGCGGCCATGCGCAAGCGGCGCGCCGTACGTGGCGTAGCGCGGCAGAGAAGCTCAGAGCGGTCGTCTCGGCACATGCCGGGGCCGTTGTGTGAAGGTGCTCCAACTCTGCAAGTTCTATCCGCCGGTGACGGGCGGAATGGAGGCCGTCGTGCACGCCCTGGCCACCGGCCTCGCGCGCCGCGGCGTCGACGTGTCCGTGCTGTGCGCGAACACGGGCGCCACGACCGTGCGGGAGCGTTCCGAAGGCGTGGCGATCGTGCGCGCCGCCTCGCTCGGCCGTGTCCTGAGCACGTCGATCTCGCCGTCGCTCGTCGGAGCCTGCGTGCAGCAGGCCGCTCGCGCCGACATCGTCCACATTCACATGCCGGACCCGCTCACCGCGCTCGCTCTGCGGCTGAGCGCCACCGGCGCCCGCGTGGTCGTGCATTGGCACAGCGACGTGGTGCGCCAGCGGCTGTCGCGCAGGCTTTACGAGCCGCTGCAGAGCTGGTTGCTCGGCCGCGCGGACGCGATCATCGCGACGTCTGCGCGCTATGCAGCGTCTTCGCCGTGGCTGCGCGACGTCGCGGCAAAGGTTTCGGTGGTGCCGATCGGCATCGGCGACAATGCCGGTCGGGCGCCGGCTGCTGCCGTGGCTGCCGTCCGCAGCCGCTTCGGCGGCCGGCACATCGTGTTCGGGCTCGGCCGGATGGTCGGCTACAAGGGCTTCGACGTGCTGATCGACGCCGCCGCGCGGCTGCCAGCGCACGCGGTCGTGGTGGTCGGCGGCGACGGGCCGCTTCTCGAGCGACACCGCCGGTCTGTGACGGACCGCGGGCTGGGTGAGAAAATCCATTTCGTGGGACGCATTTCGCAATCCGATCTCCCCGTGTACTTCGCCGCTTCCCGGGTGTTCTGTCTCCCCTCGACGCAGCGCTCCGAAGCTTACGGCGTGGTCCTCGTCGAAGCCATGGCGGCTGGTCTGCCCGTGGTGGCGACGTCGATTCCAGGGTCGGGCGTCGGCTGGGTCAATGCCGATGGCGTCACTGGCTTCAACGTCCCCGTCGGTGACGCACCGGCGCTGTCGGAGGCTCTCGAACGGCTGATCGATGACGACGCGCTCGCCGCGCGCTTCGGCCGTGCCGCGCGCGAGCGTTTTCTCGCCGACCTCACCGAAGCCGAGATGGTCGACCGCAGCCTGCACCTGTACCAGCGACTGATGAGCGCCGGCGCCGCGGCATCGTCGCCTGCTCCGAAAGCCTGATCACCTTGGACACTCCCCACGCCGAAACCGCCGCGGTCGCCGCGGCCAGCCGTTCGTCGCGGCCGCACCAACGCGTGCGGCGGTTGCTGCGGACCCTGTTCAGTCCGTTGTTCCTGATCGCGGTGGTGCTGCCGACGCTGTTCGCCGCCGTCTACTACGGTCTGATCGCATCCGACATCTACGTTTCGGAGTCGCGCTTCGTCGTCCGCAGCCCGCAGCGGCCGCAGGTGACGGGGCTCAGCGCCTTCTTGCAAGGAACCGGGGTTGGTCGCTCGCAGGACGACACCTATTCCGTGCGCGACTTCATCCTCTCTCGCGACGCCCTGCACGAGCTCGACCAGAAGCTCGGGCTGCGCAAGACCTTCACCTCGCTCGACATCGACCCGTTCAGTCGCTTCACCGGTCTGGAATGGGATACGAGCTTCGAGTCCTTGTACAAGTACTACCGCAAGCGCGTCTCCGTCGACTACGACACCGTCTCGGCGATCTCGGTACTGACCGTGCGCGCCTATACGGCGGAGGATGCTCAGCGCATCAACGACGTGTTGCTGCAGATGGGCGAGCGGCTCGTCAACCAGCTCAATGTCCGCAGCAGGCGCGACCTCATCAGCGTCGCCGAGCGCGAAGTCAAGGCGTCGGAGGAGCGCGCCAAGGCGGCGTCGCTGGCCCTTTCAGGCTTCCGGACCAACCAGTCCGTTTTCGATCCCGAGCGGCAGGCGGCCCTTCAGCTACAGGGCGTCTCGCGTATCCAGGAAGAATTGCTCGCAACCGAAGCTCAGCTGTCGCAGCTGAGACAGGTCTCGCCGAACAATCCGCAGATCTCGACGCTCACGAATCGGGCGCAGCTGTTGAAGCGCGCCATCGCCGAGCAGAACGCACGTGTTGCCGGCCGCAGCAGCAGCTCGTTCACGACCCAGTCGTCAGGCTACGACCGGCTCCAACTCGAGAAGACCTTCGCCGAGCGGCAACTCGCCGTCGCGCTCGCCTCGTTGGAGACGGCGCGCAACGAGGCGCAGCGGCAGCAGCTCTATCTCGAGCGACTGGTCCAGCCCAACCTGCCCGACAGCGCGATCGAGCCCCGGCGCGTGCGGATGATCGCGACCGTGTTTCTCCTCGGGCTGATCGTGTGGGGCGTGCTGGCCCTGATCGTGGCGAGCGTGCGGGAACACACCGAATGACGACCGGCTCGTCGCGTCCCGGCCGGAGCTCGCTGCTCGCCTCGTTCGCGATCCAGTGGCGGGTCATACGCGCGCTGATGATGCGCGAGGTCATCACGCGCTACGGCAGGCACAACATCGGCGTGCTGTGGCTCGTCGGCGAGCCGATGCTGTTCACGCTCGGCATCGCTGCACTTTGGTCGGCCGCTGGCCTCAATCACGGATCGGGTTTGCCGATCGTCGCGTTCGCCATCACGGGCTATTCCTCCGTCCTGATGTGGCGCAACACGGTGGGTAGGACGGTGAACTCGATTCAGCACAACGCCAACCTGCTCTACCACCGCAACGTACGTGTCATTGACGTGCTCATCACCCGCGCGATGCTGGAAATCGCCGGCGCCACGGGCTCGTTCATCGTTCTCCTCCTCATCTTCGCGGGTGCTCAGTGGATCTCTTTCCCGGAGGATCTGTTCCTGGTCGTGCAGGGCTGGTTGATGCTCGCCTGGTTCGGCATGTCGCTGGCGCTGGCGATCGGCGCGGCGACGGCATTCTCGGAGATCGTCGAGCGGATCTGGCACCCGACTGCCTACCTGCTGTTTCCCTTGTCCGGCGCGGCATTCATGGTCGACTGGCTGCCGCCGGCAGGTCGGGAGGTGGTTTTGCTGTTGCCGATGGTGCACGGCGTCGAGATGGTCCGCGAAGGCTATTTCGGCAGCAGGGTCACCACCCACTACGACCTCGGCTACATGGCGGTCTGCTGCCTCGGGCTGACGTTCGTCGGCCTGCTCCTGCTTCGCAGCGCCGCGCGACACGTGGAAGACCGGTGATTTCGATCGAGAACGTCTCGAAGAGCTACGGCACGAGACACGGCCGCCGGCCCATCCTGACGGACATCAGCCTCACGCTGAAGCGCGGCCGCAACGTCGGCATCCTCGGCCGCAATGGCGCGGGCAAGTCGACCCTGATCCGCTTGCTGAGCGGTGCGGAGGCGCCGACGTCCGGGCGCATCGTGCGCGGCATGAGCGTGAGCTGGCCGCTTGCCTTTACCGGTGCGTTTCAGGCCCACCTCACCGGAATCGACAATCTGAAGTTCGTCAGCCGGGTGTACGGCGTCGACTGGCGTCCCCTGGTGTCCTTCGTCGAAGAGTTCACCGAGCTCGGCCTCTACCTCAGGGAGCCGGTTGCCCACTACTCCGTCGGCATGACCATGCGGCTGGCGTTCGCGCTGTCGATGGCGATCGAATTCGACTGCTTTCTCATCGACGAAGGTCTGGCGGTAGGCGATTCCCGATTCGGCGACCGCTGTCACGTCGAGCTGTTCCAGAAGCGCAAGGACCGCGCCTTCATTCTGGTGTCGCACGATCCGAACATCATCAGGCTGTACTGCGAGAAGGCCTGTGTCCTGCATGACGGACGCTTGCTCGAGTTCCCGACCGTCGACGCGGCCTATGCCTTCTACGCAGAGGCGGTTCCAGCGCCCGCAGTCGTCTTCGACTGATGAAGGTGCTTCTGGAGCTGCGCCCGGCGTTCGACGGTCACAGCGGAATTCCGCAAGAGACGAGGCTGCTGTTCCGGGGCCTGGCCTGCGACTCCTCGGTGCGGGTGAGCGGCCTCATCCAGAGCAGCAACCTGACGCTCGAGGCCGGCATACCTGTACGCGACGGTGTCCTGCGCGCCGGATGTTCCGAAGACGAGAAGATCGACCGGCTGTCCCGGGTCGTCGTCTCGCTGCAGCAGGAGCCGCCGACGACGTTGCGGGCGCGCGCCCGCCGCCTCGTGCTCAGGATCGCCGGACCGGCGTTGTCTGTGCTCGGGTCGCTCTTTGGCCGAGATGTTCCCCTGAGTGGATTCGAGCCGCAGCGTTTCGAAGATTTTCTCTGGCGTTCGCTTTTTGCCCGATCGTTGCAGGCGTCCGACCGCCACACCGTCACGCGGGCCGAATTCCGTATCTTGCGTTGGCCATGGTCATCCTTGCACGCGATAGGCGTGGCCACGTCTTGGCTCGGTAGAGCCCTGTACCCTCGGCTCGACACGACCGGCATCGACGTCGTGATCGCCGAGACGCCTTTCCCGTCGCGTGTGAGCACTCCGACCCGGCTTATCGTGAGATACCACGACGCCATCCCGCTGCTGATGCCGCACACGATCAAGAACCGCCGCCATCACCGTTCGACGCACCTGCAGGCACTGCTCCGCAACGCCGCGGACGGAGCCTGGTTCGCCTGTGTGTCTGATTCGACGCGCAAGGACTTGCTGTCGATCCTTCCGAAGCTCGCCGGCCGGGCGGTGACGATTCCGAACATGATCTCCGATCACTTCTTCAGTGAGGCGAGTCCGGCCCGTCTGGTACCCGAGATCGTCTGGAGTCGAAAGAACCGACAGACGATCCACGCGGGAGGCGCACAGGTCCAGGAAAGCGATCTTCTCGGCGGCGCACTGTCGTACCTGCTCATGGTCGGCACGATCGAGCCCCGGAAGAACCATTCGATGCTGCTGGATGCATGGAGCCGGCTCCGGCTGCGCGGCTGGTCGAACCTGAACCTCATCGTGGTTGGATCTCCCGGCTGGGATCACGACGCGATCCTCGACCGCTTTTCTCCGTGGCTCGAGCGTGGCGGCGTGCATTTGCTCGTGGACGTTCCTGCCGACGAGCTGCGTGTGCTCTACCGCCACGCGGCGGTGACGGTGTGCCCGAGCTTCGGCGAGGGATTCGACTTTCCCGGAGTCGAGGCCATGCGCTGCGGTGGCGTCGTCGCCGCGTCCGACATTGCGGTTCACCGAGACATCTTCGCCGATGCCTGCGAGTTCTTCGATCCGTACGCTGTGGACCAGGCCGTTGAGGTGCTGGAGTCTCTGCTCGGGCCGGAAGCCGGACCGCGAAGGGCCGCCCTGGTCGAAGCAGGGGAGCGGCTCAGCGCGAGATACCTGCCGGAGCGCGTCATGCCGAAGTGGCACGAATTCCTCCAGGCAGTGGTTGCTGCGTGAGACGCCTTGCACGAGCCCTCAAGCGGAGGGTGCGAACTGCATTCGGCTTGGCGACCGCCCAGCCGGCAAGTCAAGCGATCGACTGGTTCGACGAAGACGACATCGAGCGTGTGCATCGGCTGTACTTGGAGACTGCTGCCGCGCCGGGTTCGGCTTGGGACCGCTGGCGTCACGCGCACATGCGGCTGCCGCAATGGTTCGTCCGCAACCTCGAGCCCATGAGCGAGGCCTATGCCGAACAGCAACGGCGGCTATGGCAACTCGTCTCTGGCACAGACGCCGGATACAACGCGGAGGTGCACGAGCGCGAACACGACTGGGGCGACATCGATCCTGTGCGTACGCCGGGATACTTCGTGCGCCGAGACGCGATGGCGATTCCGACCGCCTCGGACCATACGCTGGCCATGGGCATGATTCTCAAGCACTGCGATCTCAAGGCCGGAGACTGGGCGCTGGAATACGGCGCCGGTTTTGGCCACACCGCACTCGCCCTGGCCCGACTCGGAGTCAACGTCGACACCGTCGACATCTCCTCGGCCTTCTGCGGCTGGGTCCAGGCGCAGGCGACACATTTCCAGGTCCCGCTCACGCCTTTCCACGGCCATTTCGGACTCAACCCGCGGCCTGGTCATCGTTACCGCACCATCTGGTTTTTCGAGGCGTTTCACCATTGTCTGGACTTTGCGCAGGTCGTGCACCGCCTGCGCGAGAACGTGGCGCCGGGTGGGCGAGTCATCCTCGCCGGCGAGCCGGTGTTCGAAAAGGAGTACGCGGCGGTCCCGTACCCCTGGGGTCTGCGCCTGCACAGCGAAGTCATCGCCGCGGTCCGCCAGCACCATTGGTTCGAGCTCGGGTTCTCGGAGGCGTTCCTGTTCGAGTTGTTCGACGGCGCCGGTTTTGCGGGCCGCCGCGTCGACTGCGAGCCGTCGCTGTTCGGCCAGTTGTACATCTTCGAACCCCGGCCCTGAGAGCTGCGGGGACCGACGCGTCCGAAGGCGGGGCAGCTAGTTCGGATGGAATTTCGGGTTGCGCCAGCCCTGAATGCCATCGACCGTCGTATGCGGCTGGCCGGCGATGATGCTGAAGATCGCCGGGCGCTCCACTTCGAGGGCCCACCCCGATTTCGACAGGGTGGTCATCAACCGCCCCTCCAGCGCGCGCGAGTGGGTGGCAATCACCATGTACGCCACCTTGTCCAACAGCACGCCGAGGGCTTGCTGGACGAGATCGGCCTCTCCTCCCTGGATGTCCATGTGAAGCAGGTCGATCTTCTCGCGCATGCCAATGGCATCGGACAGCGGGACCATCCGCAGGCTGTCGAATTGTCCCGACGCCACCGCTGCTTCGCTTTGCTCTTGCGACGCGCCGAAAACAGGCTCGAAACCCCAGTGCTCTTCTCCTGCCTGGCGCCGGGGGAACAAGGCGAAGCCCGTGCTCGCCGCCGCGATGCCCGGAATGACGTCGCATTCGGCGCGCCGGATGCCGTTGCCGGCCAGGGTTTCATGCGCCATGTCGATATGAATGGGGTCGCCTTCGATTCCGATCAGGTCGATGGCCAACCCTCTCGTCCTTGCGGCGACTCCCGTGTTGTTCATCCAGCATCCCCACCCGCACCCGAGCTCGATCATGGCGAACCGGCCCTGCGCAAGATCGACAGCGCGCAAGGCAGCCCCCCATTCGGCCATCTCGGCGTGAAAGTTCGACGGAATCGGCAGGCCTTCCAGTTTGCCGCCCTTGTCTTGCAGCGAGTCCATCACCCGCGTCGGCACCGCCACACCCAGATAGTTGACGTAGTGCCCGGCCCTTGTCTGTCGGTCGCGAAGGGCATGCGATTCGATGATGCGTCGAACGTCGATGCTCGCGTTGAAGTGATTGAACACGCTCGACGTCAGCGGTGAATCGATCCGCTCGGCGAATTCCGTCGAGGTAGCGATGTTACGAACGAGGTTGCGCACACTCGTGGCCCCTTCGAGGTGCTGCGCAACGGCGGCTTCGCTTTCCGGCTCCCGGCCGAGCAAGCCGCGATAGACAGCAAGCACGTCGGCGCGCGTGGGTCGGTTGTCGTCTGACGCTGGCATCGGCTTCTCCGAGATGCTTGTGATGGTCCTGTAGGCCCAGCGCGGGCGCGCACTGTCAGCGAACCGGAGCGGCGCTGGATTCGAGCATCCAGCTCAGTGTCGACTCGAGCGGAATCGGTGGCAATGGCCGTGGCAGGAGCGAATCGAGTCGCGAGCGATCGCCACGCAGAAGCCTGACCTCGTTGGCTCTGACGAATCGAGGATCGATACGGACGTCGATAGATTTGCCTGTGAGAGCTTCGACCCGCCCGAGGATCTCGCGGAGCGTGTGAGCGATCCCGGAGCAGACGTTGAGCGTCTGCCCGGCGGCGTGCGGCAGCCCCAGCAATTCGGCGTAGACGGACACGACATGGCGAACGTCGGAAAAGTCGCGCGCGACGTCGAGATTGCCGAGTGCCAGGTAGTCGTTGCCGCTCGTGACGTGCGCGACGATCTTCGCGATCAGGAACATGTCCGACTGGCCGACACCCGTGTAGTTGAAGGGTCGACAGATCACGATTGGAAGACGCGGCATGTACAGCGACGCCAGGTACTCCATCGCAAGCTTGCTCACGGCGTAGTCATTGGCCGGCTGCGGTGGCGCCGTTTCGTCGAGCGTCGTCCGGTCGGAATTGCCGTAGACGTTCGCGCTGCTGGCCAGGAGCACCGACACCGGGGGCGATTCGAGTGCTGCCAGTGCTTGAAGGAGATGGCGCGTCCCCAACAGGTTGACTTGGTACATGGGGTCCGCTTCGCCGTGCACGAACGCGATGGCGGCAAGATGGACGATGTGTGTGGGCGACGCCTCGTCAACGACCGCGGCGACGGCGGCGCGATCGGTCAGATCTGCGGCGTGCAGCCGATGAACGCCGTCGACACCACCGGCGGGCGCGGTCGCGACCATGCCGTGCACTTCATAGCCGCGAAGCGCCATGGCCGGTGCAAGGTAGCGGCCGGTGAAACCGTCGGCGCCGGTGATCAGGACCCGCTGCATGACCGAAAACCGCCTCGACGCTCAGGGGCGCGCACCGACGGCGGAGTTGCGTGCGATGTCGGCTTCGACCATCATCGCGCACAGCGCCTCGAGCGTCGTTTCGGGTGCCCAGCCGAGCTCGCGCTTGGCCTTCGCCGCATCGCCGATCAGCAACTCGACCTCGGCGGGCCGGTAGAACTTGGGGTTGATGCGAACCAGTGTCCTTCCTGAGCCCTGGTCGACGCCGATCTCTTCTTCGGCGCTGCCACTGAACAAGAGATCGAAGCCCGCTGCCTTGGCCGCCATCGAGACGAAGTCTCGAACCGTCTCGGTCCGCCCGGTGGCCAGAACGTAGGTGTCGGGGTTGGGGGCCTGCAGCATTCGCCACATGCCTTCGACGTATTCCTTGGCATAGCCCCAGTCGCGCTTCGCATCCAGGTTGCCAAGCTCGATGACCGACTGCTGACCGAGCTTGATCCGCGCGAATCCGTCGGTGATCTTGCGTGTCACGAACTCCCGTCCTCGAAGCGGCGATTCATGATTGAACAGGATTCCGCTGCTCGCGAAGATGCCGTAGCTTTCCCGATAGTTGATGCTCATCCAGTGAGCGTAGAGCTTGGCAACCCCGTAGGGGCTGCGTGGATAGAAGGCCGTCTCTTCGGACTGCGGCACCTGCTGCACCTTGCCGAACATCTCCGACGTACTCGCCTGGTAGAAGCGGATCCCGGTGTCGACCATGCGCAGGGCCTCGAGGAGGTTGAGCGCGCCGATGCCCGTGATCTCGGCCGTCGTGACGGGCTGCTCGAACGAGACGCCGACGAAGCTTTGAGCGGCCAGGTTGTAGACCTCCTGAGGCCGCGCGCGTTGCAGCAGGCGCACGCAATTGCCGAGGTCGGTGAGGTCGAACTCGGTCAGGTGCAGCTCCGGGTGACCGAACGCGCCGACTTCGCGAAGACGCCAGAAATCGACGGAACTCGTGCGACGGAATGTGCCGAACACCTGATAGTCCTTTTCAAGGAGCAGTTTGGCCAGATAGGCACCGTCCTGGCCGGTGATGCCGGTGATGACCGCTGTTCTCATGCTTGATCCTGGTGATGGTTCGAGTGGCTTCTCTCGGGCGTGGCGTCCGTCGTCAGGATCGCCGAAGGGCCAGCGACCTCGTGGGGGTCCACATCGACGATTTCATCGTAAGCCACGCGCTCTGGCATCGGCGCAATGCTCAGCGAATGCAGGACGAGGCCGATGTCGGCATCCACCTTGAGTCTGACTTCAATGTCCGTGGCCGCATCCGTCAGCGTGAAATTCAAGTTGATCGCGGCGTCGCCTCGCGGCGGGCTGAGCCTGTCCATCGACGAAATGACGTCTGTGCCGCGACCCGTCGTGACGTCGATCGAAAACCACCCCTTGGCGAAAAAGCTGAGTTGCAGCGTGACGAAGTGCTTTCCAGGACCGCATCGCATGTAGTGGCCGTATGCGAGAAAGCCGGCTTGGAAGGTCGAACGAAGCGAGGTGCCGGTCCGGCGCCCGACCGCGGACACGAGCCGGCAATCGGAGCCGGTCAGGCGGACCAGCGCCGCCGGCTCCCCGCGCCAGTACCAGCGGCCACCGACGATGCAATCGAGCAGCTGATCCTTGCTCTGCAACCACGTGATCGGCTGTTCCGGGGGCGCCGATGTGCGCTCTGCACGGCCACGGCCGAGCCATTGGCGAACGGCGGCGGCGAGCGACGCCGCGTCATCGCCGGCAAAAAACGTGGCGAAGCGATCTGCAACCTCGCGGAAAACCGGAATGTCGCGGGCAATGACGCCCACCCCGCGGGTGGCGGCTTCCACCAGGGGCAGGCCGAACCCTTCGCCCTCCGAGGCGGCGATCAGACAGTCCGCCTGCCGGTAAATCGAAGTCAGCACGCGATCGGAGACGGCCGGCAACCAGAAAAGCCGTTTGCCTCGCTCAGGATGCGTTCGGATCAGCTCGACCTGCAAGTCGACATTCCACCCATGCTTGCCGACGATCACCAGGTTGATGTCGTGTCCGCTGTCCCAAAGCGCATCGAATGCGATGAGCGTATCCAGGTGCCCCTTGCGCGGCTCCAGAGTGCCGACCATGAGAAACGACGTGCGCGCCCGCATCGCTTCAAGCAGCGAATCGTGTTCTGGCTCGTCGACACGACTGTCGTCGTCCGCGATGTCAGACCCGAGATGGAAAAATCCGACCCGCAGTGGGCGGGAGAGGCCGGCGCTCGGCAACCAGGCGATGAACTCGTCGGCCACAGAGCGCGAGATGCACACCGCGCCGTCCGAGCGGGCCACGCCGAGCAGCCACTCGAGATGTCGCGGCGGGGGGCCCGAGGTGAAATGCTGCGGCATCAGGACCGGGAGCAGGTCGTACACGACGAAATAGGCATAGCCACCGACGGCGCGCATGCGTTCACAGATATCGACTTCGCGCGGCGGCGTCCGGTGGTGCAGATCGAGGCCCAGGAAGATGTCGCCAGCGCGGACGTCGATAGGGTCGTCTTCACCCTGGAATGGCCCCTGCGACTGCCTGAGCACTTCGCGTGCGTAACGCCGGGCGTACTGGTACCAACCGGACTCGCGAACGGTGTAGACGGGTATGACGCGATAGTTCTCGGGCGGGTGCGTCAAGAGCGCGTTCAGGATGTTCTTGACGACCCGCTGAATGCCGGTTTTTGCGTCGACACGGATCATTTCTGAAATGTCGACAAGCAGGTGACGCTCACGCGACGCAACAAAGGTGGTGTCGATGCCCTTTGCCAAGTCGCGCAGGAAGGCGTCGTCGCTCGTCGCCGGCAGCGCGTGGCCGAGCTTGTCGATCAATTGATCGACGATGCCGCTCGCGTCGACTCGCATCTCGTGGCGCGGCAGCAGCTCCAGGGCATCGATTGCCGTTCTGGCCGAGCGTTGCCATGAAAACGTCGCGGCGCGCTGCGTGCCCCTGGTCGCAAGGCGCTGCAACGCGGTCGGTGACGAAAGCAACTCGGTCATCTTGGCGGCGATGGAGCTCGCACTGAACGGGTCGAACAGCGCCTGCGGATCGTCGATCAACTCGGGCAGGCTCGCGGACGCGGCGCCGATCACGGGCGCGCCGCAGCGCATGGCCTCAAGCGCGGGCAGCCCGAATCCTTCGTGCCATGACGGCATGACGAAGAGCGAGCACAGGTTGTAGAACAGCAGGAGCTCTTCGTCGCTGACGCCTCCGACGATGACGAAATCCTTCTCGGACAGCCCGCGAGCGGCTGCGTAGTGCCTGAATTTTTCCCGGTGTCCAGTCGGCGTCAACCCGACGAAGACGAGCTGAAATTGCCGCCTCAGGGGCGGCGCGAGCATCGAGTACGCAGCGATCAGGCGAAGGTGATTCTTTCGCTCGTCGGTCGCTCCCGAATAGAGGATGAAGCGACCGGCAAGGCCGAACTTCGACGCCAGCGCCTTGCGCGCCCAGGGCCTTACTTCGACCCGTCGAAACACGGCGTCGGCGTCGGCCGAGATGTTGTGAACGCTCGACTGCGGTACTCCGAGATAGGCAATCGCTTCGGACCGGGAGTGCTCGGAGATGGCGAGAAACGCATCGGCACGGGTCATGTCTTCGAGTCGCCGGTGGTACATGGCCTCGAACGTGGGATACGGCGTGAGGTACACCTCGCGCTGCACCAGCGGGATCACGTCATAGAACGTGATCGCCGTGGCGGGGCGCGGGCCGAAAGCGCCAATCGTGAAGGTGGTGGCGTCGCCGAATCCGTCTGACGGCGCGGTGACATGAACGACATCCGGAGCGACGAATGCGATGAACGCTTCGCGCACCAGCTCCGCGGCTACTCGTCGTGCTGCGTTGTCGTCGCTGAGCCAGTCGACCGGACCGACGGCATGCCAGACGAGAATCCGTTCGCGCGGCACAAGCGCCTCGAACCGTTCGCGAATGCCCGGGATCGACGCATCGAGCATGCCGTTGAGCAGCAATGAAAACTCGTGCTGAGATCCCGCCTTGATCATCGCCTCGGCGAGCGCGATCGAGTAGCGGCCGATGCCCCTCAGACGGCTGCCGTTTTGCGCGGCTTGCAGATCGATCAGGATTCGCAACGGGCCCGTCCTATCGCTTGACCGCTCGTCTGAGCTTGGCGAAAGTCACGGCGTGCGCGTCGTCGCCGGGGGCGTGCCCGCCAACGACGCCGGAGGACAAAGCCTCGGCCCCCGCCGGCTTTCGTCGTCGTCGTCGGTCACGCTCACTCTCGCTGAATTTGTCGACGCTCCAGAAAGCCGGCGCGAAACGCGCCAAACGCTTTCGCATCCGGTACGCCGCGAGATGCTCCTGCAGACCGGACAGATGCACGGTGCGGTACCTGGCTTCGTCCGAGATGGCGAGCTCTGCGACGATGCGGTGCCGCGAGCCACCGTCAATGACGCGCCGAAGGTAATGGTCGCGGCCGGCCGGATCGACCGGCCGACCGAGAAGAACCAAATAGGCGCACTCCACGAAGGACGAGTCGTCTGAAAGAGCGAGCAGCTCTTCGACACTTTGAGGGAGCCTGGCTTCGAGGGTCGACGTCATACGGGTCTGCAATTCGGCGAAGCCATCGTTTCAAGCTCGCCGGTTTCTCGTGGAATGACGCTGCGCGCCCAAGGCATTTTCCAATGCATTGATCCGACGTGTCACAGGATCCCAGAGACCACCCGCGAGCCTGGCGACGACGCGAGCCAGGAAGCCCGGCCTTGCCCTCCGCTCGGATTCCAGCAGGGCGTCCAGATCGAGCGGCTTCGAGTCGATCATCGCTGCTTCTCGCGACAAGGCGATGGCGGCAACAACGGCGGATCTCGACGTTCCGTCCCTGACCGATTCCAAGTAGTGCGCGAGCCCGTCTGGATCCGCATCGCGCTTGAGAAGGAGCCGAAAGCAGCCTTTGACGAAGCGTTCGTCGAAGAGCTCCATCAACTCTGCCACGGAACCGGGAGTTTCGGATGGGCAGTCGCCTGTTGGCTCGAGTAGCGCGGCCACGGCCCGAACCTCGTCGGACAGACGTGACAGGTGTTCGACATGGTGACCCTGCGACCGCGCGAGTTCCACGACGGATGTGCGGAGGCCTTCGAGCTCCGATCTTGCTTCGATCCGTGCCTGCGACATCGAGGAGGCAACGCGGGCTGATTCCGCGGCAAAGCAGATGTCCAGATGCTCTGCGGTCAGCGCCCGAGATTGCGAGGCTTCGATCAGGCGGCGCGTCTGCGCCGCATCCTCACCTTGCGCCTCCTGCGCAACAGCGACCTTGTCCAGCTGGAGACTCAGCCGGGTCGTGAGGTGGTCAAGGCCTTCTAGCGCTGTCTCCAGGCTGCGCTGCGACGCCGATGCCGAGTTCGCTGCCGTACCTGCCGATTCGCCCAGTCGCGCTGATTCCTGATGAGACGCGATATGCGATTCAGTCAGCTTGACCAAATAGCGTTCCACCGCTCCCTGCCAGAGCCCGATACCGGTGGCAAGCCCGTCATTGTCGACAACCGCGTCCGATCGGCCTTCCCAAAACTCCCGCAACTTGCTGAAAGACCATTGCGAAACCGGCAGTTGCCACATCCGCAGCGCCGGCTCGCGGTAGGGTGGGGGCAGGTTGAAGGGGCTGATGAAGGGTGCGCGGACAGGCAGCACACGCGCGACCCGCCGTTGAGCCAACTCGTACAGAAAAAGGAAGAACGCCAGGAACACGTCTTCTGGCCAGACGACATCGCTCCGCGTCCGGCCGATCGATCCAAAGTCGATCAGCGAAGCGTTCCCTTGGTCGTCGACCAGGACATTCCATGGGCGAAGGTCTGCATGGAAGTAGCCGATACGCTCCAAGGCGTCGGCCTGCCGCAGGACGTCACTGACAACCCGGAGACTGTCGAAGACGGCACCTTCGTTCATCAGGTCCATCAGCAGTCGACCTGGGATCTTTTCCCGAACCAGCCAGGCTTGCGCGGCGTTGGTCCCGTGTGCGATCAACTTCGGTGCAAACGCGAGCTGCCCGGCGAACGCGGCAAGGAACTCCGCTTCGCGTGACAGTTCCTCTTCGTTTATCTGCGCGATCGCCGCGTCGATCCGAAATACCTTGACGATCGCGTGCGGACCCAAGAAATATCGACGCGTGCCGAGATGCACGTTTTCAGCCAGCGCATGGGGCTCGACCAGATGATCGGCGAACGCATATGCCGCACCGGCCA
>JBBSUK010000033.1:0-27271 GCA_038234975.1 Burkholderiales bacterium
CGTTCGCGGACGGCGCGCCGCTCTCCGCCGTCTCGGACATCGCCAAGATGTCGCGCAAACGCAACCTGGCCGCAGACATCACCGGCCTTCTCGTCTTCGACGGCTCGGCCTTCGTACAGTTGCTCGAGGGCCCTGCCGACGCCGTCGCGTCGCTGATCGCACGGCTTCCTTCCGATTCGCGGCACGACGGGTTCCAGCTGCTCTCGGTCGGGCCGATGCGCGGGGAGCGTCGCTTCCCCACGTGGCAGCTCGGCTAGCTGCTCCTCGATTCCGACGACCACGGCATCGAGCACCTGCGCCACCTCAAAGGGGACGAAGCCCTGGCCGCCTTCGACGCGATCCTGCCGACGCTCGACATCGAGATCGGGACCGCGCTTGCGTCTCGCCGTTGATCGTCGGCGAAAGGGAACTGGGGTTTCACCCGACGGGCATACCCTGTGAAACCGGCCTTTCGCTCCCGACGATGCAGCGACAATCGGCTCGCCGCAAAAGGCGGCTTTCTCATCATCAGGGGGTAGGGAGCATGGTCACTACAGCGGTCCCGGTCGGCTCTAAAGTCGGCCAGCCGATGACGAAGGCAGAGCGCAAGGTCATCTTCGCTTCGAGCCTCGGCACGGTCTTCGAGTGGTACGACTTCTACCTCTACGGAACGCTGGCCGTCATCATCGGCAAGCAGTTCTTCTCCAACCTCGATCCGGGCTCGCAGCTGATCTTCACGCTGCTGGCGTTCGCCGCCGGCTTCATCGTCCGACCGTTCGGCGCGCTGGTCTTCGGGCGGCTGGGCGACATGATCGGCCGCAAGTACACCTTCCTGGTGACGATCGTCATCATGGGCCTGTCGACGTTCATCGTCGGCCTTTTGCCGTCGTACGCGACGATCGGCGTCGCCGCGCCGATCCTGCTGATCGCGCTGCGCCTGCTGCAGGGCCTGGCCCTCGGCGGCGAGTACGGTGGCGCGGCCACCTACGTCGCCGAGCACGCGCCGCAGGGCAAGCGCGGCCAGTTCACGTCGTGGATCCAGACCACGGCGACGGCCGGGCTCTTCCTCTCGCTGCTCATCATCCTCGGCGTTCGCACCGCGCTGGGCGAGGCGGCGTTCGCCGAGTGGGGCTGGCGGATCCCGTTCCTGGTGTCGTTCATCCTGCTCGGCGTCAGCGTCTGGATTCGCCTGTCGATGAACGAATCGCCGGCGTTCAAGAAGATGAAGGAAGAGGGCAAGCTGTCGAAGGCGCCGCTGACCGAATCGTTCGCCCGGAGCAAGAACCTGAAGATCGTCATCCTGGCGCTGGTCGGGTTGACGATGGGCCAGGCGGTGGTCTGGTACACGGGCCAGTTCTACGCGCTCTTCTTCCTGACCGGGCCGCTGAAGATCGACGGGCCGACGGCCAACATCCTGATCGCCGCGTCTCTGGTGATCGGGACGCCGTTCTTCATCGTCTTCGGCACCCTGTCGGACAAGATCGGCCGCAAGCCCATCATCATGGCCGGCTGCCTGATCGCCGCGCTCACCTACTTCCCGCTGTTCCACGCGCTGACCAAGGTCGGCAACCCCGAGCTCGACGCCGCGCAGCAGAACGTCAAGGTCGTCGTCACCGCCGATCCGGACCGTTGCTCGTTCCAGTTCAACCCGACCGGCATATCCAAGTTCACCAGCTCGTGCGACGTCGCCAAGCAGTTGCTCGCCAGCCGCGCGGTGAACTACGAGAACGCCGTGGCACCGGCCGGCAGCGCGGCGGTGATCACGATCGGCGACAAGAAGATCGAGGGCTTCGACACCAAGGGCCTTGCGCCGGCCGAGCTCAAGGCCAGGGACGACGCCTTCAAGAAGGAGATCGGCGACGCGGTCACGGCGGCCGGCTACCCGACCAAGGCCAAGCCGATCTCGTTCATGAGCGGCCAGTGGTGGACGCTGGTGCTCATCCTGTCGATCATGGTCCTCTACGTGACGATGGTCTACGGGCCGATCGCGGCGATGCTCGTCGAGATGTTCCCGACCCGCATCCGCTACACCTCGATGAGCCTGCCGTACCACATCGGCAACGGCTGGTTCGGCGGGCTGCTGCCCGCCACGGGCCTGGCGATCGTGGCGCAGACCGGCAACGTCTACAACGGCCTGTGGTATCCGATCGTCTTCGCCGCGATCACCTTCGTCGTCGGCACGCTCTTCATCAAGGAGACGAAGGACGTCGACATCTACAAGAACGACTGAGCGGGCTCGCCCGTTTCCACAGAGGCCGGCGTGAGCCGGCCTTTTTCATGGACCGCGTACCCGCACCGCGCGTTCGAGGAGGCTTCCGGTGCGATCGGTGCCGAGGGTGAAGACCCAGCCGACGCCGGCCCGGAACGCGGCCCTTGACAGCCACGTGAAATCCGAGGGACGGCAGACGAGGAGGCGGGGCGGCACGTCGCCGAGCGCGGCGGCGACGGCCTCGCGGCCGCTCGAATGCGCGAGGCGGCGGACGCGCAGCCCGAGGTGCTTCGCGGCGCGTTCGGCGAGCGTCGCCTCGGCCGACGGATCGACGGCGAGCACCATCCCGTCGCCGGGCGCGAGTCGCAGCGACGCATAGACGTCGGCGAGCATCGCCGAGGCGGTGGCGAGGTCGGCGTTCGAGTAGCCGTCGATGGGGGCGTGGGGTGCGTCGGGCACGGCGGCATTCTCGTCGCCCGCCGGACTGGAACGCGGCTGCCCGTGGCCACCATCCTCAACCCGTCAGGAGATCGTGATGCCGCAGGCGAAATGGACCGACAAGCGCGAACGCCAGTACGAGCACATCAAGAAGGGCCTCGAGAAGAAGGGCAAGCCGGTGAAGACGGCCGAGGAGATCGCGGCACGCACCGTGAACAAGGAGCGGGCACGCGCCGGCGAATCGAAGACGGCGAGCAAGGCGTCGATCGACGACATCTCGTCGTCGCGCCGCGGCGGCCTCCGTTCGCACGACGGGGAAGGCGGGCGCACCTACAAGCAGCTCTACGCCGAGGCGAAGAAGGCGAACGTCGAGGGGCGCTCGAAGATGAACAAGGCCGAACTGAAGCGCGCGCTCGACCGCTGAAGTCGGGGCGTCGCCGATAGACTTCCGCGGATGCCGCCGGTCACCGTCGCACGCAGATGGCTCGAAGGCTGCGGCGCTCCGGCGGCGGTCATCGTCGCCGCTTGCTTTGCGCCGCCGGCCGCGCTGGCGCAGGCACCCGCTGCACCGCCCGCACCGGCGCCCGTGCCGGCCCCGGTCGCGGCGCCGGCACCGTCGCCCGCACCGCCCGCCGGCAACGACGCAGCCGCCAGGCTTGATCCGGTCGAGGTCCAGGGCTCGCGGCCCGACGAGATGCAGGAGCGGCGCCAGTCGACGGCAGCCAAGAGGGTCATCGGCCGCGAAGAGATCGAGCGCTTCGGCGACTCGACGCTCGGCGACGTGCTGAAGCGCCTGCCCGGCATCACGATCCAGGGCCGGCCGGGGCGCGGCGGGCAGATCCGCATGCGCGGCCTCGGCAACGGCTACACGCAGATCCTGCTCGACGGCGAGCGCATACCGCCCGGCTTTTCGCTCGACTCGCTGACGCCCGACCAGATCGAGCGCATCGAGATCTACCGCGCACCGACCGCCGAGACCGGCGCGCGGGCGATCGCCGGCACCATCAACATCGTCACCCGCGGCGGCTACACGAAGCGCGTCAACGACGTGAAGGTCACGCTCGGGCGGGAGGACGGGCTGCTGCAGCCGTCGCTGTCGTGGACGCGCAACCTCACGGCCGGGGAATTCGTCGTCAACTACTCGCTGACGGGCTTCCTGCGCCGCCAGGACGACCCGAGCCACACCGCGACGACGCAGCGGCAACTGAGCGACGACGCCCTCGTCGAGCAGCGCCAGATCGACACGCGCAGCACCTCGCGCAACCACGGCGTGCACGCGACCGGCCGCGTCGAATGGCGCCCGGCGGGCAGCCGCGGCCAGCTCACGCTGACGCCGGTGCTGATCGTGTCGCGCTCGTCGTTCACGAGCCGTTCGCTGCTGACGCAGGAAGTCGGCGCCGTCGCACCGCCTTACGACGAAGCCGCGACCGAAGGCCGCAGCGGCTTCTCGCTCGCACGCCTGAACGCGGTGTGGAACCACAGGCTGGTCGACGGCCGCTTCGAGCTGCGTGGCAGCGCCGGTCGCACGCGCATCGACGCCGACAACCTGCGCACCGAGCAGATCGGCGGCGCCACATCGCGCAGCCTCGCCAACACCACCGACATCCGCGACACGAGCTTGATGGGCGGCGCGAAGCTGACGAAGACGATCGCCGAGTCGCACAACGTCGTCACCGGCGTCGAGTTCGAATCGAACCGCCGCGCCGACGGGCGCTCGACGCGTCAGGACGGCGTGCCGGTGCTGACCGAGTTCGGCGACCGGCTGTCGGCGCGTGCGCTCCGGCTCGCCGGCTACGCGCAGGACGAATGGGACGTGACGTCGCGCTTCGCCGCCCACGCCGGACTGCGTTGGGAGGGCATCGCCACGCGCGGCAGCGGCGCCGCCGGCGAGGACGAGCCGGAGAACCGCAGCAGCGTCTGGACGCCGCTCCTGCACGCCGTGTGGAAGCCCGACCCGGCCTCGCGCGACCAGGTCCGCATCAGCCTGACGCGCAGCTACAAGTCGCCGACGCTGCAGCAGCTCATCGCCCGGCCGCGCATCAACACCACCTCTCCGGTGCCCGGCCCGAACACGCCGACGAGCCCCGACTACGCCGGCAACCCCGACCTGAAGCCCGAGCTCGCGACCGGCATCGACCTCGCGGTCGAGCGCTACCTGCCGGGCAGCGGCGTGCTCAGCGCCAGCGTCTTTCGCCGCAACATCACCGACTACCTGCGCAGCGTCACCCTGCTCGAGACGGTGCCGTACTCGGCGACGCCGCGCTACGTGATCCGGCCCCGCAACGTCGGCAAGGCGACGACCGAAGGCATCGAGCTCGAAGCCAAGTTCCGCGCCAGCGAGGTCTGGAAAGGCGCGCCGCGCGTCGACCTGCGCGCCAACGCGAGCGCCTATCGCTCGAAGGTCGACGAGGTGCCCGGCCCCGACAACCGGCTCGACCAGCAGCCCGGCTACACCGCCAACGTCGGCGCCGACTACCGCTTCACGGGCGTGCCCTTGACCGTCGGCGGCAACGTCAACTGGACGCCCGGCTACACGACGCGCATCTCGGCGACGCAGACGGCCACGCTCGGCCGCAAGCTCGTCGCCGACGCCTATGGCCTGTGGACGTTTTCACCGGCGCTTGCGCTGCGCCTCTCGGTGAGCAACCTCGCCGCCGACGACTACGTGTACGGCAGCACCGTCGACGGCCCCGACCTGCGCGGCGTGCCGGTGCGCGAATCGTCGACGACGCGGCTGTCGACCGGTGTGTCGGTGCAGGCGCGGCTCGAGCTGAAGCTGTGACGCCACGGCGTCGAGTTCAGCGGGCCGAACGACGGTCGATCGCCTAGACTGCCGCGGCCATTTTCGGAGCGACATCCATGCGCCACATCCTTGTTTCCATCGTCACGGCGTTCGCCGCGATCACCGCACCCGCGAGCACGCTCGCCCAGTCGAAGGGCGAGATCCGCATCGCCCACGTCTACAGCAAGACCGGCCCGCTCGAGGCCTACGGCAAGCAGACGCAGACCGGCCTCATGCTCGGCCTCGACTACGCGACCGGCGGCACCATGACGGTCGCCGGCAGGAAGATCGTCGTCATCGAGAAGGACGACCAGGGCAAGCCCGACGTCGGCAAGAGCCTGCTCGCCACCGCCTACGGCGACGACAAGGCCGACATCGCGGTCGGGCCGACGTCGTCTGGCGTCGCGCTGGCGATGCTGCCCATCGCCGAGGAGTACAAGAAGATCCTGCTCGTCGAGCCCGCCGTCGCCGACTCGATCACCGGTGACAAGTGGAACCGGTACATCTTCCGCACCGGCCGCAACAGCTCGCAGGACGCGATCTCCAATGCCGTCGCGCAGGACCGCGAGGGCACCTCGATCGCCACGCTGGCGCAGGACTACGCGTTCGGCCGCGACGGCGTCAAGGCGTTCAAGGAGTCGCTGAAGAAGGCCAAGGTCGTGCACGAGGAGTACCTGCCGCCGGGGACGACCGACTTCACCGCCGCCGCGCAGCACCTGATCGACGCGCTGAAGGACAAGCCCGGCCGCAAGGTGATCTGGATCATCTGGGCCGGCGCCGGCAACCCGTTCAAGATCACCGACCTCGACCTCAAGCGCTACGGCATCGAGATCGCGACGGGCGGCAACATCCTGCCGGCGATGGCGGCGTACAAGCAGTTCCCGGGGATGGAAGGTGCGACCTACTACTACTTCGGCATCCCGAAGAACCCGGTCAACGAGTGGCTGGTCGCCAACCACTACAGCAAGTACAAGACGCCGCCCGACTTCTTCACCGCCGGCGGCATGGCGGCGGCGATCGCGATCGTCGATGCGCTGAAGAAGACCGGCGGCGACACGAACACCGACAAGCTCATCAAGACCATGGAAGGCATGAGCTTCGAGACGCCCAAGGGCAAGATGACGTTCCGCAAGGAAGACCATCAGGCGATGCAGTCGATGTACCACTTCAAGATCAAGGTCGACCCCGCGTTCGCCTGGGGCGTGCCCGAGCTGGTGCGCGAGATCAAGCCCGACGAGATGCAGGTGCCGATCCGCAACAAGCGCTGAGGAAGGGGCCGGGATGAACACGCTGACGATGCTGCGCCGCGCGAGCCGTTTGCTCGTGCTGGCGGTCGGGCTCGTCGCCGGCGTGCCGCTCGCCGCTCACGCGCAGGAGGCGGTGACGAACCGCGCCGCCAACCTGCGCGCCGGGCCCGACCGCGACTATCCCGTCGTCGTCACCGTCGCGCCGGGAACGCCGCTCGAGGTGCGCGGCTGCGTCGACGGCTACACCTGGTGCGACGTGTCGGCGGGTGACTTCTCCGGCTGGATCCACGCGGAGAGCATCAGCTACCCGTACCAGGGCCAGCCGGTCCCGGTCTACGGCTACGGCGCCGCGATCGGCCTGCCCATCGTCGTGTTCTCGTTCGGCTCGTACTGGGACCGCTACTACCGCGGCCGGCCGTTCTACCGCGACCGGTACCGCTGGGAGCACCACCGCCCGCTGCATCGTCCGCCCTATGCGCGGCCTCCCTACGCGCGGCCTCCGCGCGGACAGCACCCGCACGGACAGCACCCGCAGGGCCGACCACCGCACGTCCGACCGCCAGCGGTCCAGCCGCCGCCGGGGCGGCCGGTGATGCGGCCCGGCCCTTCGCCGCAGCGCTCGCCGGCCGGCGGTCGTCCGGGGCGTGGGGGTGGCGGCGAGCGCGGCGGCGGCCCGCGCCTGCATCAGCAGGTGCGCTGACCCGTCTCGTCGTCGGCCCGATGCCGTGCTCGAAACCCGCGACCTGACGATCCGCTTCGGTGGCCACGTTGCCGTCGACCGGGTCTCGTGCGCGTTTGCGCCGGGCACCCTGACGGCGATCGTCGGGCCCAACGGCGCCGGCAAGACGACCTACTTCAACCTGATCTCGGGGCAGCTCAAGGCGAGCGCCGGCTCGGTCTACCTCGGCGGCGCCGACATCACCCGCGAGCCGCCGTCGCAGCGCACGCATCGCGGTCTCGGTCGGGCCTTCCAACTCACGCAGCTGTTCCCGGGGCTGTCCGTGCTCGAGAACGTGCGCCTCGCGGTGCAGGCGAAGAAGCGCCAGGGGCTCGACCTGTGGTCCGTGTGGAGCGACAAGCGCGCGACGCTCGCCGCCGCGCGCGAACTCGTCGAACGCGTCGCGCTCGGTGACCGTGCCGCCGCGCTGGCGGCCAGCCTGCCGCACGGCGACCAGCGCAAGCTCGAGGTGGCGATGCTGATGGCGCTCGAGCCGAGCGTGTTCATGTTCGACGAGCCGACCGCCGGCATGAGCAGCGACGACGTGCCGGTGATCCTCGACCTCGTGCGCTCGCTCAAGGCCGACCGCACGAAGACCGTGCTGCTCGTCGAACACAAGATGGACGTCGTGCGCGAGCTCGCCGACCGCATCGTCGTGCTGCACAACGGCCGGCTCGTCGCCGACGGCGAGCCGGAGGCGGTGATCGCGTCGCCGATCGTCCAGGAAGCGTATCTCGGCGTCGCGCCCACGGAAGTCGCGGCATGACGCAGCCACTCCTCTCGCTCGCCGACGTGCACACGCACATCGCCGCGTACCACATCCTCCACGGCGTGACGTTCGACGTGCCCGAGGGCGAGGTGACGATGCTGCTCGGCCGCAACGGCGCCGGCAAGACGACGACGCTGCGCACGGTGATGGGCCTGTGGCGGCGCTCGCAGGGCACGATCTCGTTCGCCGGTCGCACCCTCGACGCACCGACCCCCGACATCGCCGGCCTCGGCATCGGCTACGTGCCCGAGAACATGGGCATCTTCTCCGACCTCACGGTGCGCGAGAACATGCTGCTCGCCGCGCGGGCGGCGAAGTCGCTCGACGACATCGACACCGCGCGCCTCGACTGGCTGTTCGGCCTCTTCCCGGCGCTGAAGAAGTTCTGGCTCTACCCCGCCGGCAAGCTTTCCGGCGGGCAGAAGCAGATGCTCGCGGTCGCCCGCGCGATGGTCGAGCCCCGCAAGCTGCTCATCGTCGACGAGCCGAGCAAGGGCCTCGCGCCGGCCATCGTCGCCAACCTCGTCGCCGCACTGCGCGAGTTGAAGCGCACCGACACGACGGTGCTGCTGGTCGAGCAGAACCTCGCCGTGGCACGCGCGCTCGGCGACCACGTCGCGGTGATGGACGACGGCCGCGTCGTCCACCGCGGCGCGATGGCCGAGCTCGCCGAAGACGAATCGATGCAGCGGCGTTTGCTGGGGCTGTCGCTCGGAGCGCACGCATGACGACGACCGTGAACGTCGCCTTGCCGGTGGCGCCGCCCGACGACGCCGACCAGGCCATCCCGAAGGCGCGCTTCGACTGGCTGCCCGTCGCGTTCGTGCCGCTGCTGGCGCTGCTTGCGTGGCCGCTCATGGGGTCGACCTCGACCTGGCTCACGCTCACCGGCGCCGGCCTGGCCATGGGCATGATCATCTTCGTCATCGCCTCGGGCCTGACGCTCGTGTTCGGCCTGATGGACGTGCTGAACTTCGGCCACGGCGTCTTCATCGCCTTCGGCGCCTACGTCGCGGTCAGCGTGTTCGCCGGCATGAGCGACTGGGCCACCGCCGCCGATGCGTGGAAGAACCTCGCCGTGATCGGCGTCGCGATGCTCGGCGGCGGCACCGTCGCCGCGGCGATCGGCGTCGTCTTCGAGCGCGTGCTGATCCGGCCGGTCTACGGCCAGCACCTGAAGCAGATCCTGATCACGATGGGCGGCATGATCATCGGCGAGGAGCTGATCAAGGTGTTCTGGGGACCGACGCCGATCGTCCTCGACCTGCCGCAGGCGTGTCGCGGCGTCTTCACCGCCGGCGACGCCGCGGTCGAGAAGTTCCGCCTGTTCGCGGCCGCGTTCGGTATTGTCGCCTTCGCCGTGATCGCGCTCGTCCTCGAGCGCACCAAGCTCGGCCTGCTGATCCGCGCCGGCGTGCAGGACCGCGAGATGGTCGAGAGCCTGGGCTACCCGATCACGCGGCTGTTCGTCGGCGTGTTCGTCGCCGGCTCGGCGCTCGCGGGCATCGGCGGGGCGCTGTGGGGGCTCAACCAGCACGGCGTCAATCCGCAGATCGGCGCCAGCGTCAACGTGCTGATCTTCATCGTCATCATCATCGGCGGCCTGGGCTCGACCGCCGGCTGCTTCGTCGGCGCGCTGCTGGTCGGGTTGATGGCGAATTACATCGGCTTCGTCGCGCCGAAGGTGGCGATGTTCTCGAACATCGGGCTGATGGTCGCGGTGCTGCTGTGGCGTCCGCAGGGGCTGTATCCCGTCACGGATCGCTAGCGATGCTGTCCCGGCTGCTGTCGCACGACCTGCCGAGGAGCCGCATCCTGGCGGTGCTGCTCATCGCGATCCTGGCCGGCCTCGCGTTCGCGCCGTTCGTCTTTCCCGGCACGCGCGCGCTCAACGTCGCCGCCAAGGTGATCGTCTTCGTCGTGCTCGCGGCGAGCTTCGACCTGCTGCTCGGCTACACCGGCATCGTCAGCTTCGCGCAGACGATGTTCTTCGGCATCGGCGCCTACGGAGTCGCGATCGCCTCGACGCGGTGGGGGCCGACGTGGCCGCCGATCCTCGCCGGTATTGGCATCGCGCTCGCCGTCTCGCTCGTGCTCTCGCTCGTCATCGGCCTGTTCTCGCTGCGCGTGCGGGCCATCTTCTTCGCCATGATCACGCTCGCCGTCGCCTCGGCTTTCGCCACGCTCGCGTCGCAGCTCTCCGACCTCACCGGCGGCGAGGACGGGCTCACCTTCAAGGTGCCCGTCGCGCTGCAGCCCGGCACCGACTACCTCGCCGAGCCGTTCCTCGGCGTCTCGATCGACGGCCGCTTCGTCAGCTACTACGTGCTCTTCGTCGTCGCCCTGCTGCTCGTGCTGGCGATGCTGCGCATCGTCAACTCGCCGTTCGGGCGCGTGCTGCAGGCGATCCGCGAGAACGACTTCCGCGCCGAGGCGATCGGCTACCGCGTCGTCGTCTACCGCACGATCGCCAGCGTCGCCTCGGCGCTGTTCGCCACGCTCGCCGGCGTGCTGCTCGCGATCTGGCTGCGCTACAACGGCCCCGACACCACGCTGTCGTTCGAGATCATGCTCGACGTGCTGCTCATCGTCGTCATCGGCGGCATGGGCACGATCTACGGCGCAGTGGTCGGCGGCGTGCTGCTGGTGCTGGCGCAGAACTACCTGCAGGATCTCCTCAAGCGCGCCGTTCCCCTGGTCGACGGCATCCCGGTGCTGTCGCAGATCGTCTCGCCCGACCGCTGGCTGCTCTGGCTCGGGATCGGGTTCGTGCTCTCGGTCTATTACTTCCCGAGCGGCATCGTCGGGCGCCTGCGCGGCGGCAGGGCGAAAACACGCCGGCCGTGAACCCCCGGACTACCGCGCGAACCGAAGCTCGCAGGCGCGGCCGGCGAGCCGCTCGCCGCGCCCGGAACGGGCGTCGTCGAACTGCGCCTTGACGCGGTACGAGTAGGGCTTGCCTCGCTGCGCGTCGTTGATCGCGTAGGCCGGGTTGTTGACGATGCCGTCGAGCCGCAGCGTCGCGCTGCCGTCGGCGCGGATGCGGCCGTGCAGGTAGTGCCAGCCGGGATCGCCTTCGCGGCCGTGGGTGCCGCGCAGTTCGCTTTCGATCACGGTCGCGGGGAAGCGGTGCGTGTAGCCCTTTGCGTTGTCGTCGGCGTCGTGGCGCGGCGGGCAGGTGAGGGTGACGTTCCAGTCGCCGTCGAACGCGCCGGGTTCGGCGCGGGCCGCCGTCGAAAGGAAGCCGGCTGCCATCGCCGCCATGACAAGCGCGAAACGGCGGAGGTCGCGGAAAAGTCGGTTCATGTGGGTGCTCCCATCGCATCGCGGGCGGTGCCGACGATCGCCGGCAGCAACTCGCCGATCGGCCCGCGCAGGACGACGTCGGCGAGGGTGTCCATCGCCGTCGGGTCGGCGTTGACGATGACGACACGGGCGCCGGCACGCGCCGCGATCGGCACCATGCCCGCCACCGGCTGCACCTGAAGCGTCGAGCCGACGGCGAGCAGCAGGTCGCAGCCGTGCGCGGCGCGCAGCGCCCGGTCGATGACCTCGGGAACGAGCGCCTGCCCGAACGAGATCGTGTCGCTCTTGAGAATGCCGCCGCAGTCGCTGCAGCGCGGGTCGGCGTCGCCGGCGCGAACCCGGTCGAGCGCGTCGGCCATCGGCGTTCGCGCGCTGCAATCCATGCAGACGACGCGCCGCACCGTGCCGTGCACCTCGACGACCTTGTCGGCCGACGAGCCGGCGCGCTGGTGCAGCTCGTCGATGTTCTGCGTCACCAGCGTGTCGAGCTGGCCGCGCTGCTCGAGCGCGACGAGCGCTTCGTGTCCCGCGTTGGGCACGGCGTGCCAGGCCGGATGCACGGCGCGCGCCTGCCACGAGGCGCGGCGCACATCGGGGTCGCTCAGGTAGTTCTGGATCGTCGACTGCTTCTCGGCCGCCGGGTTCTTCGTCCACACGCCCTGCGGGCCACGGAAATCGGGGATGCCGGAGTCGGTCGAGATGCCGGCGCCGGTCAGCGCGACGATGCGCTGCGCTTCGGCCACGAAGCGGCGCGCGAGGGCGATCGAGTCGGCGCCTGCCATGGGTCGGGCCGATGGTAGCCTCGGCGCATGAAGCCCGTGCCGCCCGGCGCGCCGCCGCCCGTCGTCGCCGAGCTCGGCAACGGCGTTCGCGTCGTCGCCGTCCCGCTGCCGCACACCGAGACCGCCGCGGTCAGCGTGTTCGTGCGCAGCGGCAGCGCGCACGAGGCGCGGCGCCTCGCCGGCATCAGCCACGTCGTCGAGCACATGGCGTTCAAGGGCACCGAGGCGCGCACCGTGCAGCAGATCAACTTCGACGCCGAGCGGCTCGGCGGCGACGTCAACGCCCACACCGACCGCGACCACACGGCCTACCACATGCGAGGCCGCGCCCGCGACGCGCTGAGCTTCGTGGCGATGCTCGGCGAGATCGTCCTGCACAGCACCTTTCCCGACGAGGAGCTCGAGCGCGAGCGCCAGGTGCTGCTCTCGGAGATGGCCGACGAGGACGACGACGCCCTCGTCATCGTCGACAAGCTGTTCGACCGCCTCTCGTGGGGCGACCATCCGATCGCCCAGCCGATCGTCGGCAGCGCGACGACGGTGCGGCGCATCGGCCGCGACGACATCCTCGGCTACGTCGAAGCGCAGTACACCGGGCCGAACGTCGTCGTCGGCGTCGCCGGAAACGCCGACGTCGATGCGTTCGTTCGTGCCGCCGAGGCCGCGTTCGGCACGATGCGCGGCGGCTCGGCGAACACCGTTGCCGCCGCGGCGTGGCACGGCGGCTTCGGGTCGAAGGCGCAGGGCGGCAGCCAGCAGAGCCACGTCGTGCTCGGCTACGCCGGCGCGACGGTCACCGACCCGGCGCACCACGCGATCGCCGTCGCCGCGGCGGTGCTCGGCGACGGCATGAGCTCGCCGCTGCTCGACCAGATTCGCGAGCGTCGCGGCCTGGCGTACTCGCTCGGCTGCGCCGCCGAGAGCTCGTCGCTCGCCGGCTCGTTCGTGGTCGACGCGTCGCTCTCGCCCGAGCACCTCGACGCCTTCCTCACCGAGACGCGGCGCCTGCTCGACGAGCACGCCGGCAGCGTCGACGCCGCGTCGCTCGAGCGCGCGAAGAACCTGCTCGCCGTGCGGCGGCTGCGCGATGCCGAGCACCCGGTGCGCCGGCTCGAGCAAGCCGCGCTCGACGTGCTCGCCTTTGGCCGCATCCGCGACCGAGCCGAGCTCGACGCGCTGGACGATGCCGTCGACACCACCGCGGTCAGCGCCACCTTCGCCGGGCTGCTCGCCGGCCCGGTGTCGCTCGCGCTCGCCGGCAAGCTGCGCAAGGGCGCGGTCGAGCGGGCGCGCGAGGCGTTCGGCCCTCGCTGACGGCCCGAGCGCCGGGCTCGGCGGTTGCCGATGCCAGCGGCACACGCCTTGCCGGGTTGCGGTATCGCGGCGCAGCGCCGCACTGCAACCAAGGGTTTCGCACGACCCACGTGGTGTCGCCAGCGAAGGGGCGCGTCAAGGGCTGGAGCCACGACCAGTGGGGCGAGCAGGTGAAGGTCGACGTCGCCCTCGATGCGACGAACGTCGACGACTACGACGCTCTCGTCCTTCCGGGCGGCGTGATGAACCCCGACTCGCTGCGGACGAACAAGGCCGCGGTCGCCTTCGTCAAGGCCTTCTTCGACGCCGGCAAGCCGGTCGCGGCGATCTGCCACGGCCCGTGGACCGTGCTGGAAGCGGGCGCCGCGAAAGGGCGGAAGATGACGAGCTGGCCCTCGCTGCGGACCGACCTGACGAACGCCGGGGCGACCTGGGTCGACGAGGAGGTCGTGGTCGACGGCAACCTCGTCACGAGCCGCAAGCCCGACGACCTGAAGGCGTTCGATCGCGAGTTGCTCAAGGCGATTGCCGGCACGACGCACGCGACGAAGCGATGAGCACGCCGGTCGCCCGCCGGGTGCCGCGCGAGGGCGTCGAGGATCCACGCGGGTTGCACGCGAAGCCGCCTTTTCCGCTGTAGCAGCAGCGCCGCCCCGGGCTCGCCGCGCGCATGCGGCCGCGGCCCGACCATGGCGAGACGAGCGACGTCGGCTCGGGCCGTCTCGCGGGCCGCAAGGCGCTGATCACCGGCGGCGATTCCGGCATCGGCCGGGCGGCGGCGATCGCCTTCGCCCGCGAGGGCGCCGACGTCGCCATCGGCTACCTGCCGTTCGAGGAGGAGGACGCGCAGGAGGTGGTCGAGCTGATCCGCGAGGCCGGGCGCGTCGCCGTCGCGGTCGCGGGCGACATCAGCGGCGAGGCGGAATGCCGCCGCGTCGTGAGCAACGCGGTCGACGGCCTCGGTGGTCTCGACATCCTCGTCGACTACGCGGCGAGCAAGGCGGCGATCGTCAGCCTGACCCAGTCGCTGTCGAAGCAGCTCGCACCGAAGGGCATTCGCGTCAACGCGGTGGCGCCGGGGCCGTACTGGACGCCGCTGCAGGTCTGCGGCGGCCAGGATCCCGAGAAGCTTCCGACCTTCGGCGCCGAAGCCAGGATGGGCCGCCCGGGCCAGCCCGCCGAGATCGCAGTGCTCTACGTGCTGCTCGCGTCGGGGGAATCGAGCTACACGAGCGGCGACATCTTCGGCAGCACCGGCGGCAAGCCGCAGGGCCGAGCCGCCGCACCCGAGGAAGTGCGCCTGCGTCGGCGGCGGCAGCAACGTTACTCATTCATCTCCAACGAAGGGATTCACATGTACGTCACCACCACCGACAAGACCGAGCTCTACGTCAAGGACTGGGGCACGGGCCCGGCCGTCATCCTCATCCACGGCTGGCCGCTCTCGGCCAACAGCTGGGACGAGCAGGCCATGGCGCTTGCCGACGCCGGCATGCGCGTCATCTCCTACGACCGGCGCGGCTTCGGCCGTTCGAGCCAGCCCTGGAGCGGCTACGACTACGACACCCTGGCCGACGACCTGGCCGCGGTGAAGGAACAGTGCGGCGCGCCCGAGGCCGCGCTCGTCGGCTTCTCGATGGGCGGCGGCGAGGTGGCGCGCTGCATGTCCCGGCACGGCGGCAAGGGCGTGTCGAAGGCGGTGCTCATGTCCTCCGTCGTCCCTTACATGCTGAAGACGCCAGACAACCCGGACGGCACGCCGAAGTCGATCTGAAGTCGTTCGACTGCCCGACGCTCATCATCCACGGTACCGCGGACAAGACGGTGCCGATCGACGCCTCGGCGCGCGCCGCACACAAGGGCATCGCCAACGCGACGTCGATCAAGTACGACGGCGAGCCGCACGGCCTGATCGCGACGGCCAAGGAGCGCGTGAGCAAGGACCTGGTGCAGTTCCTGACGGGGGCGCTGAGCGTCGCATCCAGGAGGATTGCGGCCCTGGCGGCACGGCGATTGCCGAGTACCAGGACGTTTCACAGACCTGGAGTACCGACGTGACGCTTTCTTCGCATTTCAACGCAATCCGGCCCGCCCTGCCAGCACGACGCAGCGTGGCGGTCGCCGTCGCGGTCGTGCTGGCGATGGCGGGCGCGACCGCTTCCGTGCAGGCTGCCGGCACCGAGAAACCGGCCATGGCCACGCCGGTGAGCGCTTCCACCACCAACAGCTACCACGCCGTTCGCGCCAGCAAGGTCGTCGGCATGAACGTGCACGGCGCCGCCGGCAAGGACGTCGGCAAGATCAAGGACCTGATCATCGACACCCATACGTCGGCCGTTCGATATGCCGTGCTGGAGTTCGACCCTGGCTTCTTCAAGTCCGACAAGCTCTTCGCGGTGCCGCTCAGCTCGCTGAGCTTCGTTTCCGACGACAAGCCGCTGATCTACAAGGACGTGACGAAAGCGCAGCTCGACCGGGCGTCGGTCGACAAGGCCGACTGGGAGAAGGCGCGCGACAACAGCCGCTACATCGCCGCGCTTGACCAGAACTACGGCTACAAGCCGCCGTCGGGCGATGCGCGGGCGATGCGCGCGAGCAAGCTGATCGGCAAGGACGTGAACAACCGCGCCGGCAAGGACATCGGCGACATCCAGGACCTCGTCCTCGACATGGGCGCCAACAAGGTCGACTACGCCGTGCTCGCCTTCGACCCGAGCTGGTTCGCAAAGGAGAAGATGTTCGCCTTCCCGCTGTCTGCCTTCACCGCCGCGCGCGACAAGGACGATCTCGTGCTCGACGTCGACAAGGCCAAACTGGAGGCGATGAAGAATTTCGACGCGTCGCGCTGGGGGCGACTCAACGACCTCAACCGCGACGAGTTCGTGAACCGACCGGTCGTCAAGCGCTGACCCTGGCCGCAGCGGCGGCACATCCCCGGCGGATCGTCCTCACGACGTCGTAAGGCGGCGCCGTGCCGGCGCGACTTCGATATGCCCGGCCCGTGCGTTCGACGCTTCGGGCACGATCGCGTCCGATGACCGAAACGCCGCCGCGACCCCGCCCCCCGCAGCCGACCTCCGTTGCCCCGAGTTCGCTGGCGATCGTCGTTCCGGCGCTGAACGAGGCCGCGAACATCGGCGCGACACTGGCGTCCCTCGCGCCGATCCGCGGCAGAGGTCGGCTCGTCGTCGTCGTCGATGGCGGCAGCACCGATGGCACCGCGGCGTGCTGCGCAGGCGCCGCCGACGTGGTTGCACCCGGTCCGCGTGGCCGGGCCCGACAGATGAACCACGGCGCGGCGCTCGTAACGTCGGCCGACGTGCTGCTGTTCGTCCACGCCGACAGCCGGTTGCCGGCCGACGCCGACCGACACGTGCTCGACGCGATCGCCAGCGGCGCCGAATGGGGCCGCTTCGACGTGACGATCGCCGGCCGCAGTGCCTGGCTGCGCGTCGTCGCCGCGACGATGAACCTGCGTTCCCGGCTGTCGGGCATCGCCACCGGCGACCAGGCGATCTTCGTTCGCGCCGACGTGCTGCGTGCGGTCGGCGGCTTCCCCGACCAGCCGCTGATGGAAGACGTCGAGCTGTCGCGGCGGTTGCGCGCGCGGTCGCGGCCAGCGTGCCTGCGCCAGCGCGTCGTCACCTCGGGTCGGCGCTGGGAAACGCGCGGCGTGTGGCCGACGATCTGGCTGATGTGGCGGCTGCGCTGGCGCTACTGGCGCGGCGAGCCGGCCGAGTCGCTGGCGAGGGCGTACCGGTGAGCGAAGGCGGCAGCGCGACGGTGATCGTCGTCATGGCGAAGGCGCCCGTCGCGGGCTACGCGAAGACGCGGCTGGCCCCGGCGCTCGGCGCGCCAGGCGCATCGGCACTGGCGGCGCGGATGCTCGACCATGCGGTGTCTTCCGCGCTCGATGCTGCCCTCGGCACCGTCGACCTCTGCTGCGCGCCCGACACCTCCGACCCGCGCTTCGCCACCCTGGCCGGCGATCCGCGTCTCTCGCTGAGCGCGCAAGGCGACGGCGACCTCGGCGCGCGCATGGACCGTGCCTTCGCCCGTCACCTGCCGGGTGCCGGCCGGGTGCTCCTGATCGGCACCGACGCGCCGGCGCTCGACGCGGCGATGCTGCGCTCGGCGGACCGCGCGCTCGCCGCCGACACGGTCGATGCGGTCTTCGTCCCCACCTTCGACGGCGGCTACGCGCTCGTCGGCCTGAAGCGTCGTGCGCCGGAGCTGTTTTCTGGCATGACGTGGAGCCATGCCGGCGTGATGATGGCGACCCGCGCGCGCGCCACCGACGCCGGCATCCGCATCGCCGAGCTCGCGACCATCGCCGATGTCGACGAGCCCGAAGACCTTCTGCATCTGCCCGAGGCCTGGCGCGCGTAGCCATTCGCGAACCTCTCCATCTCCCACCTCCCATCTCCCATCTCCGTTTACCGAACCGCGACCGAACCTGCCGCATGGAATCCATCTACTACGTCATGGCGTGGGCCTGCCACCGCCGCTGCAAGCACTGCTACGAGGAGCGCTTCCGGCCCTACGTGCGCGGCGCGCTTGCCGGCGTCGTCGACGAGGCGGTGCGCAACTTCCCGCGCATCGTCGACCACTTCCCCGAGCGGATGACCTACATCGACCTGAACGACCCGCGGCCCGACGGAACGCACCCGGAGAAGGTCGGCCGGATCGTCCTGTCGGGTGGCGAGGCGCTGTTGAAGCCGGTGCGCGAGACGATCGCCTATCCGGTGATCGAGCGGCTGCAGGCACGCTACGCAAACAACGGCGGCGTCAAGATCGTCGTCCAGACCACCGGCGACCTGCTCGACGACCGCATCGTCGGCGAGCTCCTCGAGCGCGGCATCTACATGATCTCGGTCGCCAGCGTCGACGACTTCCACGTCGGCCTGGAAGGCGAGGCGAAGCAGCGCGCCTTCATGGACAAGCTCTCGGCCCTGTTCGACCGGCACGGCATGAAGCAGTCGGGCCTGAGCGCGACCACGCGCAACTGGCACGAGGAAGAAGGCCCGGTCTACAGTTTCTTCGGCGCAACCCCCGACTCGTGGATCGGCAAGCTCTGGCCTCGGGGCCGTGCCTGGAAGAACAGCCTGCCGCGCTCGAGCCTGGAAGACAACTTCTGCAACCGCTGGTCGGGCGGGCTCAACTTCCTGCGCCACCGCTACAACGGCTCGGAGGTCTCGGTCGAGCCCGACGGCAGCCTGTACCCGTGCTGCGTCAAGACGAAGCTGCCGCTCGGCAACCTCGTCGACGAGTCGATGCTCGAGATCCTCGACTCGCTGGTCGGCGTTCCCGCCTACGAGGCGATCACGATGGGCCACCCCGAGCGCATGGGCCTGGCCGACGGCTGGGACGAAGCGCGCTTCAACGAGGCCTCGCGCACGACGCTGCCCGACGGCACGCCGTACCAGAACCTGTGCATCGGCTGCGACCGCTTCCACGAGCAGGTGCTCGGCCCGGTGCTCGAGCAAGCGCATGCACGGCGGCGCGCGGCGCGCGGCGAGCCGGCGCTGGCGGCATCGCCCGCGCCGTCGAAGCCGGCCTCTGTTGCCGCGACGATTCCGATCCACAGCCTGGAAACCATCCGATGAAGCGGCGTTCATTCCTCCTGACCGGTGCCGCGGGCGCTGCGTGGGCCGCCGGCCTGAACGCAGCGGCGCAAGGCGCACCGGCCACCGGCCGCGCGCCGCCGCAGGCGCTGCAGGCAGCGCCGATCCCGCCCTGGGCCGAAGTGCTCGGCAAGGCGAAGGGGCAGACCGTGTACTGGAACGCCTGGGCCGGCGACGAGAAGACCAACGCCTTCATCGTCTGGACCGGCGAGCAGGTGCAGCGGCGTTTCGGCGTGACCGTGCAGCACGTGCGGTTGAAGGACACGGCCGAAGCCGTGACACGTGTCGTCGCCGAGAAGACGGCGGGCCGCGACCGCGACGGTTCGGTCGACCTCATCTGGATCAACGGCCCGAACTTCCTTGCCATGAAGCAGCAGGGCCTGCTCTACGGCCCGGTGACGCAGGCGCTGCCCAACTTCCGCCATGTCGCGACGAAGACCAAGCCGTCGAACGTCGTCGACTTCACGATTCCGGTCGACGGCCTCGAGGTGCCGTGGCGGATGGCGCAGATCGTCTTCATCTACGACTCGGCGCGCCTGAAGGACACGGCAGCGCTGCCACGGTCGGCCACGGCGCTGCTCGAGTTCGCCCGGCGCAACCCGGGCCGCCTCACGCACCCGAACGTCAGCAACTTCCTCGGCGTGACGTTCCTCAAGCAGGCGCTCGAAGACCTGCTCGCCGACCGCAGCGTGCTGCAGTCGCCGGCGACCGACGCGAACTTCGCCGCCGTCAGCGCGCCGCTGTGGGCCTGGTACGAGCCGCTGCGGCCGCACCTGTGGCGCCAGGGCCAGCAGTTCCCCGAGAACGGCCCGGCGCAGCGCCAGCTGCTCAACGACGGCGAGATCGACATCGCCATCTCGTTCAACCCGACCGAGGCCGCGGTGGCGATCGAATCGGGTCTCCTGCCGCCGACGGTCCGCACCTTCGGCTTCACGCGCGGCACGATCGGCAACACCAGCTTCGTCGCCATTCCGTACAACGCGAAGGCCAAGGAAGGGGCGATGGTCGTCGCCAACTTCCTGCTCGAGCCGGCGACGCAGGCGCACGCGCAGAGCCTGCAGTCGATGGGCAACCTCAACGTGCTCGACCCGGCGACGCTGACGCCGGCCGAGCGCGCCGCCTTCGCGCCGCCGGCCGCCAATCCGGCGCTGCCGAGCGCCACCGAGCTCGGTGTGCCGCTGCTCGAGCCGCACCCCTCGTGGATGACGCGGGTGACGGCCGAGTGGAAGCAGCGCTACACGCGTTGAGGTCAGGCGCCCGCGCCGGCGCTTCGTCCCGCTCCGGCGCCTGGTCGCTCGCGCCGTGGCTGACCGTCGGCGTGCTCCTGCTGCCGGTGGCGGCCGGATTCATCGGCACGCTGCTGCCGGCGTTCGGCGTGCTGCCGTCGCTGGTCGGCGCCGAGCCGGGCCTCGGCGCCTGGCGCGCCCTTTTCGCGGCGCCCGGCTTTTTCACCGCGCTGGAATCGACGATCACGATCGGCGTCACGGTCACCGTGCTGTCGCTGGTGCTCGCCGTCGCCGCGGTGGCCTTCGTGTTCCACCGCCCGTGGGGCCGGCGGCTCGGCGAGGCGATGGCGCCGACGCTGGCGATGCCGCACTCCGCGCTGGCCATCGGCTTCGCTTTTCTCGTCGCGCCGTCGGGCTGGCTGGTGCGCTGGGTCTCGCCCGGGCTCACCGGCTGGGACGTGCCGCCCGACGTGGCCACCGTCGGCCATCCGTCGGGCTGGCCGATGATGGTCGCGCTGCTGCTCAAGGAGGTGCCGTATCTCGTCCTCGTCACGCTCGCCGCGCTCGCCCAGGTGCCGGCGCGCGCGCAACTCGCGGTGGCGCGCTCGTTCGGCTACGCGCCGGCGGTGGCGTGGCTCGCCGTCGTGCTGCCGCAGGTCTACCGGCAGATCCGCCTGCCGGTCCTCGCGGTGCTCGCCTATTCGCTCTCGGTGGTCGACGTGGCGCTGATCCTCGGCCCGCACAACCCGCCGACGCTCGCGGTGCTCGCGGTGCGCTGGTTCGCCGACCCCGATGTGCGCAACGTGCTGCCGGCGGCTGCCGCATCGGTGCTGCTGCTCGGCGTGGTGGTCGTGGCGATCATGCTGTGGCATCTCGGCGAGCGGCTGGTCGCGTCGCTGTGGCTGCGCCACGTGCAGCGCGGCGTTCGCGGGCCCGGCGCCGGCGTCGCGGTGACGGCCGGCACCGCGATCGGCGCGGTGCTGCTCGCCCTCGCCGTGCTGGCGATGGTCGGCATGGCGCTGTGGACGTTCGCGGCGCAGTGGCGCTACCCGAACGCGTGGCCGAGCGCGTGGACGCCCGACACCTGGCAACGCCAGTCGGCGAGCCTGTGGACGCCGGCGTGGACGACGCTGGCGATCGGCGTCGCCTCGGTCGCCATCGGCCTCGCGCTGGTACTCGGCTGCCTCGAGCACGAGACCGGCGGCCGCGCTGCGCGGCGAGCCGCCGGCGCGCGCGCGAACTCGCGCGCCACGCTGCTGCTCTACGTGCCGCTCATCGTGCCGCAGATCGCCTTCCTCTTCGGCCTGCAGGTGCTGCTCGTCCGGCTCGATCTCGACGGTCGTTTCCCCGCCGTCGTCTGGGCCCACCTCGTCTTCGTCCTGCCCTACCTGTTCCTCGCGCTGGCCGATCCGTGGCGCGCGCTCGACCCGCGCTATGCCCGAGCCGCGGCGAGCCTCGGCGCGTCGCGCTGGCGTGTCTTCTGGCGCGTCAAGCTGCCGATCCTGATGCGACCGGTGCTCGGCGCCTGCGCGATCGCCTTCGCCGTCAGCGTCGGCCAGTACCTGCCGACGCTGTTCGCCGGCAACGGCCGCGTCGCCACGCTGACGACCGAGGCGGTCACGCTGTCGAGCGGCGCCGACCGGCGCGTGATCGGCACCTGGGCGACGCTGCAGGCGGCGCTTCCGCTGCTCGCGTTTCTCGCCGCGACGGCCATCCCCCGCCTCGTCCACACGCGCCGGCGCGGGCTGGCATGAAGCGCGACGACGTGGCCGCGACGCACCTGCACGCAGCGATGCCGCCACCCGACGCCGCGCTGCGCCTCGACGGCGTCGTCATCACGCTGGCCGGGCACGCCCTGATCGGCCCGCTCGACGCACGCGTCGAGCCCGGCGAGGTGCTGACGGTGATGGGACCGAGCGGCTGCGGCAAGTCGACGCTGCTGTCCTACCTCGCCGGGACGCTGGATCCGGCGTTCGAGGCGACGGGCGCGGTGCGCATCGGCGATCTCGACTTGGGACCGCTGCCGACCGAGCGGCGCCGCGTCGGCATCCTGTTCCAGGACGACCTGCTGTTCCCGCACCTCTCGGTCGGCGGCAACCTCGCCTTCGCGCTCGCCGCCGAGGTGAAGCCGCGCGCCGCGCGCCGCGGCCGCATCGACGCCGCGCTCGCCGACGTCGGCCTGGCCGGCTTCGCGCCCCGCGACCCGGCAACGCTCTCCGGCGGCCAGCGCGCCCGCGTCGCGCTCGTCCGCGCGCTGCTCGCCGCGCCGCGCGCGCTGCTCCTCGACGAGCCGTTCGGCCGGCTCGACGCCGACCTGCGCGACGAGTTCCGCTGCTTCGTCTTCGACCACGCCAAAGCCGAGCAGCTGCCGGTCGTGCTCGTCACGCACGACGCCGACGATGCGCGTGCCGCGGGCGGCGCGGTGGTGCGCATCGGCACGGCTGCGACTTGAAGCGCCTCGTCCTCGTCGGTGCGGGTCATGCGCACGTCCAGGTGCTCAAGGACTGGGCGGCGCGGCCGGTCCGGGGCGTCGAGCTGGTGCTCGTCACGCCCGAGCCGCTGGCGCCGTACTCGGGGATGGTGCCCGGCTGGCTCGCCGGCCTCTACGCCTTCGACGACATCTGCATCGACGTGCCGCCGCTCGCCCGCGAGGCCGGTGCGAAGCTGCGCCTCGACCGGCTGGTCGGCCTCGATGCCGACCGGCGCCGCATCACGCTCGCGGGCGGCGACACGATCGAATGGGATGTGCTGTCGCTCGATGTCGGCTCGACGTTGCACCCGCCGCCTGCGCCCGCGGCGGCGGCCGTGCTCGGCATGCGCCCGCTCGGCACGCTGCAGCCGCGCTGGGACGCGCTGCTGCGCTCGATGCGCGAGCGCGACGATCATCGGCCGGTCGAACTCGTCGTCGCCGGCGGCGGCGCTGCCGGGTTCGAGTCGGCGCTGGCCACCGTCGCCCGCCTGCGCGAGCTGCGTCCCGACCGCGCCGTGCGCACTCGCCTCTACGACGCGGCCGGTTCGCTGTTGCCCAACGTGGCGCCCCGCGCGCGTCGGCTCGCGGTCGAGGCGCTCGCCGAGGCCGGCGTCGAGCTCGTCGTCGGCACGGCGCTCGACGATGGCAGGGGCGCGCAGCGCGACGGTGCCACCGCCGCTGAACCGGTGCCGATCTGCGACGTGCTGCTCTGGGCCACCGGCGGCCGCGCCCACGCCTGGCAGGCGTCGAGCGGTCTGGCCGTCGACGGCGACGGCTTCATCGCCATCGACGAGCGCCTGCGATCGACATCGCACCCGCGCGTCTTCGCCAGCGGCGATTGCGCCGCCTGGCGCACGCCGCTGCCCAAGGCCGGCGTCCACGCGGTGCGGATGGGCCCGGTGCTGGTGCGCAACCTGAAGGCCGCGCTCGGGGCCGGGCCGTGGCGCTCGCACGCGCCGCGGCGCCGACACCTCGCCCTGCTGTCGACCGCCGACGGTCGCGCCATCGCGTCGTGGGGTCCGTTCGCGTTCGAGGGCCGGCTCGCGTGGCGGTGGAAGGACTTCATCGACCGCCGTTTCCTGCGGCGCTTCTCGGCGGCGGCCTGAGCGCACGCGCCATACTCGTCGCGAACGTTCCAGGAGACATCGACCATGCTCGCGATCATCGGCGGCACCGGCCTGTACGACCTGCCCGACATGCGCATCGACGAGCGCATCGACGCGAACGCGGACGCGGTCACGCCGTTCGGCGCGCCCTCGGGAGAGGTCGTCCGTGGCACGCTCGACGGCCGCCCGCTGCTGTTTCTCGCGCGCCACGGCGCCGGCCACCGGCTGCTGCCGCACGAGGTGAACTACCGCGCCAACGTCTTCGCCCTGAAGCGCGCCGGTGCGACGATGCTGCTCGGCTTCTCGGCCGTCGGCAGCCTGCGCGAGGACGTGGCGCCCGGCGACCTGGCGATGCCGGCGCAGTACTTCGACTGGACGCGGGGCGTGCGCGAGCGCACGTTCTTCGGCGGCGGCGTGGCGGCCCATGTGTCGACGGCCGAGCCGGTGAGCGGCGCGCTCGTCGGGGCCGTCGCGGCTGCTGCCGCGGCCAGCGGCATTGCGCTGGCCACCGGGCTGGTCTACGCCTGCGTCGAAGGCCCCCGCCTCGGCACCCGCGCCGAGAGCCGGTTCCTGCGCCAGGCCGGCTGCGACCTCGTCGGCATGACCAACACCCCCGAAGCCTTCCTCGCCCGCGAGGCGCAGATGGGCTACGCCACGGTCGGCATCGTCACCGACTACGACTGCTGGATGGAAGACCCGGCCAGGCACGTGAGCGTCGCCTCGATCTTCGAGCTCTACGGCAGGAGCCTCGAGACCGCGAAGCGCCTCCTCGCGGCGTTCGTCGCCGGCCCGGAGCCGGCGGTGGAGGAGTCGACGCGGCAGGCGCTGTCGACCTCGATGCTCGCGCCGGACGTCGCGCTGACGGCGGAGCAGCGGGCGTGGCTGGACGTGCTCCGGCGCTAGGTCGAGCCTTCTCCCGCGAGCCCGACGAGCTCAGCGACGGAGCCGGGCCATCGCCCGATCGTGATCTTCGCGCGCGTCGGCGAGGCAAGTCCGACGCCCGGCGGCGGTCCCGTCACGCCGGCATTCGGCGCGCGCCTGGGCGAGCGCGGCGGCCGCCTCCTTGCGCGCCGCCTCCGGGCTTTGCGGCCCCGGGTCCATGCCGCCGATGTGCTCGGTCGGCAGGACGCGAACCGTCTCCGGCAGGACGATGATCGCCCTCGGCGGGCTGGGCTTGCCTGACGCGCTCTGGGCGTGCACGGCACCGCCGCACAGGATGCTCGCCAGCGCGGAGGCTGCGATGACAGCGAATTTCATGTCTACCTTTCGTTGCGTTGAGGAAAGCCTTCGAGGCCTGTGCGTTGCGTTTTTCACAACCTGCGACGCCCGGTTCGAGGGGGATCGCGTGACTTCCGCACGTCCCTCGGAGCAATCCGCGCGCCCGCGCTCAAGCGTGGGCGTCGCACGCCGATCTCGCAGGTCACGCAACCGACGCAGCAAGAGCGAGGGCCCGACACGTGTCCGATCGATCGTCCTCCGGCGCGAAACGCTGGGCCGCCGGCTTGTGGCGCCGGCCCCGGGACGGGCGCAAGCCCCGCCCGGAACCGTCGCTGCTGTCGCAGCAGCTCGACGATCTCGGCGCCCGCCTGCTCGTCCACGACCCGGTGACGCAGCCGGTGAGGAACCTGTACGCCGTGCACGAGGCGCTGGTCGCCGGCGGCTGGCCTGCCGCAGAAGCGCTGGCGCCGACGGTGATCGAGCGCGCCGGCGTCGAGGGCGAGATCCTGCTGAGCCACGACCCGTCGGCGGCGCTGCGCGCGCTCGTCGAGGAGCTGGCCGCGCTGCACGCCGCCTCTGCCGCGGCCGACGAGCAGGCCAGGGTCGAGGCGCTGCTGCGCGACGACGCCGCCTGGGAAGCACCAGCCGTTCCCGAAGTCTCGGAAGCCTCGCACGAAGAATACGAACTGATGGAGCGGAGCTGGATCGGCACCGTGCCGCAGGACTACCAGCCCACCGATCACGCCCCGCCGGAGCCGACCCCGACATGACCGCCGCAACGACCCGGCCACCGACGCAGGGCGACGACCAGGCCCGCGCCTACATGCACAAGCTGCTCGCCGCCATGGCCCAGGCGGGAGGATCGGACCTGTTCATCGCCGCCGACTTCCCGGCCAGCATGAAGGCCCACGGCGCGATGCAGACATTGACGCAGCAGAAGCTCTCGGCCGAAACGACGCGCCAGCTCGCCGCCTCGCTGATGAACGAGGCGCAGCGCGCCGAGTTCGCGAAGGAGATGGAGTGCAACTTCGCGATCTCGCTGCCCGGCGTGTCGCGCTTCCGCGTCAACGTGCTCCTGCAGCAGCGGGCGGTGAGCATGGTGATCCGCACCATCGCCTCGGAGATTCCGACCTTCGAGAAACTGAAGTTGCCCGAGGGCCTGAAAGACATCGTGATGACCAAGCGCGGCCTCGTGCTCGTGGTCGGCGCGACCGGCTCGGGCAAGTCGACCACGCTCGCGGCGATGATCGACCATCGCAACCGCACCCAGGCCGGTCACATCATCACCGTGGAAGACCCGGTCGAGTACGTGCACGCCTCGCAGAAGTCGCTCGTCACGCACCGCGAGGTCGGCGTCGACACGCACTCCTGGCATCACGCGCTGAAGAACACGCTGCGCCAGGCGCCCGACGTGATCCTGATCGGCGAGATCCGCGACGCCGAGACGATGGAGCATGCGATCGCCTTTGCCGAGACCGGCCACCTCTGCCTCGGAACGCTGCACGCCAACAGCGCCAGCCAGACGATCGAGCGCGTCATCAACTTCTTCCCCGAGGAACGGCGGAAGCAATTGCTGATGGACCTCTCCGCGAACCTGCGCGGCATCGTCTCGCAGCGCCTGATCCGCAAGGAGAACGACAGCGGCCGCGCCGCCGCGATCGAGATCCTGCTCAACACGCCGACCATCGCCGACAAGATCTTCAACAGCGAGTTCCACGAGATCAAGGGCATCATGAGCCGGTCGCGCGAGCTCGGCATGTGCACCTTCGACGCGGCGCTGTTCGACCTCTACGACGCCGGCACGATCAGCTTCGACGAGGCGATCCGCAATGCCGATTCCGCCAACGAGCTGCGCCTGCAGATCAAGCTCAAGAGCAAGCGCGGCGAGCCGCCGGCGAGCGAGTTCGCCGGCCTGTCGCTCAACCCGATGACGCAGCCTGCTGACCTCGAGGAGCGCGCCCACCAGCGCATGGTGCAGGCGCAGGACTCGCGCAAGCGCTTCGAGGAGGAGCAACTGCGCCAGCTCGCCGCGGCCAAGAAGAAGCGCGAGGAGGCGTCGCTCGTCGAATCGCCGAGGGAACCC
>JBBSUK010000034.1:0-25914 GCA_038234975.1 Burkholderiales bacterium
CCCATCCCAGCGAAAGCGGTCGGATTGCGGATTTGTGAGGATCAGGTGCTCCATGTTGCCGAGCTTCTCGGTGAACGCCGGCACGTAGACGCGCCCGTCTTCCTCGTAGTAGCCGGGCGGCGGCAGGGGCGTCCGCGGCACTTCCTGACCGTTGATGAACAGACGCTGGTCCCGATACGTGATCTCGTCTCCCGGCAGCCCGACGACACGCTTGATGTAGTCGACGCTCGGGTTCACCGGATAGCGGAACACCATCACGTCGCCCCGCTCGGGATTGTGGTTGTCGACGATCTTCTTGTTGATCACCGGCAGCCGGACGCCGTAGTGAAACTTGTTGACGAGGATGAGATCGCCGACGAGCAGCGTCGGGATCATCGACCCCGAGGGAATCTTGAACGGCTCGAACAGGAAGGAGCGAAGCAGGAACACCGCCAGGATCACCGGGAAGAGGCCCGCTGTCCAGTCGAGCCACCAGGGCTGCATCAGCAGGCTGGCGCGGGCCTCGGCGGTGTGATCGTCGACGCGGCCGATGCCGCTCGCGGCCAGCTTCTCGCGCCGCGCGGCGGCCTCTGCCTCCCACCTCGAAGCGGCCCGCCGGCGCTGCGGCGCCAACCAGAAGCGCTCGGCCAGCCAGTAGAAGAAGGTGACGACCGTCAGGACGAACAGCAACAGCGAGAAGTTGCCGGTCCAGTGGTTCAGATACCAGCCGAGCCCGTAGACGATCAGGAAGGCGTAGAGGAGACCGGTCAGCAGGCCCATCGTCAATCGTCGACCTGGAGAATGGCCAGGAAGGCCTCCTGCGGCACCTCGACAGAGCCGATCTGCTTCATGCGCTTCTTGCCGGCCTTCTGCTTGTCGAGGAGCTTGCGCTTGCGGCTGATGTCGCCGCCGTAGCACTTGGCGATCACGTTCTTTCGCAGCGCCTTGATTGTCTCACGGGCGATGATGTTCGCCCCGATCGCGGCCTGCACCGCGACGTCGTACATCTGCCGCGAGATGAGCTCGCGCATCTTGGCCACGACGGCCCTGGAGCGGTACTGGCTGTTGGCTCGGTGGACGATGATCGACAGGGCGTCGACCTTTTCCCCGTTGAGCAGGATGTCGACCTTGACGACGTCCGACGCCCGGTATTCCTTCCACTCGTAGTCCATCGACGCGTAGCCGCGCGAGACGCTCTTGAGCTTGTCGAAGAAGTCGAGCACGATCTCGGCGAGCGGCATCTCGTAGGTCAGCATGACCTGGCGGCCGTGGTAGGCCATGTTGAGCTGGTTGCCGCGCTTGAGATTGGCCAGCGTCATCACCGGGCCGACGTATTCCTGCGGCATGTAGAGGTGGACGGTGACGATCGGCTCGCGTATCTCATCGATCCGGCCGGGATCCGGCATCTTCGACGGGTTCTCGATGTGGATGACGTCGCCGTTCTGCAGGCGCACCTCGTAGACGACCGAAGGCGCCGTCGTGATCAGGTCCTGGTCGAACTCGCGCTCGAGCCGCTCCTGGACGATCTCCATGTGCAGCAGGCCGAGGAAGCCGCAGCGAAAGCCGAAGCCGAGCGCCTGGCTGACCTCGGGCTCGTAGCGCAGCGACGAGTCGTTGAGCTTGAGCTTCTCGAGCGCGTCGCGGAGCTGGTCGTACTCGCTCGCCTCGGTCGGGTAGATGCCGGCAAAGACCTGCGGCTGAATCTCCTTGAAGCCCGGCAACGGCTCGGTCGCGACGCCGGCGTTGTTCGGCAGCTTCTTCTCGAGCGTGACGGTGTCGCCGACCTTGGCGGCCTGCAGCTCCTTGATCCCAGCGATGACGAAGCCGACTTCGCCGGCCGTCAGCCGGTCGCGCGCCTGCGAATGCGGCGTGAAGACGCCGAGTTGCTCGGCTCCGTAGACCGCGTCCGAGGCCATCATCCGGATCCGCTCGCCGCGCAGGAGCTGCCCGTCGACGACGCGCACCAGCATGACGACGCCGACATAGTTGTCGAACCACGAATCGATGATCATGGCGCGCAGCGGCGCGTCGGGCTTGCCGCGCGGCGCCGGCATGCGGGCGACCACCGCCTCTAGGACGTCTTCGACGCCTTCGCCGGTCTTCGCGCTGCACGGGATCGCGTCGGCCGCGTCGATGCCGATGACGTCCTCGATCTCCTCGCGTGCCCGCGCCGGATCGGCCTGCGGCAGGTCCATCTTGTTGAGCACCGGCACGACCTCGACGCCGAGGTCGAGCGCGGTGTAGCAGTTGGCGACCGTCTGCGCCTCGACGCCCTGGCTCGCGTCGACCACCAGCAACGCGCCTTCGCACGCCGACAGCGACCGGCTCACCTCGTACGAGAAGTCGACGTGGCCCGGCGTGTCGATCAGGTTGAGACGATAGATGCGACCGTCACGGGCGGTGTAGCGCAGCGCCGCCGTCTGCGCCTTGATGGTGATGCCGCGTTCGCGCTCGATGTCCATCGAGTCGAGCACCTGCGCCTCCATCTCCCGGTCGGAGAGACCGCCGCAGCGGTGGATGATGCGATCGGCGAGCGTCGACTTGCCATGGTCGATGTGGGCGATGATCGAAAAATTGCGAATGTCGTCCATGCGTTCGCGAAGGGATCAGAGGAGCGTCGCGAAGCGAGGCGAAGCGAGGCGAAGCGAGGCGAAGCGATCGGCAAGAGGGGCAAAAAAAAGGCACGTCGAACGAATGACGCGCCTTCCAACAAAACGTTTGGCAACTGCTTGTTGGGATTTCATTGTAGCCAAAAGGACCCTCCGGCAAGCCGCGCCAGTACTCGATTTCGACGCGTTGCGGGTCGCCAACAGCAAACTTATAAACAGGTTATCCACAAAAGCCTGTGGACGTTCTGGGGGCAAATCCCGCGTGTTGCGTCGAGCAGACGAAACGGTCCCTTGATCCTCAGATAAGTTTGTGTCCGCTCACTTCTGAGCCGGCTTGACGATCAGGAAGTTGGCGGCGTCGCCGCGACGGACGAGTAGCGTCACCGACTTCTTGCGGTCGAGCTTGGCGACGACCTGCTCGAACTGCTTGCCACCGGTGATCTCGACGTTGTCGACCGTGACGATGACGTCGCCTTCCCGGATGCCGGCGCGTGCCGCCACTCCTTCGGCCGTTTCGACCCGAACGCCCGACTTGACCTTCATCTCGCGCTTCTGCGCATCGGTGAGATCGACGACGGCAAGGCCGAGCGAGCCGACGGCGGGCACCTTCGGCGGGTCCTTCCCCTCCGATGCGCGGCTCGCAGTGGGCGTCGCACCGACCGGCTCGAGTTCGGCGACGACGACCGGAACGTCGCGATAGCCGCCGCGTCGGTACACCTGCAACGTCGCCTTGCTGCCTGGCTTGATGGCGCCCACGATCCGCGGCAACTCGATCGAACTCTCGACCTGGCGGGAGTCGACCTTGGTGATGACATCACCGGCCTCGACGCCCCCCTTCTCCGCAGGCCCTCCCGACTCGACGCTGCGCACCAGCGCGCCGATCGGCTTGCCGAGCCCGATCGATTCCGCGATCTCCTTCGACACCCGGTCGATGACGACGCCGATCCGGCCACGGATGACCCGGCCGCCCACCCGCAGCTGCTCCGACACACGCGTCGCCTCGTCGATCGGGATGGCGAACGAGATTCCCTGGTAGCCGCCGGAGCGGCTGTAGATCTGCGAGTTGATGCCGACCACCTCGCCGCGCATGTTGATCAGCGGCCCGCCGGAATTACCGGGGTTGATCGCCACGTCGGTCTGGATCAGCGGCAGCAGCTCGCCGGTCTCGCGCGACTTCGCGCTGACGATGCCGGCCGTGACCGTGCTCTCGAGCCCGAACGGCGAGCCGATGGCGACGACCCATTCGCCCACCTTGAGCTTGGACACGTCGCCGATGCGCACGGTCGGCAGGCCGCTGGCGTCGATCTTGACCAGCGCCACGTCGGACTTCTTGTCGACGCCGATCGTCTTCGCCTTGAACTCGCGCTTGTCGGCGAGCGTGACGATCACCTCGTCGGCGCCCTCGACGACGTGGGCGTTGGTGATGACGTAGCCGTCGGCGTTGAGGATGAAGCCCGAAGCGACGCCGCGCTGGACCGGATCGCCTTCGCCCGGTTGCTGCGGAGCACCGCGCGGGGTCGGCCGGTTGGGCAGCGGGATGCCGAAGCGCCGGAAGAACTCGAGCATGTCCTCGTCGATCGGCCCGCCGCCCGGAACACGGGCCGTTCGCGCCCGCTCGGTGGTGCGGACGTTGACGACGGCCGGCCCGACCTTCTCGACGAGCTCCGTGAAGTCGGGCAGTCCTTGCGCCGCGGCAGCGTTAGGCACGATGCCGCAAGCCATGCCCGCACCGAGCACGAGCGCGGCCATCGCAAGACGTTGAGCAGCGAATCGACGAGACATCATGTTCGTTCCAGGCACGAGAGGTGCCGCGGGCGCGGGCGGGCGCGGCAGCCCGACCGGGAATGATGCGCGATCCAGAAGGCCCGTGCCGCCGTCAAGGCTTGCGGCGTTCGAGGGCACCGGCGAAGTGCTTCAGCGTCGCGGTCGGAACGTCACCGACGACGGTGACCCACCAGTCGCCGAGCCGCTGGCTCAGCGTCAGCGTCGCGCCCAGCGTGGCGAGCAGCGGCTGAGCGTGCCGATCGGCGCGATAAGGTTCGATGAACACCGACACGTAGGTCAGGCCGTCGGCGTAGATCGCCTGCACCACCGGGACACCGGCAGGCTCGGCCGGCGCCTCGCCGGGCTCGTCCATCCGCCGGCTCACGCACTCGACGAGGCGAAATCCCGGCGCCGGCGATCGCAGCGCCCAGCCTTCGTCCTCCAGGCGTGCAGGCGCGAGCACCGGCCGAACGATGCGGTAGCCGTCGAGCCGCCTCATGGGCTGGACGACGGTGTCGACCTGCGGCCGCACGCCGATCGCGACGTCGGAGAACGCCGTGGTCTCGAGCACCTCGCCGTGACGGCCGAGCGTGTCGCTGCGCAGCAGCAGGAAGGTCGCCCGGTCGGCCCACAGTCGATAGCCGTGACGCCAGCGGTCGCGCGGCTCGATCGCCAGCACCTCAGCCTCGCGCCCGGCAACGCGTTCGGCACCTTCGATGCGCACCTCGTACCACTCGCCGATCGAGTCGCCCGCGCCTTGCAGCAGCGCCGGGAAGGAGCTCAGCAACCCGCGCTGTTCGATCATCGCGACGTGGCTCGCGGGCCAGATCGTGTGCACGGTGTCGTCGCGGCGGAAGACCTTGCGCTGCCGCCCGTCGAGCGCCTCGATGCGCTCGAACTGCGCGCCGCCCTCGATGAAATGCGCGATCTTCGCGCTGGCCACGCTGCCGCCGCCGGTGACGACGAAGGTGCCCTGGTAGTTGCGCCGGCTCGCCGCCTCGTGGATGCGCATCAGCAAGGCGCGCCCGTCGCTGCGAACGGCCTGCGGCGCGGGCGCGGACGACTGCGCCAGCCCCGGCGGAGCGAGCGCGACCAGCGCCAGCGTCAACGGGGCGATCGTGCGCAGCAGCATCGCGTGCGTCGAGTCGACGGTTTCGGGTGCGAGAGGCCGGGCCGCCGGTCAGGGACGGTCGACCTCGACCGTCGCGTTCCGCAGCGTCGCCTGCGACCAGGCGGGCGCCGTGCTGCCGGCGAATTGCTTGTGCGCGGCGAGGTAGCGGTCGAGCCTGGCGTCGCGGATCAGGCGGACGGTGTTCGCCGGCGTCGCGGCCTGCATCGACGGCAGCGCAGGCGCGACGACGACCGGTGCCGCGGCGACGTGAACGGCGGGAGGCGGCACCGCGGCGACATCGACCGACTGCGGGTCGGCGACACCGCCGGTCCGCATGGCGACGAATGTTCCGGCGACGAGCACGAAACCGGCCGCGGCCGCAGTCGGCAGCATCCAGCGGGCGCGGCGGCGGCGCACGGCAAATGCCGATTCCGGGAGCGGGGCCGGAGCCAGCACCACGGCCTCGGCCGCCAGGCGAACCCGCAACACGGCGAGAAAGCGGGCGTCGCTGTCGGCGCCCTGCGCGAGCTCCTCCGACCGGAGCACGTCGCCGGCGACGTGCCAGGCGTGCCAGTCGCGGCGCTGCGCCGAGCCGTGCTGCCAGGCACGGCAGGCGCGCGTTGCCTCTGCCGTGTCGACCTCGCCGTCGACCAGCGCGCTGAGCAGCGAATCGCCGCCGTCGGCTTCTGCGCCGTTCATCGTCATCGTCATCGCCGTAGCCATCGCCGTCTCCATCGTCCTTCAACGACGAACGGCGGGAATGTCCCGCCGCCCGTGCGCATCACCACCGCTCGCCTTCTTTGGTGTCGAGCAGCGGCCTCAGTTTCGTCGCAATCGCCTCCCGGGCCCGGAAGATCCGCGACCGGACGGTCCCGATCGGGCAGCCCATGAGCTCGGCGATCTCCTCGTAGCTGAGACCCTCGATCTCGCGCAGGGTGATCGCCTGCCGCAACTCTTCGGACAGGGCTTCGATCGCAAAGTTCACTGCCGATGCGATCTGCTTGCTGGCAAGCACCGCATCCGGCGTGTTCGTGTCCCACACTTCGGTGCCCGGGCGAGGCGTGTCGTCGTCGTCGTCGCGGCCGGCGCGTGCCGATTCGGTGACCAATGGGTCGCGCTTGAGCTCCATCAGCGACTTCTTCGCCGTGTTGACGGCGATTCGGTAGAGCCAGGTGTAGAAGGCGCTGTCGCCGCGGAACCGGGGAATCGCCCGGTAGGCGCGGATGAAGGTTTCCTGGGCGATGTCGGGCACGAGGTCGACGTCCCTCACCATGCGACCGATGAGGCGTTCGATGCGGCGCCGGTACTTGACGACCAGCATCTCGAACGCCTTGGCGTCGCCCTGCTTGACGCGCTCGACGAGCGGGGCATCGGCATCGGGAGCGTTCATTCAGGGAAAGGGCGCGTCGCCGGCGGGGGACGCAGCGTCGATGCGCGCGCAATATACAGCCGCGCGCAGGGCGTGCCAGTCGCCCGGAGACGAGTTCGCATCGATCGGCAGCCACGCCTTGGCGGAGGGTTGCGCTGACTCGAACCGCAGCAGGAGGAAGCCGCCGAGGTCGATCGCGACGCGAACCGCACCGGCCGTCGGCTCGTCGCCCGGCCGCGTCGTCAGCCACCACGCGCGCCCGTCGAACGAGAGCACGCCACTGCCCAGGTGCCAGAGCGACGTCGCCGAGGCGACCACCGCGACGACCGCTGCCGACACCGCGACACCGGCAACGACGCCGGACGCGGCCGGCGCGAGCCACCACCACGCGATCGCCGAGGATGCCGCGGCGATCACGAGCAACGCCACCGCAGTGCGCCAACTTCGTCTGGGCGTGAGAACGATCGAAAGCGGCGTCATCGAAAGGCCCGGCCACGACGAGTCGGCGCAAGCGCCGGCTCGCGCTCAGGCCCGCTTGAAGACCAGGGTGCCGTTGGTGCCGCCGAAGCCGAAGTTGTTCTTCATGGCGTACTCGATCTTGATCGACCGCGCTTCGTTGGCGCAGTAGTCGAGATCGCACTCCGGGTCGGGGTCGTGCAGGTTGATCGTCGGCGGCGAAACCTGGTGCTTGAGCGCGAGCACGGTGAAGACCGACTCGATGCCGCCGGCACCGCCGAGCAGATGGCCGGTCATCGACTTGGTCGAGTTGACGACGAGCTTGCGCGCCGAATCGCCGAAGGCCAGCTTGATCGCGTTGGTCTCGTTGAGGTCGCCGAGCGGGGTCGACGTGCCGTGGGCGTTGAGGTACTCGATGTCGCCGGCGTCGAGCCCGGCCGACCGCAACGCGGCGAGCATCGACCGCTTCGGGCCCTCGACGTTGGGCGCCGTCATGTGGAACGCGTCGGCGCCCATGCCGAAGCCGATGAGCTCGGCGTGGATCTCGGCGCCGCGCCGCCTGGCGTGCTCGTACTCCTCGAGGACCAGCACGCCGGCGCCTTCGCCGAGGACGAAGCCGTCGCGGCCGCGGTCAAACGGCCGCGACGCGGTGGTCGGGTCGTCGTTTCGGGTGCTCAGCGCGCGTGCCGCCGCGAAGCCGCCGACGCCGAGCGGCGAGACGGTCGACTCGGAGCCACCCGCGATCATGACGTCGACGTCGCCGTGCTCGATGAGCCGGCCGGCGATGCCGATCGAGTGCAGCCCGGTTGTGCACGCCGTGACGATCGCCAGGTTCGGCCCCTGGAAGCCGTGCATGATCGAGACGTGCCCGGAGATCATGTTGATGATCGACGCCGGAACAAAGAAAGGCGTGATCCGGCGCGGGCCGCGCTTCTCGTACTCGGCGTGCGTCTCCTCGATCATCGGCAGTCCGCCGATGCCCGAGCCGACGAGGCAACCGATGCGCTCGGCCTCCTCGTCCGAGAGGTCGTCGCCGGTCGGCAGGCCGGCATCGCGGATCGCCTGGATGGAGGCGGCCAGCCCGTAGTGGATGAAGGTATCCATGTGGCGGGCGTCCTTGGCCGGGAACCAGTCCTCGACCTTGAAGCCCTTCACCTCGCCGGCCACCCGACACGCGAACGCCGAGGCGTCGAAGCGCGTGATCGCGCCGATGCCGCTGCGGCCCGCGATCAGGTTGTCCCACCCCTCGGCGACGCTGTTGCCGACCGGGCTCACGAGCCCCAGCCCGGTGACGACGACGCGACGGCGATTCATGGGAGCGTCCCTACGAAGGACTCGACCCGGGTCAGGCTGCCTTCTGGTGGTTCTTCGCGTAGTCGATCGCGAGCTGCACCGTGGTGATCTTCTCCGCTTCCTCGTCGGGGATCTCGATCCCGAATTCGTCTTCGAGTGCCATCACGAGTTCGACCGTGTCGAGCGAATCGGCACCGAGGTCGGCGACGAACGCCTTGTCGTTGCGGACGTCGGCTTCGGGGACGCCCAGTTGCTCGGCGATGATCTTCTTGACTCGTGCTTCCGTGTCGCTCATGACTCCTCCGGGAGTGGGAAAAATTGATCGGCAATTCTAAGGTGTGAGGTTTGTCGCACCCCGTCGAAGGGTGCGGGTAACCCCTCAAGCGGACGCGCCTGCTTGCGCGCAGGCACTCACACCATGAACATGCCGCCGTTGACGTGCAGCTCGGTACCGGTGATGTAGCCGGCCCGCTCCGAGGCCAGGAAGGCGACGGCGTGCGCGACCTCGGCGGCCTGGCCCAGTCGGCCGACCGGCACCTGGCCGAGCAGGCCGCTGGCCTGCGCCTCCGTGAGGCCGCGCGTCATGTCGGTCTCGATGAAGCCGGGGGCGACGCAGTTGACGGTGATGCCCCGGCTCGCCACCTCGCGGGCCAGCGCCCGGCTCATCCCGGCGACACCGGCCTTGGCGGCAGCGTAGTTCACCTGGCCGGCATTGCCGCTCGCCCCGACCACCGAGGTGATGTTGACGATGCGGCCGAACCGCTGCTTCATCATCGGCCGCAGCGCGGCGCGGCTGCAGCGGAAGACCGCCGTGAGGTTGGTCGCGACGACGGCGTCCCAGTCCTCGTCCTTCATCCGCATCGACAGCGTGTCGCGGGTGATGCCGGCGTTGTTGACGAGCACGTGCAGGCCGCCGAAGTCTCGAACGACAGCGTCGACGGCGGCGGCGACCGACGCGCCGTCGGTCACGTCGAGGACGATGCCGCGGCAGCCGTCGTGCGCCTTCAGCGCCTCGCCGATCGACGCCGCGCCGGCCTCGCTGGTCGCCGTGCCGACGACGCGCAGGCCGGCTGCCGCCAGCTCGGCCGCGATCGCCTGGCCGATGCCGCGCGTCGCGCCGGTGACGAGCGCGACCTTCGATTCGGTGGCGTTCATGTCGCCAGCAACGCCCGCGCCGCGGCCAGCGACGCCGGATCGAAGACCGCCGCCGACTGCGCCGACGGATCGATGCGCGTCGTCAGCCCGGCGAGCACCTTGCCCGGGCCGCACTCGAAGATGCAGGCGATGTCGCGCTTGCGGATCGCGTCGATCGTCTCGGCCCAGCGGACGGCGCCGTACGCCTGGCGAAACAGTGCGCCACGAATCGCCTCCGGCTGCGTCTGCGTCTTCACGTCGACGTTGTCGATGACCGGGATGTAGGGCGCGCCGATCGGCGTCGAGGCGAGGCGCTCTCTAAGCCGGTCGGCGGCGGGCTTCATGAGCCGCGAGTGAAACGGTGCGGACACCGGAAGGAGCAGCGCCCGCTTCGCGCCGGCCGCCTTCAACAGTTCGCAGGCGCGGTCGACCGCGGCCTTGCCCCCGGAAATGACGGTCTGCTTCGGGTCGTTGTAGTTGGCGGCCTGGACCACGCCGCCGGTCTCGCGCGCCGCCGCGACACAGCCGGCTTCGACGGCCGCTGCCTCGAGGCCGAGGATCGCCGCCATCGCGCCGGTGCCGACCGGAACCGCTGCCTGCATCGCCTCGGCCCGGAAGCGCACCAGCGGGATCGCGTCGGCCAGCGTCAGCGAACCTGCGGCGACGAGCGCGGTGTATTCGCCGAGCGAGTGGCCGGCGACCACCGCGGGCGCCGTCTTCGTTTCGGCGAGCCACGCGCGGTAGCAGGCGACAGCGGCCGCTAGCATCACCGGCTGCGTGTTCGTGGTCAGGTCGAGCTGCTCCTTCGGCCCTTCGCGGATCAGCCTGCCGACGTCTTCGCCGAGTGCCTGCGATGCCTCGGCGAGCGTGTCGCGCACCGCGGCGTTGTCGCCCCACGCATCCAGCATGCCGACCGACTGCGAGCCCTGACCGGGGAAGACGAACGCGAACGGTTTCATCACCAGAGCGCTCAGTAGTCGAGGACGACGGCGCCCCAGGTGAAGCCGCCGCCCACGCCCTCGAGCATGACCGTGTCGCCGCGCCGCACGCGACCGTCGCGCACGGCGACGTCGAGCGCCAGCGGGACCGACGCGGCCGAGGTGTTGCCATGCTCGGCGACGGTGACGACCAGCCGCTCCGGCGGGACGCGGAGCTTGCGCGCCGTGCTCGTCATGATGCGGATGTTCGCCTGGTGCGGGATCAGCCAGTCGATGTCGGCGCTGGTGCGCCCCGCCTTGGCCAGCACCGAGCGCGCGACATCCTCGAGCACCGAGACCGCCAGCTTGAACACCGCCGGACCGTCCATCTTCAGCAACGGATGGCCGATCGCGTGGCCGCCCGAGACGTGGCCCGGGACGCACAGGATGTCGAGGTGGCGACCGTCGGCGTGCAACTCGCTGGCGAGGATGCCGGGCGCCTCGCTCGCCTCGAGGACGACGGCGCCGGCACCATCGCCGAAGAGGACGCAGGTCGTCCGGTCGGAGAAATCGAGAATGCGCGAGAAGACCTCCGCTCCGACGACGAGCGCCTTCGACGCCGTTCCAGCCTTGATCATCGCGTCGGCGACCGACAGGGCGTAGACGAAGCCCGAACACACCGCCTGAACGTCGAACGCGGCGCAGCCATGCACGCCGAGCTTGGCCTGCAGGATGGTGGCAGCCGACGGGAACACCATGTCGGGCGTCGACGTCGCGACGACGATGAGGTCGATCGCATGCGGGTCGCAATCGGCCGCTTCCAGTGCCGCTTTCGATGCCTCGAGCGCGAGGTCGCTCGCGGTCACGGTTGGCGCGGCGAAGTGGCGAAAACGGATGCCCGTGCGCTCGACGATCCACTGGTCGGATGTCTCGATGCCGTCGACGGCCAGCCGCGCCGCGAGGTCTTCGTTGGAGACGCGATCCGGCGGCAGGTAGCTGCCGGTCCCGACGATGCGCGACCAGCGCGGCGCGGATGCGTTCATGCGCGCATCATGCCGCCGACGAGATCGGCAAGCGACCGGGCAGCGCGCCGGCGTCGGCTCCGGACGCGTCGCGTCGCGCGGCCGGAAGCGCCGCCAGAGTGTCGCGGATGCGGTGCTGCACACCGTCGAGCAGGCCGTTGCGAACCGCGTCGTGGGCCCGGTCGAGCGCGTGGCCGAACGCGAACGCGTCGGCCGATCCGTGGCTCTTGAAGACGAGGCCGCGCAGGCCGAGCAGCGCGGCGCCGTTGTAGCGGCGAGGGTCGACGCGCGCCTTCAGCCGGTCGAGCACGGGCGTTGCCGCCAGCGCCGCCAGCTTGCTCAGCGCGTTGCGGGTGAACTCTTCCTTGATGAAGCGACCGAGCATCGACGCCAGGCCCTCGGCCGTCTTCAGCGCGACGTTGCCCACGAAGCCGTCGCAGACGACGATGTCGCAACTGCCGGTGAAGATGTCGTTGCCTTCGACGTTGCCGTGGAAGTTGAGCAGCCCCGCCGCCGCCGCCGCGCGCAGGAGCTCGCCCGCCTCCTTGATCGTCTCGCCGCCCTTGATCGACTCCTCGCCGATGTTGAGCAGGCCCACGCTCGGCTCGGCGCGGCCCTCGACCGCAGCCACCAGCGCGCTGCCCATCACCGCGAACTGCAGAAGGTGCTCGGCCGTGCAGTCGACGTTGGCGCCGAGGTCGAGCACCGTCGTGTAGGCGCCGCGCTCGTTGGGCATGACGCTGGCGATGGCCGGCCGGTCGATGCCGTCGATCGTCTTGAGCACATAGCGCGAGACCGCCATCAGCGCGCCGGTGTTGCCCGCCGATACGCAGGCCTGCGCCAGCGACGGCCGATCGGCCAGCGGCTTGACCTGGCTCACGGCGATGCGCAGCGACGAGTCCTTCTTCTTCCGCAGCGCGACCTCGACCGAGTCGGTCATCTCGACGACCTCGCTCGCGTCGACCCGGCTGCAGCGCTCCCAGCCCTGCGCGGCGGCCAGCGCCTCGGGCCTGCCGACGAGCACGAGCTCGGCGTGCGGATGCGAGTCGAGGAAGGCGCGACAGGCCGGGAGGACGACGCTCGGGCCGTGGTCGCCGCCCATGCAGTCGACGGCCAGGCGGATCGGCGCAGCGGGTGTCGCTGCCATGGTGTGCGGGTCGGGTGTCGCGCTCGTCGCAGGCTCGTTGGCGGCCGGTCTCACGCTTGCAGGCGTGGTGCGTGAACCCGCTCGGTCAGGCGTCGGCTTTGGTCTTCACGACCTTGCGGCCGCGGTAGAAGCCGGTTGGGCTCAGGTGGTGGCGCAGGTGCGTCTCGCCGGTGGTCGGCTCGATCGCCGTGCCCGGCTTGGCCAGGGCATTGTGGGATCGGTGCATGCCGCGCTTGGAAGGCGACTTCTTGTTCTGCTGGACGGCCATCGATGTACTCCTGGTCCCGGTCACCGGAAGCCGCTGGGGGCATTCCGCCGGAGGCGCGGCGTTGGCGAGGAGCGCTTGCTCGTCGACCGCGAAAAGCCGCGGATTGTATCAGTGGGGCTTCTTCGTCGACCCCTCGCGGAGCGCGGCCAGAGCGGCGAACGGATGCGTGGCCGATGCCGGCTCGTCGGGCTCGCGGGCAAGCAGCGGCTCCGGGCAGACGTCGTGGCGCGGCACGAGCGGGAGGGCCAGCAGCAGCTCGTCCTCGACGATCTCCAGCACGTCGGTGGCAGGTTCCATCGCGAGGATGTCGTCGTCGCTGTCGGCGTCGAGTGCCGCCGCCGCGTCTTCGCCCTCTACGAAGAAGAGCTTGCGGTCGATGCTCGCGTCGAACGCGAACGGCTGCAGGCAGCGCTGGCATTGCACCATCACGTGCGCCTGCGCCCTGAGCGCCAGGGTCGGCAGGCGGCGGCCGATGCCCGGCAGCTCGTCCTGCCGTCCGGCGAGCTGCCAGTGCACAGCGGCGTCGGTGTTGTCCCGTCCGTCCTCGGGCTGGCTCTCGTGGAGGCGCCGGAACGAGCCGAGCGGCGATCGACCGTCGACTTCGGCGGCTTCGCGTGCGAACGCAGCGATGTCGAGGCGCTCGACCTTCCACTGGCGCGGTGATGGCATGCGGCCAGTTTACGAGCCGAAGGCGGGCCGTCGGGCCGAGCCGACAATCGCCGGCATGACGCGACTCGTGCTGGCTTCGACCTCGCGCTACCGCAAGGAGCTTCTCGAGCGTCTGCGGCTCCCGTTCACGGTGCATGCCTCCGAGGTCGACGAGACACCGTTGCCGGGCGAGGACGCCTCGGCGCTCGCGGTCCGACTGGCGCTCGCCAAGGCCGATGCGGTCGTGTCCATTGAATCCGGTGCGGTCGTCATCGGCTCGGACCAGGTCGCCGAGCTCGACGGCGCGACGCTCGGCAAGCCCGGCGACCACGCGCGTGCGACGGCGCAGCTGCGGGCGATGCGCGGGCGAACGGTGCGGTTCCACACCGCGGTGGCGGTCGTCCGCGGCGATCGCGGCTTCCGCTGCAGCGAACTCGCGACCATCGTCGTGCGCTTCCGCGCACTGAGCGACGACGAGATCGAGTGCTACCTTCGGCTCGAGACGCCGTACGACTGCGCCGGCAGCGCCAAGGCAGAGGCACTCGGCATCGCGCTCGTCGAGTCGATCGAATCCGACGACCCCACGGCATTGATCGGCCTGCCGCTCGTTCGCACCTGCGAACTGCTGCGCCGTGCCGGGCTCGACCCGCTGGGGCCCGGCCGGTGAACGACGCTGCGAAGCCGACGCTGTACCTGGTGCCGAACGCGCTCGACCAGGGCGCGGGCGGAGACGATGCGATTCCCCTCGAACAACTGCTGCCGCGCTCGGCGATCGAGGTCGCGGCGCGACTCGAACACTGGGTGGTCGAGAACGCGCGGTCGGCGCGCGCCTTCCTCAAGCGGGTCGACGCCGTCGTACCGCTGCATCGCCCGCTGCAGGTGCTGGCGATCGTCGAGCTGCCGCGTCCGGTCAAGGGACCGCGCGCCGCGCCGCCGGGCGACATGGCGGCGCTGCTCGCGCCGGCGCGCGACGGTCGCGACATCGGCCTGTTGTCGGAAGCCGGGCTCGCGGCACTGGCCGACCCCGGCACGCCGCTCGTCGCTGCGGCCCATGCACAGGGTCTGCGCGTGGTGGCGCTTCCAGGTGCCAGCGCGGTGGCGCTGGCCGTCGCCGCGGGCGGGCTCGACGGGCAAAGCTTCGCCTTCGTCGGCTACGTGCCGGTCGAGCCGGCCGAGCGCGCGGCCCGCCTGCGCGCCCTCGAAGCCACATCGCGCGAGCAGCGACAGTCGCAGATCATGATCGAGACGCCCTATCGGAACCGGGCCTTGCTCGATGCCATCGTCGCGACGCTGCGGCCCGACACGCGGCTCTCCGTCAGCGTCGGGTTGAGCCTGCGCAGCGAGCACACCCGCAGCGACCGGATCGAGGCCTGGCGCCGGTCGCCGTCGACCTTGCCCGACGATGTGCCGGCGGTGTTCTCGTTCCTCGCCGTCGCCTGACGCGGGTCAGGAGGACGACGTCTCGGCCTCGGATTCGTTCTCGGCTTCGGCCGGCTTGACGCCTCCGAACAGGGCGGCGAGCCTCTTCTTCGGCTTGATATAGGCCGAGATCCCGCGCGCCGCCGGCGCAGCGGCACGCTGCTCCCACGCCGGTTCCTCGGCGGTCGCCGAAGCTTCGTAAGGCTTGTCGAAGAAGGGATCGCGCGGCGCCCGGGGCGGCGGCGCGAAGGAAGGGCCGGCGGCAGCACGGCTGTCGCGGCGCGGTGCCTCGTCGTCGCGGCGCGGCCGCTCGCGGTCGCCGCGGTCGCTCCGCTCCCCACGATCACGCAACGGCCGGCGCGCCGCGCCGTCGTCGAGCTCGAGTTCGAGCTCGAGTGGCTCGACCTCGATCTTCTTCTTGATCAGTTTCTCGATGTCGGCGACGAGCCGTGCGTCTTCGCGGGCGACGAGCGTGATCGCCAGCCCCGACTGGCCGGCGCGACCGGTGCGGCCAATGCGGTGCACGTAGTCCTCGGCGTTGAACGGCACGTCGAAGTTGAACACCGCGGGCAGATCGACGATGTCGAGTCCGCGCGCCGCGACGTCGGTCGCGACGAGCACGTCGACCTCGCCCTTCTTGAACGCGTCGAGCGCCTTCAGCCGCTCGTCCTGGCTCTTGTCGCCGTGCAGCGCGTTGGTGCGCAGGCCGTCGCGCTCGAACGAGCGGGCCAGCCGCGCGCAGCCGATCTTGGAGTTGACGAAGATCAGCGCCTGCGTGATCCCGCGCGCCTTCAGGATCGACAGCACGGCACGGCGCTTGTCGTCGCTGTCGACACGGTAGAAATGCTGCTCGACGGTCGACGCGGTGGCGTTCGGTCGAGCCACCTCGACCAGCACCGGATCCTGCAGATAGCTCTCGGCCAGGCGCTTGATCTCGGGGGAGAAGGTGGCCGAGAAGAGCAGCGTCTGGCGCTTCTTCGGCAGGTACGACAGGATGCGCTGCAGGTCGGGCAGGAAGCCGATGTCAAGCATGCGGTCGGCCTCGTCGAGGACGACATACTCGACCTGGTTGAGCACGCAGTTCTTCGCCTCGATGTGGTCGAGCAGCCGACCCGGCGTGGCGACCAGCACCTCGACGCCCTGCTTCAGCTGGAGCGTCTGCGGCTTCATGTCGATGCCGCCGAAGACGACCGCAACGCGCAGCTTCGAGTGCGACGCGTAGCCCTTGATGTTGTCGGCGACCTGGTCGGCGAGCTCGCGCGTCGGCGCAATCACCAGCGCGCGGACCGGATGGCGCGCCGGCGACATGCTGGCGTTCTCGTGCGGCAGCATGCGGTGCAGCAGCGGCAGCGAGAACGCCGCCGTCTTGCCGGTGCCGGTCTGCGCCGCGCCCATGACGTCGCGGCCGGCCAGGACGATCGGGATCGCCTTGGCCTGGATCGGCGTCATCATCGTGTAGCCCTGTGCGGCGACGGCGCTCTGCAGCACCGGCGCCAGGCCGAGGGCGGAGAACGGAAGCGATTCCGGAGGAGCGGGAAGCGCGGAATCGGAAGGGTGCGACGCGCTCGACGCCTCGCTGCCGCCCGCGTCGACAGCGGGGCTTTGATCTGAACTCATGTGGGCTGATTATCGCCGCTGGCGGGTTCGAGCCCCGGAACGGGGGGCGTGACCGCTATGCCGCCTTCCTAGAATGGCACGATGAAGGTCACGATCTTCGGTTGTGGATACGTCGGCCTCGTCACCGGCGCGTGCCTCGCCGACCTTGGCAACGAGGTGCTCTGCGTCGACGCCGATGGCGGCCGCGTCGAGCTGCTGCGCGGCGGCACGATCCCGATACACGAGCCCGGACTCGCCGATGTCGTGTCGCGCAACGTGGCCGCCTCCCGCCTCGCGTTCACGACCGACGCGCGTGCCGGCGTGCGCCACGGGCCGGTCCAGTTCATCGCCGTCGGCACGCCGCCGCGCGAGGACGGCTCGGCCGACGTCGAGCATGTGCTCGCGGTGGCGCGCGAGATCGGGCGGCACCTCGACGAGCCCCGGGTCGTCGTCGACAAGAGCACGGTGCCGGTGGGAACGGGGGCCAAGGTGCGCGAGGTGATCGCCGGCGAGCTGCGTGCGCGCGGCGTCGAGATCGCCTTCGGGGTCGTCTCCAACCCGGAGTTCCTCAAGGAAGGCGCGGCCGTCGAGGACTTCATGCGGCCCGACCGCATCGTCGTCGGCAGCGACGACGACGACGCGACCGAGACGATGCGCCGCCTCTACGCGCCGTTCGAGCGCAACCACGCCAAGCTGATGGTGATGGACATCGCCTCCGCCGAACTCACCAAGTACGCCGCCAACGCGATGCTGGCGACGCGCATCAGCTTCATGAACGAGCTCGCGCTCGTGGCCGAGAAGGTCGGAGCCGACATCGACGCGGTGCGCCGCGGCATCGGCAGCGACCGTCGCATCGGCAACCATTTCCTCTACGCGGGCTGCGGCTACGGCGGCTCGTGCTTTCCGAAGGACATCCGCGCCCTGCTGCGGGCCGGAGCGGACGTCGGCGTCGAGATGCCGCTGGTCGACGCGGTGCAGCGTGTCAACGACCGCCAGAAGCGCGTGCTGCTCGACCGGATCGAGGCCCGCTTCGGCACCGACCTCGCCGGCCACACCTTCGCGGTGTGGGGCCTCGCCTTCAAGCCCGGCACCGACGACATGCGCGAGGCTCCGAGCGCGGTCGTCGTGCGCAGGCTGCTCGACAGCGGCGCCAGCGTGCGCGCCTACGACCCGGTCGCCGTGGGGTCGGCACGGGCGCTGTTCGGCGAGCGGCCGGGCCTGCAGTTCGCGCCGAGCGCGATGGCGGCGCTCGACGGCGCCGATGCGCTCGTCATCGTCACCGAGTGGAAGGAGTTCCGCAGCCCCGACCTCGACGCGATGCGGGCGGCCATGCGCCGGCCGGTGATCTACGACGGCCGCAACATCCTCGACCCGGTCGCGGTGCGCGACGCCGGCTTCGACTACACCGGCATCGGCCGCGCCTAGAGGCGGACTCCATCCCATGATCCTCGTCACCGGCGGCGCCGGCTTCATCGGCAGCAACTTCGTTCTCGACTGGCTCGGCACGTGCGACGAGCCCGTTGTCAACCTCGACGCGCTGACCTATGCCGGCAACCGCGAGAACGTCGCCTCGCTCGAAGGCGACCCGCGCCACGTTTTCGTGCATGCCGACATCTGCGACCGCGAGGCGCTCGACGGCATGTTCGCCGAGCACCGGCCGCGTGCGGTGGTCCACTTCGCCGCGGAGAGCCACGTCGACCGGAGCATCCACGGCCCGGGCGACTTCATCCGCACCAACGTGCAGGGCACCTTCACGCTGCTCGAGGCGGCGCGCGCGCACTGGGCGACGCTTTCCGCCGACGGCCGTGCCGCATTCCGCTTCCTGCACGTCTCGACCGACGAGGTCTACGGCACGCTCGCGGCCGACGACCCGGCGTTCTGCGAGACCGACACGTACGAACCGAACAGCCCGTACTCGGCGAGCAAGGCGGCCAGCGACCATCTCGTGAGGGCGTGGCACCACACCTACGGGCTGCCGACGCTGACGACCAATTGCAGCAACAACTACGGCCCGTTCCACTTCCCCGAGAAGCTGATTCCGCTGATCATCGTCAACGCACTCGCCGGCAAGCCGCTGCCGGTCTACGGCGACGGGCAGCAGGTGCGCGACTGGCTCTACGTCAAGGACCACTGCGCCGCGATCCGCACGGTTCTCGCCAACGGCCGGGTCGGCGAGACCTACAACATCGGCGGCTGGAACGAGAAACCCAACCTCGAGATCGTGCGCACCCTGTGCGCGCTGCTCGACGAGCTGCGGCCGCACCCCGAAGGCTCGTACCGGCGACTCGTCCAGCACGTCGCCGACCGGCCGGGCCACGACCGCCGCTACGCCATCGACGCTCGCAAGATCGAGCGCGAGCTCGGCTGGCGCCCGATCGAGACGTTCGAGACGGGGCTGCGCAAGACGGTGGCGTGGTACCTCGAGAACGCCGCGTGGGTGGAGCGGGTGCAGACCGGTGCGTACCGCGACTGGCTCGCCACGAACTATCGGTCGCGCGACGACGCGGCCGACCCGGCGTCCGCGAGTCGGCCGCGATGAAGCTGCTGCTGCTCGGCCGCGGCGGCCAGGTCGGCTGGGAGCTGCAGCGCTCGCTGGCGCCGCTCGGCGACGTCGTGGCGCTCGACCTGGACAGCCCGCCGCCGCTGACGGCGCGCTTCGACGACCCGGCGTCGCTCGCGGCCACCGTGCGCGCAGTGCACCCCGACGTGATCGTCAACGCCGCCGCGCACACGGCCGTCGACCGCGCCGAGTCCGAGCCCGATCTGGCGATGCGGATCAACGGCGAGGCACCCGGGGTTCTCGCCGAGGAAGCGAAGGCGATCGGCGCCCTCCTCGTCCACTACAGCACCGACTACGTCTTCGATGGCAGCGGCGACACGCCGTGGCGCGAAGATGCGCCGACCGGGCCGCTGTCGGTCTACGGCCGGACCAAGCTCGCCGGCGAAGAGGCGATCCGCACCAGTGGCTGCCGCCACCTCGTCCTGCGCACCAGCTGGGTCTACGCCGCGCGCGGCGCGAACTTCGCGAAGACGATGCTCAAGCTCGCCGCCGAGCGCGAGAGGCTGTCGGTCGTCGCCGACCAGCACGGCGCACCGACCGGCGCCGAGCTGCTCGCCGACATCACCGCGCACGCCATCGCCGGGGTCCGGCGCGACCCGTCGCTCGCAGGCACGTACCACGCCGTCGCCGGCGGCGAGACCTCGTGGCATGGCTACGCCGATCACGTTATCGCCGCTGCGCGTACGGCCGGCCTGCCGCTGCGGGTCGTGCGCGTCGACGCGGTCCCGTCGACCGCCTACCCGGCGCCGGCGGCGCGGCCGAAGAACTCTCGCCTCGACACGACGAAGCTTCGCACCGCCTTCGGCTTGCGCCTGCCACCCTGGCAGGAGGGCGTCGACCGGATGCTCGCCGAGATCCTCGAGAAAGCGAACCGATGACCACCACCTCCACCCGCAAGGGCATCGTGCTCGCCGGCGGCTCCGGCACACGCCTGCACCCGGCGACGCTCGCGCTCAGCAAGCAGCTGCTGCCGGTGTACGACAAGCCGATGGTCTATTACCCGCTGTCGACGCTGATGCTCGCCGGCATCCGCGAGATCCTCCTCATCAGCACGCCGCAGGACACGCCTCGGTTCGAGTCGCTGCTCGGCGACGGCGCGCAGTGGGGCATCTCGATCTCGTACTGCGTGCAGCCGAGCCCCGACGGCCTCGCCCAGGCCTTCATCCTCGGCCGCGACTTCGTCGCCGGCCAGCCGAGCGCGCTGGTACTGGGCGACAACATCTTCCACGGCCACGACCTGCAGCCGACGCTGGCCGCGGCGTCGGCGCGCAGCCGCGGCGCGACCGTCTTCGCCTATCACGTGCAGGACCCGGAGCGCTACGGCGTCGTCGCCTTCGACGAGCGGCGCAAGGCGGTCAGCATCGAGGAGAAGCCGAAGGCGCCGAAGAGCAACTATGCCGTCACGGGCCTGTACTTCTACGACACCCAGGTCTGCGACATCGCCGCGTCGATCAAGCCTTCGGCGCGCGGCGAGCTGGAGATCACCGACGTCAACGCCCGCTATCTCGAGAGCGACGAGCTCGACGTCGAGGTCATGGGCCGCGGCTACGCCTGGCTCGACACCGGCACCCACGACAGCCTCCTCGACGCCGGCCAGTTCATCGCCACGCTCGAGCGTCGCCAAGGGCTCAAGGTCGCGTGCCCGGAGGAGATCGCCTATCGATCGGGGTGGATCACGGCCGACCAGCTCAGAGCGCTTGCCGAGCCGATGAAGAAGAGCGGCTACGGTCGCTACCTGGAAAGCCTGCTCGGTCAGCGGGTGTTCTGACCGACGACGGCCGATCGGGCATCAGGGTGCGGCGCTGCGCGGCCTGCGCCTGCCCGTAGCCGTCCAGCCCGGCGAGCGCATCCGAAGCATCACCACGTAGAGCGCGACGTAGGCGATGCCGAACAGCACGATGAAGCAGCCGAGCACGCGCGAGTCGTTCCACCAGATCAGCGCCGGTGCGATGCCGAGTCCGCAGACGATCCACAGGTACGGCGCGGTCATCGAGTTGCGCCGCGTCAGCATCTTGGCGTCGCGCGTGCCGACGGCCCAGCGCAGGAGCCGCCGGTAGATGAGGCTGTGCAGGTGCACGCCGTCGGGCACGTGCATCGCTCGCCGGTGCACGAACTTGCGCCGGTACATCGAGAACAGCGTCTCGAAGACCGGGTAGATGCAGATGAGCAAGGGGCAGAGCGGCGAAACCGCCGCGTTGCGGGCGACCAGCAGGATGCCGAGTTCGGCCGCATAGAAGCCGAGGAAGTAGGCGCCGCCGTCGCCGAGGAAGATGAGACCGCCGGGGAAGTTCCAGACGAAGAAGCCCAGCACCGCGCCGACGCCGAGCAGCGCGAGCGTCAGGATCGTCTCGTCGCCGACCAGGCTCGCCACGTAGCCGATTGCGCCGAGGATCATGACGACGCACATCGACGCCAGGCCGTTGAACCCGTCGATGATGTTGATCGCGTGGGCGATGCCGGCGGCCGTGAGGATCGCCAGGCAGGCGCCGCCGATGGCGAAGCCGGCGATCCAGTCGACGCCCCACATGTCGGTGCGGTGCACCGTCGCGCCGACCGCGAGCACCGCGAGCAGCGCCGACAGCGCCGTCGCCACCAGCCGGTAGCGCGGCTCGACGCGCTTGGAGATGTCCTCGAACAGGCCGCTCGCGAATGCCGGAATGCCGCAGAGGAGGAGCAGCGCCGCGAATCGCTGCTCGGCGTCACCGCGCAACGGCTCGAGGACGACGATGCCCGCCGCCAGGCCGAGCGCGATGCCGATGCCGCCGACGCGAGGCACCGCGCGCACGTGAAACTTCTGCGGGCCGCGGAAATCGCCGTCTGCCGAGAAACGGGCGTGCCTCGTGCTCGAGCGGAGGATCAGCAGCGTACTGACGACCGACACGGCGAACGCCAGGAAGAACGGCACCATCGGCGCAGTGTAGGAGCGGGTCTACGCCGGGTGTGCCTTTCGGGCCACGGCAGGCAGGCTAAACTCGCCGTCGATTGCAGGCAACGTTGCCCCGCATGCCACAGGCCGGAATGGGCGCTGCCCGAATCGACCGAACGATCGCCGCCGCGTCCACCGCCGAAGCAGCACTCCTCGGGCGAACGGATCGATGCCGCGCCCCGCCAGCCACCACACCATGTCCGATATCCAAGTACAGCCCGTCGTGATGGCGGGCGGCGGCGGAACGCGGCTCTGGCCGCTGTCACGAGCCGGTTATCCGAAGCAGTTCCTCGCCCTCTCGGGCCCGCAGACGCTGTTCCAGGCGTCGGTGTCGCGGCTCGTCGCCCTCGGCGGGCTGCCCGGGTTGAGCATCGCGCCGCCGATCGTCGTCGGCAATGAAGAACATCGTTTTCTCGTGCTGGACCAGTTGCGCGAGCTTGCGCTGGCCGAACCGGCGACGCTGCTGCTCGAGCCGTGCGGCCGCAACACCGCTCCGGCCATGACGCTGGCGGCGATCGCCGCACTCGAAGGTGCGGCGACCGGGGTCGACCCGGTGCTCGTCGTCGTTCCGGCCGATCAGACCGTGACCGATCAGCCCGCGTTCGGCGCCGCGATCGCGGCCGCTGTCGGCGCGGCAGCGAACGGCGCGGTCTGCATCCTCGGCGTGCTTCCCGACCGCCCGGAGACGGGCTACGGCTACATCGCCGCGGAAAGCGATGGCAGCGCGACCGCGCGCGTCGTCGAGTTCGTGGAGAAGCCTGACCTCGCGACCGCGAAGGGCTATGTCAGCGACGGCCGCTACTACTGGAACAGCGGCATCTTCGTGCTGCGTGCGTCGATCTGGCTGGCCGCGCTCGGCCGATATCGCGCCGACATCCTCGCCGCCGTTCGAACCGCCTGGGACGCCAGGACGACCGACGCGTCGTTCGTGCGCCCCGGCAAGGACGCGTTCGCGGCCGTGCCGTCGGATTCGGTCGACTACGCCGTGATGGAGCGACTGCCCGGCGACGGCGCGGATCTGCGCATGGTGCGCCTCGCGGCCGGCTGGAGCGACCTCGGCGCCTGGGATGCCGTCTGGCACGTCACGAGCAAGGACGCCGCCGGCAACGCCGTCGTCGGCGACGTGCTGTTGCACGACGCCCGCAACAACCACGTGCATGCCACGGGACGGCTGGTGGCGGTGGTCGGGCTCGAGGACGTCGTCGTCGTCGAAACCGCGGATGCGGTCCTCGTCACCCACAAGGGCCGCAGCCAGGACGTGAAGCAGATCGTCGCCGCCCTGGGCGACGGCAAGCGCGGCGAGCACGCGCTGCACCGCAAGGTGCATCGGCCATGGGGCTGGTACGACTCGATCGACAACGGCGACCGCTTCCAGGTCAAGCGCATCATGGTCAAGCCAGGCGCCACCCTCTCCCTGCAGATGCACCACCACCGCGCCGAGCACTGGATCGTCGTCTCGGGCACCGCCGAGGTCACCAATGGCGAGAAGGTCGTCATGCTCACCGAGAACCAGAGCACATACATCCCGCTCGGGCAGACACACCGGCTGGCGAACCCGGGCAAGGTGCCGCTCGAGATCATCGAGGTGCAGTCGGGCTCGTATCTGGGAGAAGACGACATCGTGCGCTTCGAAGACACGTACGGCAGGAAGTGAACGCGATGAACCGTCTACAAAGGATCGGGCTCGCATGCCTGGTGGGCACGACAGCGGCGCTGGCCGGCTGCGCGCAGCTGTCGAACGTCGGGCCCAGCACCGACGCCGTCTACAGCGCCTCCGGACAGCCGGGGCCGGCGGGCGCGACGATCCAGGTCGTCAACCTCGACGATGCCGTCGCACGCAGGCTGCTCGCCCAGCGCAAGCAGAAGCTCTTTTCCGAGGCCCTTCAGACGCCGCCGCGCGCGATGACCACGCCGGCGACCGTCGGCCCCGGCGACGCGCTCGAGATCAGCATCTGGGAAGCGCCGCCGGCGACGTTGTTCTCCTCCGGCGTCGCACCCGAGCTGCGCGGCAACACGTCGGGCTCGCGCGCAGTCACGCTGCCGGAGCAGACCGTCGACCGTGACGGCTTCGTCTACGTGCCGTTCGCCGGGAAGATCCCCGCGGCCGGGAAGCTGCTCACGGAGATCGAGACCGAGATCGCCAAACGACTCAAGGGCAAGGCCAACCAGCCCGAAGCGATGGTGCGCCGCATGCGCAACTCGTCGGCCACGGTGACGATCGTCGGCGAGGTCGCGAACAGCCTGCGCCTGCCGCTCACGCCGAGCGGCGAGAAGCTGCTCGACGCCATCGCCGCCGCCGGCGGCGTGCGCCAGCCCGTCAACAAGATGACGGTGCAGATCACCCGCGGCGATGCCTACTACGCGATGCCGCTGCAGACCGTCATCCGCGACCCGCGGCAGAACGTGGCGCTGCAGGCCGGCGACGTCGTCACCGCGATCTCGCAGTCGCTCAGCTTCACGGCGCTCGGCTCGACGAACAAGAACGAAGAGGTGCCGTTCGAGGCGCAGGGCATCAGCCTGGCGCAGGCGCTCGCTCGCTCGGGCGGACTCAACGATGCCCGGTCGGACGCGCGCGGCGTGTTCATCTTCCGCTTCGAGCCGCAGGGCGCGCTCGACTGGCCGACGAAGCCGGTTGCCAGCACGCCCGAGGGGCTCGTGCCGGTGGTCTACAGCCTGAACCTTCGTGATCCGGCCAGCTTCTTCGTGATGCAGGGGTTCGAGGTTCACGACAAGGACGTGCTGTATGTGTCCAATGCGCCAGCGGCAGAGCTCCAGAAGTTCCTGAATCTGGTGCTGTCGGTGGCGTATCCGGCGCTCACGACGATTCAATTGACACGTTAGGCGACGCCACATTGAGTGTCCTACCGACAAGCACCGGCCATGTCGAGCAGCGGCCGACGCTCGCCGCCGGGCCAGGCACAGCGTTGACGACAGCTGTCGACCGCTTACCCGAGCTCTACCAGCCCATCTACGGCCATCCGGAGCTCAGCAACGCCGCAGCGCGGAGTTGCCAAAGCCGCCTCGTGCATGTCCGCTCGACCTATGCCGCGCTCGCGGATCACCTTGGCCGTCCACTCAGGGTTCTCGACCTGGGCTGCGCACAGGGATTTTTCTCGTGCGCCCTCGCGGCGCTCGGCGCCGACGTCTTGGGTATCGACTATTGCCCCGAAAACGTGGCGGTTTGCACCCTTCTCGGCGACGAGTTCCCGAATTCGAAGCTGGAATTCAGGGTCGAGCGGCTGGAAGACTTCATTCCTCTGCTGTCGGCCAGCGCATTCGATCTTGTCCTCGGTCTGAGCGTCTTTCACCATGTCGTGCATGAAAGAGGTCAGGAGGCGACGCGGGCGTTGATCGACCGTCTCGCCGCCAGCATCGGCCATGGCGTGTTCGAGATCGCGCTTCCGACGGAAGGGGTTTACTGGTGCGCATCTCAACCAGACGACCCTCGCCAGATGCTGGGTGCTTTTCCATTCGTATTCGAAGCGGCCCGCGTCGAGACGCACCTTTCGAACCAACCGCGCCCCCTCTTTGTGGCAAGCCGGTCGATCGCGGTCTTGGCCGGTGCGGCATATGCGTTCGCCGATCATCTGGTCGAGCCCCATGCGCTGGCTGAAAACGTGCATCTCGGCACGCGTCGATATTTCTTGGGTCCGCACGCGATCGTCAAGGTATTTCGGATCGACGCGGCGATCGCGC
>JBBSUK010000035.1:0-25886 GCA_038234975.1 Burkholderiales bacterium
CCCATCAGCTCGCCGATCCGCAACGCCTACATCGACTTCAGCAAGATGACGCTGAGCCTCGTCGCCGTGATGACCGACATGGTTCGCGACGGCAGGCCGGTCGTCGGCTACGGCTTCAACTCCAACGGCCGCTACGGCCAGGGCACGCTCATGCGCGAGCGCTTCATTCCGCGCGTACTGGAGGCCGACCCTTCGACGTTGGTCGACGATGCCGGAACGAACCTCGACCCGCACCGGATCTGGAACGCGATGTTCACGAACGAGAAGCCCGGCGGCCACGGCGAGCGCTCGGTGGCGATCGGCACCCTCGACATGGCGGTGTGGGACGCGGTCGCCAAGATCGCGGGGCTGCCGCTGTTCCAGCTGCTCGCCGACCGCTACGGCGACGGCGCGCCGAACCGGCGCATCTTCGTCTACGCCGCGGGCGGGTACTACCACCCGGGGCAGGACCACGGCAAGCTGAAGGACGAGATGCGCAGCTACCTCGACCGCGGCTATACCGTCGTCAAGCAGAAGATCGGCGGCGCCTCGCTCGACGAAGACCTGCGCCGCATCGACTCGGTCATGGAGGTGCTGCAGGGCGGGCAGAAGCTGTGCGTCGACGCCAACGGCCGCTTCGACCTCAACACCGCCATCGCCTACGCCAAGGCGTTGTCCCGCTACGACCTGTTCTGGTACGAGGAGCCGGGCGACCCGCTGGACTTCGAGCTGCAGGCGACGCTGCGCCACCACTACGCGAACCCCATGGCCACCGGCGAGAACCTGTTCTCGATGCAGGACGCGCGCAACCTCGTCCGCTACGGCGGCATGCGGCCCGATCGCGACTGGCTGCAGTTCGACTGCGCGCTGAGCTACGGCCTCGTCGAGTACCTGCGCACGCTCGAGATGCTCCGGGAGCATGGCTGGTCGGCCAGCCGCTGCATCCCGCACGGCGGCCACCAGATGTCGCTCAACATCGCCGCCGGTCTCGGCCTCGGCGGCAACGAGTCGTACCCCGACCTGTTCCAGCCGTTCGGCGGCTTCCCCGATGGCGTGTCGGTCGAGAACGGCCACGTGACGCTGCCCGAGCTTCCCGGCATCGGCTTCGAGGGCAAGGCCGACCTGTATCGCGAGATGCAGGCGCTGTCGGCCTGAGTCGGCGCGCTCGGCCGGGGGGAGCCCGGGTCAGCCGCCGGAGGCGGTCTCCGCGACGGGCGCGTCGTCGCTGACGCGAAAGCCTCGCGCGTCGGTCTTCACGCCGGCCTTGTAGTTGACGATGCGCTCGGGCGAGAGGTGCACGCCGAGCAGCCGCGTCACCTCCGTGCGCGAGGTGCTGAACGAGTGCCACACGCCGGGGTGCAGCTCGACGGTGTCGCCCGCGCCGAGCTCCACGGTCTGGATGCCGTCGACCTCGATGTTGAACGTGGCCGAGCCGTCGAGGACGAACAGGTACTCGATGTACGGGTGGCAGTGGTACGGCACGTCGTAGCCGGGCTGGCAGGTCTGGAGCGCGGCGCGGATGGGCGTGCTGCGCGCGTCGTCGCCCACCAGAACGCGCAGGTCGCTCTGCGGGCCGTACGACACCACGGCGGTCTCCGCGATCCGCGTGACCCTGAAGCCTTCCATGTGCATGTCTCCTGTTCGTTGTTCTCGACGCTCCGCCGGCAAGGCCGGTGCCGCGCCGTCAGCGAAGCAGCTTCCACTCGCCGCCGTCGACCTTCACCAGCACGCGGGCCCGCTTGTCGACGCCGTAGTGGTCGGTGGCGGTCATGTTGTAGACGGCATGGGTGCCCTTCACGTCCTTGCCGCCTTCGATCGCGTCGCGCATCGCGTCGCGAAACGCCGGCGTACCGGGCTTTGCGGTCTTCAGGGCCAGCGGAAGCGCGGTCTGGACGAGGGTGGCGGCATCCCATGCGTAGGCGGCGAAGGCGTTCCGGCTGCCGGAGCCGTAGGCGCCTTCGTACTGCTTGAGGAACTCCAGGCCGGGCGCCTTCAGCGGGTCGGTCGCCGCGAGCTGCTCGGCGACGACGACCGGACCGGTCGGTGCGATCACGCCCTCGGTAGCCTTGCCGCCGACGCGGATGAAGTCGGGGTTGACGACGCCGTGCGTGTGATAGATCTGCTTGCGGTAGCCACGGTCGATGGCGGCGAGCTGCGGCAGGTCGGCCGGCGTTCCCGAGGCGCCGACGAAGATCGCGTCAGGGTTGGTCGTCAGCACCTTGAGCATCTGCCCGGTCACCGACGTGTCGCCGCGCGCGTAGCGCTCGTTTGACGTGATCTCCATGCCGGCTGCTGCCCCGTTCTTCATGATGCTGCCGTAGTTCGCGTCGCCCCACGAGTCGGAGAAGCCGATGTAGCCGACCGTCTTCACCTTGTGCGCCTGCATGTGCTCGACGATGGCGCTGACCATCAGCGGGATCGGCTGCGGGACGGCGAACAGGTAGGTCTGCTTCGCTGCATCGAGCGGGATCGGGCACAGGGCGATGAACGGGATGCGCGCCTCGTTGGCGACGGCGCCCTGCGCGATCGCCACCGGCACGGTGCTCGAGCCGATGATCACGTCGACCTTGTCTTCCACCGCGAACCGGCGTGCGTTCCTGGCGCCGACGGTCGGATCGCTCGTGTCGTCCAGCACGACGTAGCGGATGGCCTCGCCGCCGATCGTCTTGGGCATGAGCGCGACCGCCTTGGCCACATGCACGCCGAGCGACGCGCCGGGGCCGGTCGAGCTGATCGACACGCCGACCACCACCTCGGCACAGACCGAGGTCGAGGCCAGGACCAACAACAGGCCGAACAGCTTCTTCTTCATGCAGACTCCCGAGAACGATGCCGTAGCATACTACGGTAGAATACTAGTGTCGATTCTGGAAGCGTCACGCTTCGAAGATCCATGTCACGTCAGCTCGAAGGGAAGACGGCGCTGATCACCGGGACCGCCAGCGGGATCGGCAGGGCGGTGGCCGAGCGGTTTCTCCGCGAAGGCGCCAACGTGGTGGGGTTCGACCGGGTCGACTCGAGCCCGGGTGGCGACGCACCAGCCGGCGCCTTCGCCAGCGTCGCCGGCGACGTGCGATCCGCCGCCGACAACCAGCGTGCCGTCGACCTGGCCGTCGCCCGCTACGGTGCGCTCGACGTGTTCGTCGGCAACGCCGGCCTCTACGACAACCGCCGCGCCTTCCGCTCGTTCTCGGCCGCCGAGCTCGACGCCGCGTTCGACGAGCTGTTCGGCGTCGACGTGAAGGGCTACCTGCTCGGCGCGCTCGCCGCCGTCGACGCACTCGCCAGGGCGCGCGGCTGCATCCTCTTCACGAGCTCGATCTCGGGCACCCACGCCGGCTTCGGCGGGGCCCTGTACGTCGCGGCCAAGCACGCGGTCAACGGACTCACGAAGCAGCTCGCGCTGGAGCTGGCGCCCGACATACGCGTCAATGCCGTCGCGCCCGGCTACGTGCCCACCGGCCTGCGCGGACTCGACAGTCTCGGCCAGGGCGTCGCAGCGCCTGGCCCCGAACCCGCACAGATGCCGCTGCGGACGCTTCCGACCGTCGACGACTTCGCCGGCGCCTACGTCTTCCTCGCGTCCGAGGCTTGCTCGCGAACGGCGACGGGAACCGTGCTCGCGCTCGACGGCGGTGCGGCCGTCCGGGGGCCTCGCCCATGACCGAGCCGCCACGCACGCCGCTGCCGCCGCTCGTCAGCGCCGACGCGCGAATCGCCTCGTTCTGCGCCGGCGAGCTCATGGCGCCCGATGGCTCCGCGGTCGACCGCCGTCTCTTCGTCGACGAGGGTATCTACCGGCTGGAACAGGAGCGCGTCTTCGCCAGGTGCTGGCTCTACCTCGGCCACGAGACCGCGCTGCCCGAGAACCAGTCCTTCTTCACGACGACGATGGGCGAGGACCCGGTGATCGTCGTGCGCGACAAGGCCGGCCTCTTGCGCGGCTTCCTCAACAGCTGCACGCACCGCGGCGCGAAGGTGTGCCGGGTCGACTCCGGAACGGCGCGCTTCTTCAAGTGCCCGTACCACGCGTGGACGTTCAGCACCGAGGGCGAGCTCATCGCGGTGCCGCGCATCGGCGCCGTTTACGGCGAAGGCTTCGATCGCAGCCTGTACGGCCTGCGCGAGGTGCCGCACGTCGATGCCTTCGGCGGCATGATCTTCGCGAGCTGGGACCCGGATGCGCCGCCGCTGCGCGACTACCTCGGCGACATGACGTTCTACCTCGACCTCATGCTCTCGCGCATGGAAGGCGGCACCGAGGTCATCGGCGGCGTTCACCGGTGGACGATCGACGTCAACTGGAAGATCCCGGCCGAGAATTTCGCCGGCGATCACTACCACGTGCCGTCGACCCACGGCGCCGGTGTCGAGATGGGGTTTCGCAGCCAGCTCACGAACACCGGCTACTGCATCCAGACCGGCAACGGCCACTCGATCGGCAGCGAGCGCGGCGGCGCGCAGCAGGGAACGGCGGTGCAGACCGAGTACGACGGCTTCATGAAGCAGATGCGTTCGGAGCTCGTCGCCCGCTACGGAGATGCGGCCGATGCCTTCGTGCCGATCGGCGTCGGCACGATCTTCCCCAACATGTCGTTTCTCGACAGCGCGCGTTTCCGGGCGTTTCGGGTCTGGCATCCGCGCGGCGTCGACAAGATCGAGGTGCATTCGTGGTGCGTCGTCGACAAGGCGTTGCCCGACGAGCTCAAGGCCGCCGTGCGGCGCCAGTACTCGCTCGCCTTCGGCCCCGGGGGCATCTTCGAGCAGGACGACGGCGACATCTGGCAAAGCGTGCAGGACTCGCTGCGCGGCCACATCGGCCGGCAGGGCCGCTTCAACTACCGCATGGGTCTCGGCCGCGAGGCCCCGACGGCGGAGCGCTACGGCCCTCCGTTCCCCGGCAGCTGCAGCGACATCCTGATGACCGAGGCGAACCAGCGTGCGTTCTATCGCCACTACGCCGGCGTGATGGCGGACCCGGCGCCATGAGCTTCGACGCGACGGCCCTCGGACTGCTGCAGGAACTCGAGGCGTTCTACCGGCGCGAGGTGCTGCTGCTGCAGGACCGCCGCTACCGCGAGTGGCTCGACACGATGGACCCGGCCATCTCCTATCGCGTGCCCGTGACCACGTCGACGATGGACGGGCTCGTCACGCGCGAGGACGAGCTCGGCTACTACGACGAGGACCTCGAGCTGCTGACGGCGCGCGTGGCCAAGCTCGAGAGCCGGCAATCGTGGGTCGAGCAGCCGCCGTCGCGGCTTCGCTACTTCGTGCAGGTCGTCGATGCGACGCGCGAGCAGGCTGGCACCGTGGTCGCGCGAAGCAATTTGCTGCTGCTGCAGGTGCGCTGGAACATGGAGCAGCAGTTCAGCGGCGGCCGCACCGACGTGCTCGTGTCCTGCGACGACGGCTTCCGGTTGCGGGAGAGGCGCGTCGTGCTCGACCGTCAGTCGCTCGGCAAGCAGGGCCTGAGCGTCTTCTTCTGAGTCCCGCCGTCGTGATTGCCGCCGCCACCGTCCATTTCCCGACCATGACCGGCTGGCCGGAACGCGCGTCCGACGAGCACCGCGCCGCGACGACGGCCGGCTTCACGCGGCTCGGACGCGCCTTCATCGACGCGGAGGTCGAGACGATCATCGTGTTCACGAGCGAGCACATCGTCAACCTGCAGCCTCGCATGGCGCCTGCCTTCACCATCGGCGTCGGCGAGCGCCATGCCGCGTTCGCCGAGCCGCAGTTCAACATCGCGCCGGTCGCCCGCCCTGGCGACCCGGAACTCGCCGAAGCCCTGGTTCGCGCGCTCTACACGCGGCGGTTCGACCCCGCCCACTCCAGCGAGCTGCGCCTCGACCACGGAACCACGCTGCCGCTGGCGCAGCTCGGGATTCCAGAGGGAGTGGCCATCGTGCCGGTCGTCATCAACAGCATCTTCCAGCCGCTGCCCACGCTCAGGCGCTGTCGCGAGTTCGGTGCGTCGGTCGCCGCCGCCCTCGGTGCGTGGACGACGCGACGCCGGGTCGGGCTGCTCGCGACCGGCGGTGTCTCCCACACGGTCGGAGCGCCGGGCGTGGAGCGCAACGACCCCGGCTTCGACGCCGCCTTCCTCGGCGCGCTCGCCGACGGCGACCTGGAGCGGGCCTGCAGGTTCACCGACCCGGCGCTCGACGCATCGGGCAACGGCACCCACGAGGTCCGCAACTGGGTCGCGGTCGCCGGTGCGATGCATCCGCGGCGACCCGCGGTCGTCACTGCCATACCGTTTGCACCCGGCTGGGATACGGGCGTGCACCAGCTTCTGTGGGAGGGCACGTGACCCCGGCGACGCTGACCCAGTTCCTGATCGACATCACCCGAGGTCACCGCGCCCACGCATTCGCGAAGGATGCGGCCGGCGTGCTCGCCACGTCGCCACTCGACGACGCGACGCGAGCCGCCGTGCTCGAGCAGGACGTCGCCACGCTGTGGCGGGCCGGCGCGCATCCGATGGCGCTGATGTACTTCGCCCGTGCCAGTGGCTGGGCCAACGATCGCTATTACCGCTGCGTCGCGGAGGCCGAGCTCAGGAAAGCCGCTCCAGGCGCGGTTGCCCCGACAAGCGGACCCGCGCCTGCGCAAACGCATCGATCGAGCGCTCGACATGCTCGGTGATCAGGCGTCGCGCCGCCTTGCAGTCGTGCTGCTCCAGCGCGTCGACCAGCGCCGCGTGCTCGTCGACCACCTTGTCGTTGCGCATCGGCGCCACCCGCGTGCCGCTGGCGATGAGATACATCTTGCCGCGCACGCTCAGCAGCTCCCGGCGGATCTGCATCAGCCCGGCCATCTCGGCCATGCGGATGTGAAAGGCCTCGTCGATGCCGTACATGTCGGCCTGGCTGCGGCCCTTGCCCTTGAGGATGGTGCGCAGCTCGCGGATGTCGGCCGGCGTGGCCGTCTCGCACAGGCGTCCGACGACGAGCTGTTCCAGAGCCGGGCGCAACAGCCGAATCTCGCGAATCGCGGCCTCGTCGAGCTCGACCAGCCGGTAGCCGCGCTTCGGAACGATCTCGACGACCCCGTCGCGGAACAGGTTCAGGAGCGCCTCGCGCACCGGGGTGCGCGACACGCCGAGCGACTCGGCCAGCGAGCTCTCGGAGAACAGCGTGCCGCGCGGAATCTTGCCGTCGCGGATGGCGCGCCGGATCGTGTCGTAGCCCTGCTGGGCGAGGCTTGCCGAGCGAACCAGGCTGGGGATCGAGGACATGGCCGATTCGCTGCGGGTTGTATGGAACATTCTAGGCTCGGGGTCCGGACGACGACGACGGGGCCGCGATGGACCTGGGCCTGAACGGACGCGTGGCGATCGTCACCGGCGCCTCGCGGGGCCTCGGCCGCGCCACCGCGCTGTCGCTGGCCGCCGAGGGCGCGGCCGTCGTGGCGGTCGCCCGTGCCAGCGATGCGCTCGACGAGCTCGAAGCGCTGGCGGGTGGCCGATTCGTCACGGTCGCGGGCGATCTGCTCGACCCCGCGGTGCCGCGGCGCGCGGTCGAGACGGCGCTGGAGCGGTTCGGCCGCCTCGACATCGCCATCGTCAACACCCCGGGACCGCCCGCGGTGCAGCCGCTCGACGCCCACGAGGCCGACTTCGCTCGGGCGTTCGAGTCGACCTTCTATCCGGCGGTGCGCCTGATCCATGCCGCGAGCGCGCCGATGCGCGAGCGCGGCTGGGGGCGCATCGTCATCGTCTCGTCGACGAGCGTGAAGGCACCCAAGCCGTTCCTGTGCCTGTCGGCGGCGGCGCGCAGCGCGCTGTGGGCGTGGGCGAAGAGCGCCGCTCCCGCGCTGCTCGAGCGCGGCGTCACCCTCAACGCGGTCTTCCCCGGCCCGCACGACACCGATCGGGCAAGGGAGCTCGGTGTTAAGGACCGGGTGCTCGGCGATCCAGCCGACTTCGGGCGCTTCGTCACGTCGCTGTGCGGTGACGCCACGCGCTTCGTCACCGGCGCGGGCTACGTGGTCGACGGTGGCGAATTCAAGGGGTCCTGAAGGGATGAGCCGCCTGCACGCCATTCGCAGGGGCGACGGTCCGACGCTGCTGTTCCTTCACGGCATCGGCTCGAGTGCCACGGCCTGGTCGGGACAGATCGAACGCCTGTCCGGCGAATTCACCTGCCTCGCGCCGGATCTGCCCGGCTACGGCGATTCACCCGATCCGGTCGCCACGGGCCTGGACGCCATCGTGGTCGACATCGTCGACGTGCTGGAAGAACGGCCGGCACACGTCGTGGGCGTGTCGTTCGGCGCGCTCACGGCATTGGCGCTGGCCCGTGCCAGGCCTCACCTGGTGAAGTCGCTCGTGCTCGCCGACGCGACGCTCGGCAAGGCCGGCGTGCCGGCGACCGAACGCGAACGCTGGTTGAGCCACCGCGAAGGGCTGGCCGGCGACCTCGCCACCCGAAGCGTCGAACGTGCCGCCCAGATCGCCGGCCCAGCCGCCACGGCCGCTGTCGTCGACGAGATCGCCGTGCACATGCGACGGGCGCGCGCGGCGGGCTACATGAACGTCGCAAGGGCGATCGCCGAAACCGACGCGCGGCCGTGGCTGAGCCTGCTCGAGCAGCCGGCGCTCGTGCTGTGCGGCGAAGACGATCGGGTCACCGGAATCGACGTGTCGCGCAGCCTGACGCAGGGGCTTGCCGGGTCCACGCTGGTGTCGATTGCCGGCGCCGGCCACGCGCCGCACATCGAGCAGCCCGAGCTCTTCGCGCAGGCCGTTCGCAAGTTCCTTCAGGCCCGTGCTGCTCGGGCCGGCGACGCCGCATCCATGCGCGACCGCGGCGTGCCCTGAGGGAGCGGCCTCGCCCCCTCAGCTGGTTCGCCCGTGCTTGCCTTCGCCACCGACGAAGCGTCGTGCGCCGGCCTCGGCCTCGCCTGAGGCCAGCGTCACCCGACCCAGCGCGAACTCCTGTGCCAGCGCGTCGCGCAGCGGCAGGCCGTGCTGGTGCCGCGCGCTGCGCCGGTCGTTGCGCATGCAGGTCGGCGGGAAGGAGGCGATCTGCCGCGCCAGCGCGACCGCCGTGTCGAGTGCCTGCCCGTCGTCGACGACGCGGTTGGCCAGGCCCAACTGCAGCGCTTCGTCGGCGCCGACGGCGCGACCGGTGAGGATGAGGTCCATCGCCCGGCTCCCGCCGATGAGGCGCGGCAGGCGCACGGTGCCGCCGTCGATCAGCGGCACGCCGAACCGGCGGCAGAAGACGCCGAGGGTCGCGCTGCGGCCCAGCACGCGCAGGTCGCACCACAGCGCGAGCTCGATGCCGCCGGCCACGGCGTAGCCCTCGATGGCGGCGATCACGGGCTTGGCGAGGTCGAGCCGGGTCGGCCCCATCGGGCCGTCGGCGTCCATGTCGTCGTCCAGGCCGAGGCCGTTCTCGTCGGCCGCCAGGGAACCGGGGGAGGACCCGCTCGCGACGCGGCGCAGGTCGGCACCGGCGCAGACGTGGCCACCGGCACCGGTGAGGACGGCGACCTGCGCGGTGTCGTCGGCATCGAAGGCGCGGAAGGCGTCGGCGAGGGCGCGTGCGGTCGCACCGTCGACCGCGTTGCGAACCTGCGGCCGGTCGATGGTGACGACGCGCACGGGTCCGTGGTTCTCGATCCGGCAGGTCGACATCGGGGCTCCCGTTGGGCGAGGGTCAGGCGGACGCGCCGTCGCCGCCGGATCAGCACATGGCGGCGCAACACGACATGCTATGGAGGCAGGCGGCCGGGCGTGCTGGACGAAAAAAACGCGGCCGGAGCCGCGTTTTCGGGGCCTCGCAACGCCAGGGCGCCGCGACCTCCGGGAAGCCGCCTTACTTCGTGGCTTCCCTCATCGCTGCCTTGGACGCGTGGCCGGCTTGCCTCGCCTTGGCCTTGTGCATCCTGGCCCTGGCCTTGTGCATCGTCTTCTTCGGCTCCTTGCTCATCGCCGCTTCGGTGTTCTCGGTGGCCTGCTTGGCCGTCTCGGCGGTGGCGGTACCGGCCTTCTTGACGGCGGTGCCGACTTGCGCGTGCGCGCCGACGGCGCCGACCAGGAAAGCCAGGGCCACGAGTGCGTTCTTCATTCGGATCTCTCCAGTGATTCGTTGGGGTTCGTCGAGGTGGTGCCGGTGCTCCGGTCTTGCCGATCGGAGCGCCGTCTGCCACCAACGCAGCGGCCACCAATGCGTTGACGGCATCATCCGGCCCGTGGACTCCTTCAGGAAACGGGACGGGCGGGAGCGTCCGGTCGACGAACGCCGCCGCCGGGTCGTCGGCGGTGCCGTCGCCCTGCCGTTCGCCTTCGGCGCCGCGCCGCCCCTGGCGGCGTTTGCGGCGACCGGCGCCGTCGCCGTCGGCAACCGGGTCCGCCCCGGCGACGCCGACTGGCCCGATGCCGCCGCCTGGCGGCAACTGGGCGCGGCCGTCGGCGGCTCGCTGGTCAAGGTCGCGTCGCCGTTCGCCGACTGCCGCGTCCGGCCCGCAGCGGCTGCGTGCGAGCAGCTGTTCAGGTCGCCGGTCAACCCGTGGGCGATCGGCGACGACGTGGCGCTGACGCAGACCTTCGGCTGGGTCGGCGCGTGGACGACGTCGCCGAGCGTCTACGCGGTCGCCGCGCGCAACGCCGCCGACGTGGCTGCGGCGGTGAACTTCGCGCGCGACCGCCGGTTGCGGCTCGTCGTCAAGGGTGGCGGGCACAGCTACCAGGGCACGTCGAACGCGCCCGACTCGCTGCTCGTGTGGACGCGCCGCATGACCGACATCGCGCTGCACGACGCCTTCGTTCCCGCCGGCTGCGCCGGTCGCGTCGAACCACAGCGCGCCGTGAGCTGCGGCGCCGGCGCGCTGTGGGCGCATCTCTACGACGCGGTGACCACGCGCGGCGGCGGCTATGTGCAGGGCGGCGGCTGCACCACGGTCGGCGTTGCCGGGCTGGTGCAGAGCGGCGGCTTCGGCAGCTTCTCGAAGGCCTACGGCACGGCAGCGGGCAGCCTGCTCGAGGCCGAGGTCGTGACCGCCGACGGCCAGGTGCGCATCGCCAACGCATGCGCCAACGCAGACCTGTTCTGGGCGCTCAAGGGCGGCGGCGGCGGCAACTTCGGCGTCGTCACGCGGCTGACGCTGCGCGTGCATCCGCTGCCGGAGACGTTCGGCGCCGTCAACCTCACCGTCAAGGCCGCGTCCGACGCGTCGTTCCGCAAGCTCGTCGGGCTCACGCTCGACTTCGCGGCGAAGGCGCTCGTCGGTCCGCACTGGGGCGAGCAACTGCGCTTCAGGCGCGACAACACGCTGCAGGTCTCGATGGTGTTTCAAGGCCTCTCGCGCGGCCAGGCGGCGGCCATCTGGCAGCCATTCTTCGACGCGATCGACGACAGCCCGCGCGAGTTCGACCTCGCGTTCTCGCCGCTGCGCATCGTCTCCACCGACGCGCGCACCTTCTGGGCGCCAACCCTGTTCAAGCGCGCCTTCGGCTTCATCAAGCGCGACGACCGGCCGGGCGCACCGGAAGGCAACGTCTTCTGGCCGGGCGACCAGGGGCAGGCCGGCCAGGTGCTGCACGGCTACGAGTCGCTCTGGATGCCGGCGGCGCTGCTGCGCGACGACCGTCGCGCGAGCCTGGCCGACGCGATGTTCGCGGCCAGCCGGCACTGGAGCGTCTCGCTGCACCTCAACAAGGGCCTCGCCGGCGCGCCCGCCGAGGCGATCGCCGCGGCGCGCGACACGGCGACCAACCCGGCCGTGCTCGACGCCTTCGCGCTGGCCATCCTCGGCGCGCGCGGCGAGCCGGCGTATCCGGGCGTCCGCGGCCACGAGCCCGACGCGGCGCTGGCCCGCGCGCAGGCGCTGGCGATCGCGGCTTCCGCGAACGAGCTCCGCAAGGTGGTTCCCGACGGCGGCACCTACGTGTCGGAGAGCAACTATTTCCAGCGCGACTGGGCGGCGGCGTTCTGGGGGGCGAACGCCGCCCGCCTGCGCGCGGTGAAGGCGGCGGTGGATCCGCAGGGGCTGTTCTTCACGCACCACGGGCCGGGCAGCGAAGCGTGGCGCGACGACGGCTTCGTCCGCGCCGCGTAGGAGTCGACGGCTACAGCCGATCGACGACGAGCGCCGCGACGTAGAAGGCGGTCGCGACCAGCACGATGCGCAGCGGATCTTCCTCAGCCGCTCCGGCGAACGGATGGCCGCGCGCACGCTCGCCGTGCAGGCCGAAGTCGCGGCGGCGATGACCGAAACGGTGACGCCGGGCGCGCTGGCCGGCGTCACCGCGGCGACGGGGAAGATCGGTGCGCGCCTGCAGGCGCTGCTGTCAGCCGAGGCGGCCTGAGCGAAAGGCCCGGTGCCGCTCGAGCACGACGCGAACCGCGCCGAAGGCGATCAGCAACCCCGAGACGACGGCGCCGATGCCGAGCAGCTGCAGCGTCGACGGCACCTCACCGAGCACCGGCACGGCGAGCAGCGACGCCGCGCCCGGCACCAGCGCGCCGAAGAAGGCGGCGCGGCCCGAGCCGAGCAGCGCCGCCGCACGGCTGAACGCGAGCACCGCCACCAGCCCGGCGCCGATGCCCTGTGCCAGCACCTGCAGCGCGAGCATGCCGACGCCGGTGGCAGCCAGGCGCCCGAGGTCGGCCACGAGCAGGAACGGCGGCGTGAACAGGGCGAACGCGAGCACGACGACGACCACCGTCACGCGCAGCGGGTCGACCTCCCAGCGCCGCGACATCGCGCCGAAGATGCCCCAGCAGCAGCCTGCGGCGGCGAACAGCGCGTCGCCGAGGAGCGTCGTGCCCCCCTCGCCGTGGAGGAGGCTGTCGCCGCCCATGAACGCCAGTCCGACGACGACGAAGCCGGCGCCGAACGCGCTCTCGCGCGTCCACCGCTGAAGGCCGAGCCAGGCCGAGATGGACAGCCCGGCGAGCATCTGGCTCGCCGGGGCGATGACGGCGCCGTGCGCGAGTGGTGCGAGCGAGAAGCCGGTCATGAAGAGCAGGCTGAAGCCGGGGCCCGCGAGCACCGTCAGCAGCAGCCCGCGTCGCCAGCCGATGCCGGCCAGATCGCGCCATCCCCATCGCCACATGAGCGGCGCGACCAGCAGCGCACCGGGCGCGAAGCGAAGGAACGTGAGGTCGGCGGCGCTGAGCCCTTCCTTGACGCCGAGGCGGGCGAGCACGGTGTAGCTCGCCCAGATGGACGCGGCGAGCAGGCCCCACGCGAGGCCGCTGCGATGGGCGCTGGCAGCCGTCAAGGGAAACGGGCCGTTGCGTCGGGCAGCCTGCGGAGCGCGAGCATCAGGTTGTTCGCCGGCAGGTCGTGGCGGCTTTCGAACGCGAGCCCCGCGAGCAGCGCTTCCCCGACCACCTGCGACAGCCGACGCAACCCCCAGGTCGGGTCGCGTTCCCGCAGGTCGGCGTCGAACGCCGCGTTGCCGGGTGCGACGGGCTCACCGTCGACGATGTACGGGCCGTAGAGCACCAGCACCCCACCCGGCGCGAGGTGTCGGGCGGCGCCCCGCATCAGGGCCGGGCAGGTCGCCCACGGCGCGATGTGGATCATGTTGGCGCAGTAGACGGCGTCCAGCGCCGTCGGCACGCGAGGCCATGCGTCGGCGAGAACGTCGAGGTGCAGCGGCGGCTGCACGTTGGCGATGCCAGCGGTCCGCGCGGCGATCGGTGCCATCGCGCCGGCCGTCGCGTCGGTCGGCAGCCACGTCCAGTCCGGCCGGGCGGTCGCGAAGTGGGCGGCGTGCTGACCGGTGCCGCTGGCGATCTCGAGAACGGTGGCGCCGGCCGGCAGCACGCGCTCGAGCACCTCGAGGATCGGCGCCTTGTTGCGGTCGGCGGCGGGGCTGTGGGGGAGGTCGGTGGTGTCCATGTCGCGCTCTTGCCCTGGAGCGCCGAGGGTAGCCGCACGGCCCTGTCGCGGGGTCGGCGTGGCCAGTGGCGTCACACTTGCGCGCTGTCCCGCAGCTTTTCGTCGCCATGGCCGCCGTCGCTCCGCTTCTACTCGACAACTCCTATGGCCGCGAGCTCGACGGCTTCTCCGTGCCGTGGCGCCCGGAAGCCGCGCCGGCGCCGAAGGCGCTCTTCTTTAACGCGCCACTCGCCGACGAGCTCGGCCTCGACGTCGCCGCCCTGTCGGGTGAGGCCGGCGCCGCGCTCTTCTCCGGCAACGCGCTGCCCGAAGGCGTGGAGCCCGTCGCGCAGGTCTATGCCGGGCACCAGTTTGGCGGCTTCTCGCCGCAGCTCGGCGACGGCCGCGCCTTGCTCCTCGGCGAAGTGATCGACCGCGCCGGCCAGCGCCGCGACATCGCGCTCAAGGGCTCCGGCCGCACGCCGTTCTCGCGCGGTGGCGATGGCAAGGCGGCCGTCGGGCCGATGCTGCGCGAGGTGCTGATCGGCGAGGCCATGCACGCGCTCGGCATCCCGACGACGCGCGCGCTCGCCGTCGTCGCGACCGGCGCGCCGGTGCTGCGCGAGACGGCGCTGCCCGGCGCGGTGCTCACCCGCGTCGCCGCGAGCCACATCCGCGTCGGCACGTTCCAGTTCTTCGCCGCCCGCGGCGACCTCGACCGCGTGCGCCGGCTCGCCGACTACACGATCGCCCGCCACGACGCCGACCTCGTCGGCGCTCCCGGTCGCCACCTCGCGTTGCTCGAGCGCGTGATCGAGCGTCAGGCGAAGCTCGTCGCGCAGTGGATGAACGTCGGCTTCGTCCACGGCGTGATGAACACCGACAACATGACGCTGTCGGGCGAGACGATCGACTACGGCCCGTGCGCCTTTGTCGAGGCCTACGACCCGAAGGCGGTGTTCAGCTCGATCGACACGCGCGGCCGCTACGCCTTCGGCAACCAGGCCGCCATGGCGCAGTGGAACCTCGCCCGGCTGGCGGAGACGCTGTTGCCGCTGATCTCGGACGACGAAGAGCAGGCGATGGCCGACGCCGCGCGCGCCCTCGACCGCTTTTCGCTGCGCCACGAGGGCCATCTCCGCGCCGGGCAGCGCGCGAAGCTGGGGCTGCCCGAGCGGGGCGACGACGACGACGACGACGACGACGACGACGTCGACAGCCTCGCCGACGACTGGCTGTCGATGCTGCTCGCGGGCCAGGCGGATTTCACGCTCGCGTGGCGCCGCCTCGCCGACGCCGCGGCCGGCGACGACGCGCCGCTGCGCGAGGTCCTCGCCCGCGCCGACGCCGACGCCTGGCTCGAACGCTGGCGCGAGCGGCTGGCGACCGAGGACGGTCGTGCCGGCGCGAGCGGCAACGACACCGCGCAGGCCCGCGCCGAGCGCATGCGCCAAGTCAGCCCGATCGTCATCCCGCGCAACCAGCGCGTCGAGGAAGCGCTCTCGGCCGCATCGGACGACGACGACCTCGTGCCGTTCGAACGGCTGCTCGCCGCGCTGCGCGATCCGTATGCCGAGACGGCCGAGAACGCCCGCTACGCCGAGCCTGCACCGGCCGATGTCACCGCCTGCTATCGAACCTATTGCGGCACCTGAATGGTCTCGCTCACGCCGATCGACGCGCCCGCAGCAGACCGAGCCACACCACCGTGGCCACCACGATCAGCGCACCAGACACCTGCGACGGCGCGATCGTCTGGCCAAGGACGAGCCAGGCGAGGATCAGAGCGAAGACCGGCTCGACGTTCATGATCGCCGAGTTGCCGACCACGCCGAGCCGCGGCAGCACGGTGAACAGGATGGTGATGCCGGTGCCGTAGAAAAGTGTCAGCGACGCCAGGCCCCACCAGCCGGATGCGGCCGTCGGCAGGTGGAAGCCACCGCGCAAGCCGACGACGCCGAGCGCGATCACCGCCACCATCGACATCGTCGCCGCGGTGCGCAGCCGGCCGTCGAGCGTTCCGGCCTCGTGCTGGATGAGGACCAGCGCGAAGCCGAACGCGGCCGCTGCCGCCAGCGCGAAAGCGACGCCCGAGCCGATGCGTTGCCACTGCAGGGCCGCGCCGACGCCCGAGGCGGCGCCGAGCACGTCGAGCGCAAGCGCGAGGCCCACGAGCATCACCGGCATCGCGACGAGCACGCGCCGCTCCGGCCGGTGCGCGTAGAAGGCGCGTGCCCACAGGGCAGTCCACAGTGGGTAGGTGTTGAACGCGAGCAGCGCGAGCGCCACCGGCAGCCGCGCCACGGCCGAGTAAAGGCACATGCTCTGCACGCCGATGAGCACGCCGATCGCCGGCAGGAAGCGGCGCTGGCGCGGCGTCAGCGCCAGCGGCACGCGCTGTATGGCAACGAGCGCGCCGACGACGAGCGCCGTCGCCACGCTTCGCACCGCGACGGCGGTGGCGACGTCGACGCCGTGGTCGAACGCGACCCGCGCCGCGACGTGGTTCGCTCCCATCAGCAGGGCGATGAGCAGGAGCGTGGCGAACGCGGCGGGAGCGAGGGCGCTGGAGTCGAGCCTCGCGTTCATGTGGCGCCGATTGTCGATGCCCGTCCTGCTCCGCACTTACATCCTGCGACACCCTTCGCCGGATGCGGGTTCAGAATCCGCAGCGCGGTTACCCGCCTAGGCATGTGCACACCTGGCCCTCGCGGGCCACACCCTCGTGCGAGATGGACACCGAAGACACCGACGACAGCGGCTCCCCCAGGTTGTGGCGCATCAGCGCGTTCCAGCGCGCGCGCGCTGCCGGCGAGATCGGCCCGCAGCCAGGAGACGACGGCCCGGCGCTGCTGCCGACCACGCTTCTCGCCGAGCTGCACCAGCTGCGCAAGGACCACGTCCTCGACGACGTGCTCGAGGTGATCGCCGCATGCGTTCGCAACCGCGAGGCGGCCTTGCTCTACCTCGAGCACGGCTCCCACGTCTGGCCGGTGACGGTGTTCGCGCGCGAGCAGCTCTACCACTCGCCGCGCAGCATCGACAGCATGGCCGGTTCCGCGCTGCTGAAGCTGCGCGTGATCGGCACCGACCCACCGGGCGTGCGCCCGCCCGACAGCGTGATGCAGGAGCGGGTCTCGAGCCTCGACCGCTATCGGCCGCTGTCCGAGCTCGCGTGGGGGCTGGCCCTGCGCGGCCCGCGCACGACCGTTCTCGGCGAGATCGGCGGCCGCGCGGCGTATCGGGTCGCGCCGTCGGGGCCGGGCGAGCTGCCGCGTTCGCTCGGTGCGCTGACCTCCGCCGTCGCGCGGCTGCAGCAGGACGCCGCGTCGCTACGCGACATCGCCGGCTGGCCCGGGCTCAACATGGAGCGGGCGAGCCGCCTGATCAACGCGCTCTACCTGAGCGGCTCGCTCATGGTCTCGCGCACGCACCCCGCGGCACGCGGCGAGCCGGCGGGGTGGCGCCGCCTTTTCGGACGGCGCTGAAGGGCTACGTCGCCTTTTCGCGCACCGGCAGCTTCCACTCCGGCCGCAGGTAGTGGCAGGTGTAGCCGTTCGGAATGCGCTCGAGGTAGTCCTGGTGTTCGGGCTCGGCTTCCCAGAACGGCCCGGCCGGCGCGACCTCGGTCGCGACCTTGCCCGGCCACAGGCCGGAGGCATTGACGTCCTCGATCGTGTCGTTCGCGACCCGCGCCTGCTCGGGGCTCGTGTAGTAGATGCCCGAGCGGTAGCTCGCACCCGTGTCGTTGCCCTGGCGGTTCTTCGTCGTCGGGTCGTGGATCTGGAAGAAGAACGCGAGCAGATCGCGGTAGCTCAGCGTTGTCGGATCGAAGACGATCTCGATGCCCTCGGCATGCGTGCCGTGGCGCCGGTAGGTCGCGTTCGGCACGTCGCCGCCGGTGTAGCCGACCCGCGTCGAGACCACGCCCGGCATCTTGCGGATCAGGTCCTGCATGCCCCAGAAGCAGCCGCCGGCCAGCACCGCGCGCTCGGTCGTCGTGTTCGAGTTCGTCGTCGTCATTGCACATCCTCCACTTGTCCGACGTAGTCGCCGTAGCCTTCCTTCTCCATGTCGTCGCGGTGCACGAAGCGCAGGCTGGCCGAGTTGATGCAGTAGCGCAGGCCGCCGCGGTCGCGCGGGCCGTCGTCGAAGACGTGGCCGAGGTGGCTGTCGCCGTGCGTCGAACGGACCTCGGTGCGCGCCATGCCGTGCGAGCCGTCGGTCAGCTCGTTGACGTTCTTCGGCTCGATCGGCTTGGTGAAGCTCGGCCAGCCGCAGCCCGACTCGAACTTGTCGGCCGACGCGAACAGCGGCTCGCCGGAGACGATGTCGACATAGATGCCGGGCTCGTGGTTCTCCAGCAGCTCGCCGGTGCCCGGCATCTCGGTGCCGCTCTTCTGCGTGACGCGGAACTGTTCGGGCGTGAGGCGCTTCAGCGCCTCGTCGGTCTTTCGGTAGGGGGTGGTTGTCATGGTTCGTCTTTCGGTGCTCGGGGTCGTGGGTCCCTGGCTTACTGGGTCGGACGAGTCTGGCTCATCTGACACGGGGAGTCGTTGATGTGGGCATCGAGCGAGGGCCTGTCACAAGATGTCGAAGGAGGGCCGAGGGATCCGCCACGATGGCGCGCCCTTGTTCGTGGCCTGATTCGGGCGCGGGGTTCACCGCCCGAGCAACACCTTCACCGCGGCCTCGATCTGCTGGTCGCGGCCGGCGGCGAGCTGGTCGGCGTCGTTGGGCACGCGATGGTCGGGCTCGATCAGCGCGCGTTCCATGAAGATGCCGCGACGGTCGCGAAAGCCGACCTGCGGGATGCCGAAGACGAGCGTGTCGTCCTGCAGCGTTTCCCACCAGACGGCGGTGCCGGTGCCCGCCACCGGCATGCCGAGCAGCTTGCCGATGCCGAGCTCGCGGTACAGCCAGGGGAACAGGTGCGCGTCGGAGTAGTTGCTCTCGCTCATGACGACGATCGAGGGCTGCGACCACTTGCCGGTCGGCTCCCAGCCCATCGACTGGCCGCGCGGCAGGAACTCGAGGTAGCGGCGGCCGGAGAGCAGCGTCGCCAGCTCGTCGTGCAGGTTGCCGCCGCCGTTGAACCGCGTGTCGACGATCAGCGCCTGGCGGCCGCTGTAGCGGCCGAGGATGTCGGCGTAGGCGTCGCGGTAGCTCGCGTCGTCCATGCCGCGCACGTGGACATAGCCGAGCTTGCCGCCCGAGAGCCGCTCGACCCGCTCGCGCTCGCCCTTCACCCAGCGCCTGTAGAGCAGCTGGTTCTCGGCGCCGAGCGAGACCGCTTGACGGTCTCGGTGAAGCGGCGGCCGCTCGTCGGGTCGAGCACCGCCAGCTCGACGCGCTTGCCGGCCTTGCGGTTGAGCAGCGAATCGACTTCCATCTGCGGCGCGATGTCGTGGCCGTCGATCCGCTCGATGACCATGCCCCCGCGCACCGCCGACTTCGCGTTCGACAGCGGCCCGCCGTCCATGATCTCGGCGATCTTCAGCCCGGCGCCGGTCCACGTGTCGTCGAGGAAGATGCCGAGCGCGGCGGTGTCGTCGCCGTCGCCGACGAGCGGCCGGTAGCCGGCGCCGGTGTGCGACACGTCGAGCTCGCCGAGCATCTCGCTCAGCAGCTCGGCGAAGTCGTGGTTGTCGGCGACGTAGGGCAGGACGCGCTCGTAGGTGCGCCGGTAATACGGCCAGTCGACGCCGTTCATGTCGGCCACGTAGAGCTTCTCGCGCGTCTGCCGCCAGATGTGGTCGAACATCTGCGCCCGCTCCGCGGCGCGGTCGAGCCGCATCTCGGCGTTGAAGGCCACGGGATCGGCCTTGATGTCGGCCTTCGCGTCCTTGGGCACCTTGAACTTGCGGATCGTCCCGCCGGCAAGGACGAAGCCGTTCTCCCCCTTCGCATCGAGCACGAGGTCGACCGGCGGGTCGTCGCGGCGCCTCGGGCCCATCGGGATCTCCGCGAACTTCTTCGTCTCGTGCGCGCGCAGGTGGTCGACCCAGACCTCGAAGTCGCCGTCGGTCTCGACGGCGTAGAAAAGCGTCTCGCCGTCTGGCGTCATCGCCGCCGCGCGCAGCTTGCCGGAGTTCGGCGTCAGGCGCGCCGTGCGTTCGTCGAGGTTCTCGAACTCGATGCGAACGGGCTCGGGAGCCTTCGGCGCGTCGTCCGGCAGGCCGGCCTTCTCGCGCGCGGCCTGCACGGTGGCGTCGGTGCGGTCGCGCTCGGCCTTCGCCGGCTCGCGCCGGTCGGTGTCGCCTCGCTCGCGTTTCGTCTTCTCGTCCTTCGCCTTCCGGTCCTCGTCCTCCTGCTTCTTCAGGAGCGCGTACTCCGACTTGCTCAGGTGGTAGCGGTCGAAGGCGTCGCGGGTGAAGAACATCGCGAACAGGTCGCGCTGCGCCGACCCGCCGGTGCCGTGCAGGCCCATGCGGTCGCTCATCCACATCATCGACTGGCCGCCGCGGGTCCAGATCGGTCGCTCGTCCTCGTAGCCGCTCCTGGTGAGGTTCAGGAGCGGCCCCTTGCCGGCGGCGTCGATCAGGCCGACCTCGTTGCTCCAGCGGTTCGTGTCGACGAAGTTGACGAGCAGCCAGCGTCCGTCGGGCGACCAGTCGAACCACTGGTCGCCATCGCTGTACGAGTAGTTGTAGCGACCGGGCAGGACCGTGCGCGTCTGCCCGGTCGCCAGCGTCAGGACCTTCACGGTGACGCGGTCCTCCAGGTAGGCGACCTCCTTGCCGTCAGGCGAGTAGCGCGGCTGGAAGTTCTCGTGCCCGTTCTTCAGCAGCGTCTTCACCTGCACGCGGGCGGCGCTGTAGAAGTAGGGCGACGCCTTGCGGTCGTCGGCGACGTTCGCCTCGTAGAGGTTCCACGAGCCGTCGTTCTCGCCGGCGAACAGCAGCCGCCGGCCGTCGGGGCTGAAGCTCACCGAGCGCTCGGGGCCGGCCGTCTCGGTGATGCGCTTGGTGTCGCCGAACTCGGCCGACGCGACGAACACCTCGCCGCGCAGCACGAACGCCACCTCCTGGCCGTCGGGGCTGGTCGAGACCTCGGTCGCGCCCTTGTTCGTCTTCAGGTTCTCGAGCCGGGCGGCGCGCAGGTCGGCGGCGACCCGGACCGTGACCTTCGCCGGCGCCGTCGCGCCGGCTTGCAGCGTCCACAGCTCGCCGTCCTGGCCGAAGGCGAGCACGCCGGTCGCGGAGATGCTGAGGAAGCGCACCGGGTTCTTCTCGAAGCGCGTGACCTGGACCGCGGCACCGGCGTCGCCAAGCGGCATCTTCCAGACGTTGAAGGTGCCGCTCCGCTCGCTCAGCCAGTAGACGGACTGCTCGTCGGGCGACCAGGCCGGGTCGCGGTCCTCGCCGCCGAACGTCGTGAGCTGGCGGTGCTTGCCGGTGGCGGCGTCGTAGAGCCAGATGTCGTGCGCGACCGGCGAGACGTGGTGCTTGCGCCAGGCGCTCTCGTAGCCCTTCCAGTCCTCGTAGAGCAGGCGCTGGCCGGCACGATCGGGCTGCACCGCCATCGCCGGCGTCGTCAGCACCTGCACCGGCCGCCGGCCGCTTTCGACCGACACGGTGTAGAGCTCGCTCACGGCGCGTGAAGGGAAGCCCGCACTGGTCCGCGAGTCGAGTCGCTGCGCGCTGAAGTAGACGGCGCTGCCGTCGGGCGTGAAGGCGAGCGGCGTCTCGGGCGAGGAATGGGTGGTGAGCCGGCGCGACGGGCCGCCTTCGGCGGCGACGACGAAGACGTCGAAGTTGCCGAACGCGTCGGACGCGTAGGCGATGCGCCGGCCGTCGGGCGACCAGACCGGTGCGGTGCTGTGGTGGCCGTTGCCGACCAGCAGCCGCGCCGCGCCGCCGGCGGCGGGAATGACGAACAGGTTGCCTTCGAACGCGAAGGCGATCTGCTGCCCGTCGGGCGAGATCGCCGGGTGTCGCAGCCAGAGCGGCGCTTCCAGCGGGCCGAGCGGCGCGGCTACCGCCTGGGCGAAGGCGGCGGCCGGACCGCAAACGGTGGCGACGCAGGAAAGAACGGCCACGGCGAGGCGGCCGAGGAGACGGACGTGAAGCTTCATGGACGCGACTATGCCAACGGCCGCTCCAGCACGTCGTCGGCCGTGCGACAGGCTGCGTCGTCGAGCGGATGAAACGCCGAGCGAGCTGCGTCCCGGGCGCCGGAGCGGTTGCTCAGGCTGGCAGGATCGGCGCCATGACCTCGGATCGGATCGGCGTGGCGAAGACGCCGTCGCGGTGCGGCTCGAACTCGATGCCGGTGCACGTGCAAGGTGACGCGACCACCACCGGCACGCGCTCGGCGAAGCGGTGCACGCGACCGCAACCGGTGCACCGCCAGCTGCTGCTGCGGGCGAAGAAGCCGATGTCCTGGGCCGCCGTGACGACGACACCACGCCCCGAGAAGGTCATCGTCGAACCGTCGGAGGTCGCCGGATGCCGTTGCGGGCCTTCGAGCGCCGGCTGGCGCCACGACCACAGGGCACGGGCTTGCCGGATCATCGCGTCGCGCGCTGCTTCGATCGCATTCATCGATGGGCCCTCCCGTTCTGGTGCGTCCATGACGATAGGCCAGGGGGTGTCGCAGCGGTAGCCCGTCTTTCCCGAACCCCGCATTCGAGGGGGTCGAGCCCCATCGGCGACGCCGCTGCCGGCGAGCGGCGGATGCTGCCAAACTGCCCGCTTCTCCCACAGAGGACCGCCGTTGGACATCGCCGCACTCCAGGAGGCCCTGCGCCGCTTCGCCGCCGAGCGCCAGTGGGCCGCGTTCCACACGCCGAAGAACCTCGCCATGGCGCTCATCGTCGAGGCCGCCGAGCTGGCCGAGCTGTTTCAGTGGCTGACGCCCGACGAGTCGCTCGCCGCCGGACGCGACGCGGTGCTGCGCGAGCGCATCGGCGACGAGATCGCCGACGTGCTGCTCTACGCGGTGCAGCTCGCCGACCACGCCCGCGTCGACGTCGAGCAGGCGGTGGCGCGCAAGCTGGTCAGGAACGCGAGCAAGCACCCGCCCGCCAGGCCCGGGCTGCCGGCGGGAACGCGGCCGACCGCCGAGCGCGAGGTGCACGTGCTCGTCGACTGGGAGAACGTGCAGCCCGACGAGGCCGAGGTCCGCTCGCTGGTGCCCGACGCCACCGACCTGTGGCTCTTCCACGGTCCGGCCCAGCGCGGCGTCGGTGCCGGCCACGGCGGATTCGGCGAGCGCGCGGTGCCGGTGCGCATCTCGCGCAGCGGCAAGAATGCGCTCGACTTCCACCTCTCGTTCTACATGGGCTACATCGCCGCCCGTCACCCGGACGCGCGCTTCGTCGTCCTGTCGAACGATCAGGGCTACGGGCCGATGCTCGATCACGCGCGCGGCCTCGGCTTCGATGTGCGGCTCGTCGGCGTCGAGCGCACCCGCAGGACGACACGCAAGGCGACGGGCGTCGTTGCCGTGAAGGTGCCCGCTGCGAAGCCTTCGGCGGGTGCCAGGCAGGCGGGCGCCAGGACAGCGAAGGCCGCGCCCGTGGCGCCGAAGACCGCCAGGGCGGCGAAGGCCGTCAAGGCAGCACCGGCCGCAGCGCCGGCGAAAGCGGCCAAGACTGCGACGCCGGCGAAGAAGTCGGCCACCGGACGACCGGCGAAGACCGCGGCTCGTTCGACCAAAGCGGCGTCCGCGACCCCGACGCCGCCCACGGAACCCATCGTCTCTTCGCCTGCTTCTGCTTCGCAGGCCGTGTCGCCGGAGGCCATCGCCCAGCGCGTCGGCGAGCAGCTCGTCGCGATGCCCGAAGGCAAGCGACCGACGCGCCGCGCCCGCCTGCTCGGCTTCATCGGCTCCAGGCTCGGCGCCACGACGAGCGAAGCCGCCCGGCTCGCCGTCCTCGAAGCGCTGCTGCAGCGCGGCGTCGTCTCGGTGGACGCGCAAGGCGGCGTGCGCTACGGATGAGCGCCGAACCGGCTCTCGACGCGGCGACCGCGCCGCCGCCCTCCGACCCGGCGGCGCGCTTCGGCCGTCCGCTCGGCGGCTGGCGATTGCGCCTCTACACGATCATCTTCGAGGCCGACACGCCGGCCGGCCGCTTCTTCGACCTCGCGCTGGTGTGGGTCATCCTGGCCAGCGTCGCCGTCGTCGCGCTCGACAGCTTCGCCTCTCTTCACGCGCGCTGGGGTGGCTGGCTGAGCATGCTCGAGTGGATCTTCACGCTGCTCTTCACGGCCGAATACATCGCCCGGCTGTCGTGCGTGCGCCGCCCGTCGCGCTACGCGACGAGCACGTTCGGCGTGATCGATTTCCTCGCCGTGCTGCCGACCTGGGCGGCGCTCTTCGTCCCGGGCCTGCATGCCCTGGTCGACGTTCGCCTGCTGCGGCTGCTGCGGCTGTTCCGGATCCTGCGCCTGGCCGAGTACGTGCACGAGTACGGCGCCCTCGGGCAGGCGCTGGTGGCGAGCCGGCGCAAGATCTTCGTCTTCCTCAGCTTCGTGCTCATCGTCACCGTGGTGATGGGCACCGTGATGTACGTCGTCGAGGGGCCCGAGCACGGCTTCACGAGCATCCCCGTGTCGGTCTACTGGGCGATCTCGACGATGACGACGGTCGGCTTCGGCGACATCACGCCCAAGACCGGCCTGGGCCAGCTGATCGCCTCGATGATGATGCTCGTCGGCTGGGGCACGCTGGCCGTGCCGACCGGCATCGTCAGCGCCGAATTCACGGCGATGCGCCTGCCCGGCCGCGCCCTGCCGACCACGCGCACCTGCCACGCCTGCCTGTCTGAAGGCCACGAGCCGTTGGCGCGCTTCTGCAAGGACTGCGGCGCGAAGCTGCCGCCGTACGCCGGCTTGCACGCCTGAGCGGACGTTGGCCGCTCAGCGCGGCTTGCTGAAGCGCTTCTGGGCGCCTCGCGGACCTTCCGCCACCGGCCGCGCACGACAATCCGGGCCATGACCTCCGACATCGCATCCACCACGACCGTCTTCGTCGTCGGCGCCGGCATCATGGGCGCGGGGATCGCGCAGGTGGCGGCGCAGGCCGGCCACGCGGTCCGCCTGCACGACTCGCGCGACAGCGCTGCCGAGACGGCCTGCGCGAAGCTCGCGCAGACGCTCGACGGCCTCGCCGCGAAGGGCAAGCTCGACGCCGACGAAGCGAAGGCGATCGCGGCGCGCATCACCCCGGCGCGCACGCTCGACGACGCGGCCGGCTGCGGCCTCGTCGTCGAGGCCATCGTCGAGAGCGCCGAGGCGAAGCGGTCGCTGTTTCGCGCGCTCGAGTGCGTCGTCGACAGCAGCTGCGTGCTGGCGACGAACACGTCGTCGATCTCGGTCACCGCGCTGGCCAACGGCTTGCAATCGCCGGGCCGCTTCGTCGGCATGCACTTCTTCAACCCGGTGCCGCTGATGAAGCTGGTCGAGGTCGTCTCCGGGCTGTCGACCGAGCGTGCCGTCGCCGACGCAGTGTTCGATCTCGCGAAGCGCTGGGGCAAGACGCCGGTGCACGCGCGGTCGACGCCGGGCTTCATCGTCAACCGCATCGCCCGGCCGTACTACGCCGAGGCGCTCGCCCTGCTGCAGGAGCGCCTGGCGGAGCCGGCGCAGATCGACGCCTGCCTGCGCGGCGCCGGCTTCCGGATGGGGCCGTGCGAGTTGATGGACCTGATCGGCCACGACACCAACTTCGCCGTCACGCAGTCGGTGCACGGCGCCAACTTCGGTGACCGGCGCTACGTGCCGTCGCTCGTGCAGCAGGAGATGGTCGACGGCGGCCTGCTCGGGCGCAAGAGCGGTCGCGGCTTCTACGCGCACCCGGTAGCACCGGCGCCTGCGCAACCGGCATTCGAGTCGCCCGAGATCGCCGTCGGTGCGATCGTCGCGCTGCACGGCCGCGGTGTCGTCGTCGAACGATGGGCGGCCGCGCTCGACGCCGCCGGCGTGCGCTACGAAAGCGACGCCGAGAGCCGCTGGACCGGCTTGCAGACGTCGACGGGGCAGCTGCGCCTCACCGACGGCCGCTGTGCCGCCGAAGTCGCGTTCGATGACGGCATCCGCGAGCTGGCGCTCCACGAC
>JBBSUK010000036.1:0-25692 GCA_038234975.1 Burkholderiales bacterium
AGCGAGGCGCAGATCGAGGCTTTGCTGGCCGCACCCGATGTCGACACGCCGCTCGGCCTGCGCGACCGGGCGATGCTCGAGCTGATGTACGCGAGCGGACTGCGCGTGAGCGAGCTCGTCGCGCTGAAGACGGTCGAGCTGAGCCTGACCGACGGCGCGCTGCGGGTCACCGGCAAGGGGTCGAAGGAGCGGCTCGTGCCGTTCGGCGAAGAGGCGCGCTCGTGGATCGTTCGCCATCTCGAGAGCGCTCGGCCGCTCATCCTCGGCGCCCGAAGCAGCAGCGCGCTCTTCGTCACCGCGAGGGGCGCTGCCATGACACGGCAGATGTTCTGGAAGCTGGTGAAGGCGCACGCGCAGCGTGCCGGCATCGAGGTTCCGATCTCGCCGCACACGCTTCGCCACGCGTTCGCGACGCACCTGCTCAACCATGGCGCCGACCTGCGCGCCGTGCAGATGCTGCTCGGCCACGCCGACATCTCGACGACGACGATCTACACCCACGTCGCCCGCGAACGGCTGCGCGCGCTGCATGCGCAGCACCATCCGCGCGGATGACGTGCGCCGTGACGCCGGGTCGCGGCCGGGTTCTCAGAGGCCCAGGTAGGCCTCCCGCACGCGTGGGTCGTCGAGCAGCGCGGTGCCGCTGCCTTCGAGCACGATGCTGCCGTTCTCGAGCACGTAGGCGCGGTCGGCCAGGCGCAGCGAGGCCGCCACGTTCTGCTCGACCAGCAGCACCGTCAGGCCGTCTTCGCGGTTGAGGCGGGCGATGATCTTCAGCACCTCCTGGACGATCGTCGGCGCCAGGCCGAGCGAGGGCTCGTCGAACATGATGAGGCGGGGCGCGCCCATCAGGCAACGGCCGATCGCCAGCATCTGTTGCTCGCCGCCCGAGAGCGTGCCGGCCGCCTGGCGACGCCGCTCCTGCAGGCGTGGAAACATCGCGTAGACGCGCTCCTGCGTGCGCGCCGCGCCCGAGCGCGCGTGGGGAAGCATGGCGCCGATCTCCAGGTTTTCCTCGACCGAGAGCGTCGGGAATATCTGCCGCCCCTCCGCGACCTGGCCGATGCCGAGGTCGCAGACCACGTGGCTCGGCCGGCCGGCGATCTCCCGGCCCTCGAAGGAGATGCTGCCGCTCCTGGGTGCGAGCACGCCGCCGATGGTCCGGATCAGCGACGTCTTGCCGGCACCGTTGGCACCGACGATGGCGACGATCTCGCCGGTGTCGACGTGCAGCGACGCATCGGCGAGCGCCTGTGCGTCGCCGTAGAACACCGAGAGATCGCGCACCTCGAGCATCGTCGTGCGTCAGTGCTCGACGTCGCTGCCGAGGTAGCTCTCGAGCACGCGCGGGTCGCGGGTGACTTCGGCCGGCGTTCCGCTGGCGATGATCTCGCCGTGGTGCAGCACGTAGACGCGCTTGGCCAGCGCCATCACCGCACGCATGACGTGCTCGATGAGCAGGATGGTGACGCCGCCTTCGGCGTTCAGGCGCCGGAACACGGCGACCATCTCGTCGGTCTCGGTCGGCCGGAGGCCCGCCATCACCTCGTCGAGCAGCAGCAGCTTCGGCCGGGTGGCGAGCGCACGCGCGACTTCGAGGCGCTTGCGGTCGGGCAGCGTCAGGCCGACCGCAAGCCGGTCGCGCAGGTTCCACATGCCGAGGGCTCGCAGCGCGTCTTCGGAGCGCTGGCGCGCCGCTGCCTCGTCGCGCGTGCCGAGAAAGCCGCCGACCATCGCGTTCTCGATCACCGTCATGTCGGCGAACGGCTTGACGATCTGGAAGGTGCGGCCGATGCCGGCGCGACACGCCTGGTCCGGACGCAGGCCGGCGATGTCGCGGCCTTCGAAGACGATGCGGCCGCTGGTTGGTGGGAAGACCCCCGCGACGAGGTTGAAGAGCGTCGTCTTGCCGGCGCCGTTCGGTCCGATCAGGGCGACGATCTCGCCCTGATCGACGCGCAGCGACGCCTCGGAGACGGCCTTCAGGCCTCGGAAGTGCTTCGACGCGCCGACCAGCTCAAGCATCGTCGCCGGCCTCGTCGTCGCGGCGCCGCCGGTGCAGGCCGAGGCGGCGTGCGATCGCCGGCCAGACGCCGTTGGGCATGAACATGATCGAGGCGGCGAGCACGACGCCGTAGAGCACCTGCTTGACGCCCGGCACGTCGACGCCGATGGCGCCGAGCCCGGTGGTCAGCGCTTCCGAGAGCACGGCGAGGATCGCCGCGCCGAGCACGGGGCCGAAGAGCGTGCCGATGCCGCCGATGATCGGCACCAGCACGATCTCGATCGAACGCGAGATGTTGAAGATCTGGTCGGGGAAGAGGTTGTTGTAATAGAACGCGTAGAAGACGCCGGCGAGCGCCGTCAGGCCGCCCGAGATCTGCACGGCGAGCAGCTTGTAGCGGAAGGTGTCGATGCCGGCGGCGCGCGCCGCGTCCTCGTTGTCGCGGATCGCGCGGAAGTAGTAGCCCGCGCGCCCGCGCAGCAGCCACGCCGAGACGACGAAGGCGAGCACCGCCAGAGCCAGCGCGACGTAATAGAACATCAGCGGCCCGCCGCGCAGGTTGAGCCAGTCGCGGGTGCCGCCCGGCGCGACGCGGATGAAGAAGCCCGCCGCGCCGCCCATCAGCGGCCAGTTCTCGAAGCCGATGCGGGTGAACTCGGCGAAGGCGATCGTCAGCAGCGCGAAGTAGGTGCCGCCGATGCCGAAGCGAAACGCCAGCCAGCCGATGAACGTCGCCGCGACGACACACACGACGACGGCCACCAGCATGCCGAGCCACGGCGTGAGCGAGAAGAACGTGAAAAGCGCCGCCGACGTGTACGCGCCGAGGCCGACGTACAGCGCGTTGCCGAGCGAGAGCTGGCCGGCAAAGCCCATCATGATGTTCCACGCCTGGCCCACGAAGGCGAGCGTGAGGATGACGATCATCGTCGTCAGGATGTAGCGGTCGGCCACGAGCGGCAGCAACGCCAGGACCACGAGCAGCACGAGCAGCGACCAGCGCGAACGCGCAGGGGCGTCGCGCCAGACCGCCGTCCAGCTCGACTTCATCGGCAGGACTTCGCCTCGCGGCGACGCGCCGTCACGTGCGCCGCCCGAACAGACCCTGCGGCCTGAACGCGAGCACGGCGATCAGCAGCGCGAACGACAGCATGCTCTTGGCAGACGGCGTGATGATCAGGCCGGCGACCGCTTCGGAGACGCCGATGAGCACGCCGCCGGCGAGCGCACCGACCATCGAGCCGAGGCCGCCGATGATGACGATGATGAAGGCCAGCAGCGTGTAGCTCGGCCCCAGGGTCGGCGTCACGTCGACCAGCAAGGTGAGCAGCACGCCGGCTGCGGCGACGCAGGCGCTGCCGAGGCCGAAAGTGAGCGCGTAGAGGTGCGGCACGTTCAGGCCGACGATCTGCGCGCCGAGCAGGTTGTCGGCCGCGGCGCGGATCGCCCTGCCGAAGGCGGTGTAGCGAAAGATCGCGAACAGGACCGCGCACATCGCCAGCGCGACGACGGCGCAGATGACGCGCACCTTGTCGATGATCAGCGGCCCCACCGCGAACGAGTCGAGCGCGTAGTCGACCTGGACGTTGCGGGCATCCGGGCCGAAGACGATCAGCAGGCCGTTGACCAGCACCAGCGCCACCGCCAGCAGGAGCATGAACTGCGAATGCTCGGGCCGGTCGATGAACGGATTGATGAGCACGCGCTGCAGGGCGTAGCCGAAGGCGAAGAACGCCAGCGTGACGGGAAGCAGCATCCACAGCGGGTCGAGCCCCCAGGCGGCGAACAGGATCACCGCTGCGTACATCGCCATGGTCATGATCTCGCCGTGCGCGAAGTTGACGATGCGCACGACCCCGTAGATCACCGACAGCCCGAGCGCCATCAGGCCATAGACGAGCCCCGTCAGGAGCCCGCTGACGACGATGTTGACGACCGCTTCGACGGGCATCAGGCGGCGCCGCCCGACACGCTCAGACCTTGCCCCACCCCGGCATCGGAAACACCGGCTTGTGCTCGGCGCTTGCCACCGGCAGCACGACCGTCGGCTTGAGGCCGAGGTTCTGGACGCAGGCCGAGCCGATCTCGTTGTTCTGGCCTTCGGCGTCGAACTTGATGGGGCCGCCGAGCATCATGCGCTCGGCGATGTTGGTGCTGCGCAGCGCATTGGCGAGCGCGGCGCCATCGGTGCTTCCGGCGCGCTTGAACGCATCGCCCACGACCATCATGGCCTCGACCGTGAAGCCGACGTTGAGGGCGTGGAAGACCAGCTTCTCCTTCGGGTACTGCTTCTTCATTCCCGCTTCGACGATGCCCGTGAGCTTGGCCTTCGGGTCGTACCAGGGAACGTTGGAGATCGCGTACTCGGAGTACTTGCCGAGCGAGTCGTAGAACGCCTCCTCGTACATGCCCGGCGAGCCCGGGGTGATGAGGCCCATCGGGTTGTAGCGCTGCTTGACCATCTCGCGCACGAGCAGGATCGCGTCGTTGAGCCGCGTCACCGCCATCACGAAGTCGGCCTTGCTCGCCTTGGCCTTGGCGACCTCGACCGACAGGTCGCGTGCCGCCGGGTCGTAGCTGATCTCGTCGACTATTCTGAACGGCAGGTAGTTGAGCCTGGGCAGGATGGCCTTGATGCCACCCGTCATCGCCACGCCGAAGGTGTCGTTGACGTGCATGAAGACGGCGGTGCGCGGCGCCGTTCCGGTCGCCTGGAACAGGTCACGGAACAGCGCCAGGCCGTTGGTGACGAGCTGCGGCGCGGTCGGGAAATTGCGGAACGTGTACTTGTAGCCCTGCTTGGTGATCTGCGGCGCCGCGGCGATGTTGATGACGAAGGGGATCTTGCGCTGCTCGGCCACCTGCGCGATCGCTGCCGACGCGCCGGAGTCGAAGGCGCCGACCAGGATCTGCGCGCCTTCGTTGATGAGCTTCTCGGCCCGCGAACGCGCCTCCTCGACCTTCGACTCGAAGTCGGCGTTCATGAGCTCGAGCTCGACGCCGTAGAGCTGGCGAACGAGGTCGACCGACAGGTCGGCACCCATCTGCAGCGACTGGCCGATCTTCGCGAAATAGCCCGACCGCGGCAGGATCACGCCGACCTTGAGCTTCTTCGCCTGCGCATGCACCAGGCTCGGGGCGCCGAGGGTTGCGGCGCCGGCGGCACCGGCTGCGAGCCGGTTGAAATCGCGTCGGGAAAATGAGCTCATCGAAGTCTCCGGTTCTTCGCGCGGACGTCTGCCCGCTTGCGGGGACGACGGTAGCACGAGCGGGTGACCGTTCGGCCGCCCGGGGCGGGCTCCCTGCGCGCCGCGCCGCGGACCCTATTCGACGACGCGACCGGTCTTGAGGTAGTAGAGCGCGAACAGCAGGTAGGCCGTTCCCCAGATCAGCTCGCTGCGGCTGGCGTATTGCCGGGGCTCGTTGAAGCAACCGTCGACGAGCATGCCGGGCGGCCTCCGGTCGGCGTCGCCGATCGGCGTCAGGTGTTCGAGCAGGCCGTCGATCATCGCCTCGACCTGGCCCGCGACCTCGCGCGCGAGTGGCGGCAGATCCGGCAGGATGGCGAGGCGCGCCAGCTGCTCGGCGACGACGGCGGCGGCCGACGTGTCGAGCGGCACGTCGGCAGGAGCATCGGCGAGGCGAGGGTCCCTGAAATCCCACGGCGGGATCCGGTCGGCTGCGCAGTGCGCGTTCCAGTAGCCGAGCAGATGCCGGCCGGCGTGCAGGTAGCGTTCGTCGCGCAGCGTCTCCCACGCCCGCAGGTAGCCGGCGATGGCCCATGCCTGGCCGCGCGACCAGCAGCTGTCGTCGTGGGCGCCGAGCAGGGTGTAGTGCGGGCCTGGGGCGCCGGAGGCGACGTCGTAGTCGATGAACTCGACCGTCGAGCCGTCGGCGCGGACGAAGTCGCGCAACGTCAGGTCGAGGTGGCGTCGTGCACCCGCGACGAAAGCCTCGTCGCCGGTCTCCCTGAACGCCCACCAGTCGAGGATGAGGTTGGGATGGACGTTGTCGACGCAGACCTTGTCGCGACCCGAGATCGTGGTCGACCGCACCTGCACCTGCGTGCCGACCGGCATGGCGCCGTTCGACCCGATCGCCATCGACCGCACCGCCCAGGCGCCGGCCAGCGCCAGGGTGCGGAAGCGGCTGTCGCGCGTCCAGCCGTACTGTCGCGCGGCGGAGTAGTAGAAGCGGTGACTGCGGAACATGTCGTCGCGCTCGAGGTAGGGGCGAAGGCGCTCGGTTCGCACCGCCGACTCGTCGACGAGGGCCTGGTCGGACGTCAGCTCGCCGACGATGCGCAGGCATTCGACCCAGTGGCCGCCGCACCAGTCACCGTCGGTCGTCGTGTCCCAGACGCCGCCGGCCGCGTCGCAGTGGTAGGGCCAGTGCTCGCCGACCTGCCTCCTGATCTGCAGCACGCGGTCGCACAGGCGGTCGAGCGCTGCCTGCCAGCAGGGCTTGAAATCGACGAGGCCCACGGACGAGGACGCGACCATGTCGCTCAGCCTCCGATCAACGACGCGAAGCGGGCCGCATCGACGTTGCCGCCACTGATGATCACGCCGACACGCTTGCCCGCGAGCGTGTCGCCCATTCGCCGGGCGGCGGCGAACCCGAGCGCGCCGGTCGGCTCGACGACGATCTTCATCCGCTCGGCGAAGAAGCGCATCGCCGAGACGAGCTCGTCGTCGCTCGCCGTGAAGATGTCGGCGACGTGGCGGCGGATGATGTCGAAGGTGATGGCGCCGAGCGATTGCGTCTGCGCGCCGTCGGCGATGGTCTTGGGCACCTCGATCGTCACCCGCTCGCCGCGGCGCAGCGACTGCTGGCCGTCGTTCCCGGCTTCGGGCTCGACGCCGTAGACCTTGCAGTTCGGCGAAAGGGCCTGCGCCGCCAGCGCCGAGCCGGCGAGCAGGCCGCCGCCGCCGAGGCAGACGAACAGCGCGTCGAGCGGGCCGGTGACCTCGAACAGCTCCTTGGCCGCGGTGCCCTGGCCGGCGATCACGTGCGGGTGGTCGAATGGCGGCACCAGCGTCATGCGCCGCTCGGCGGCGATGGCGCGGCCGATGGCTTCGCGGTCCTCGCGGTAGCGGTCGTAGCTGACGATTTCGCCGCCGTAGCCGCGCGTCGCCGCGACCTTGGCCGCCGGCGCGTCGTGCGGCATGACGATGACGGCCGGCATGCCGATCTCGCGCGCGGCGAGCGCCACGGCCTGCGCGTGGTTGCCCGACGAGAAGGCGACGACGCCGGCTTGCCGCTGCTCGGCGTCGAAGCAGGAGAGGGCGTTGAAGGCGCCGCGGAACTTGAACGCCCCCATGCGCTGGAAGTTCTCGCACTTGAAGTGCAGCCTGGCGCCGAGGGCCGTGTCGGCGGCCTTCGAGGTGAGCACCGGCGTGCGGTGGGCGTGACCGTCGATCCGCGCAGCGGCGGCGACGACGTCGAAGAAGGTGGGTGCGTTGGCCATCGGTTCCGGGGGAGGTCGCGACGGCGGCGCCGCGGCGGGCGACGAGTATGCCGCGCCCGCATACTGCGGTCCCATGGGGGCACGCGGGACTGTCATCGGCGTGATCGGCGTCGGCAACATGGGCGGCGCGATGGCGGCGCGGCTGCTCGACCGCGGCTTCGAGGTCGTCGTTCGCGATCTCGACGCGGCGAAGGAGGCGGCGTTGGCGTCGTGCGGCGCGCGCATCGCCGCGACGCCGGCGGCGCTCACCGAGGGTTGCACGGCCGTCGTCATCGCGGTCGTCGACGCCGCGCAGTCCGAGGACGTGCTGTTCGGGCGCGCGGGCGCGGCGGCGGCGATGGCTGCCGGCTCGGCCGTGATCCTCTGCCCGACGATCGCGCCCGACAGCGTCGAGCGCATCGCGAAGCGTCTGGCGGGGCGCGGCACCGACTGCATCGACGCGCCGATGTCGGGCGGCCCGGCGCGCGCCCGCGACGGCAGCATGAGCCTGATGGTCGCCTGCGACGACGCGGCGTTCGAGCGACACCGCGACGTGCTGGCGTCGCTCTCGTCGGCGATCTTTCGTGTCGGCGAGCGCGTCGGCGACGGCGCTCGCACCAAGCTCGTCAACAACCTGCTCGCCGCGGTCAACCTCGCCGGCGCGGCCGAGGCGCTGGCGCTGGCCGAGCGGCTGGGCCTCGACCTCGCGCGCACCCTCGACGTGATCGAGCGCTCGAGCGGCCAGAGCTGGATCGGCAGCGAGCGGATGCGTCGCGCGCTGGCGGGCGACACCGCGCCGCGGGCGCACACGACGTTGCTGGCGAAGGACTCGGCGCTCGCCCTCGACGCAGCGCGGTCGGTGGGTTTTCGCGCGCCGGTCGGCGAGCGGGCCGCGGCGACGTTCGCGGCTGCCGCGGCCGACATGCGCTACCGCGACCTCGACGACGCGAGCCTGCTCGCGTACTGCCGCGGCGTCGAGCGCAACTAGAACCGGTACGACAAGCCGGCCGTGTAAACCCAGGGCCGGAAGTCGATCGTCGTCATGGGAGCGACCTCGTGGCGAGGACGGCAAGCGTGAGACGGGCGAATATCGGCCTCGGCATCGACGGCGCCTGCCGGGCAAATCCGGCTCGCGGTCAGCGTCGGCTCAGGCGGCGACGACCGGGATTCCCGCGATCCGCGATTTCCACTGCGCCGGCCCGGTTTCGTGCACCGACTCGCCGTCTGCATCGACCGCGACCGTGACCGGCATGTTCTCGACCGTGAACTCGTAGATCGCCTCCATGCCGAGGTCGGCGAAGGCGAGCACCCTGGCCTTGCGGATCGCCTTGGAGACGAGATACGCCGCCCCGCCGACGGCCATCAGATAGGCGCTGCGGTGCTTCCTGATCGCCTCGATCGCGACCGGGCCGCGCTCGGCCTTGCCGATCATGGCGATGAGGCCGGTCTGCGCCAGCATCGTCTCGGTGAACTTGTCCATTCGCGTCGACGTCGTCGGCCCGGCGGGGCCGACCGCCTCGTCGCGCACCGGGTCGACCGGACCGACGTAGTAGATGACGCGGCCGGTGAAGTCGACCGGCAGCTGCTCGCCGCGGGCCAGCAGGTCGGCGATGCGCTGGTGCGCGGCGTCGCGGCCGGTGAGCATCCTGCCGGAGAGCAGCAGGCGATCACCCGGCTTCCATGACGCGACCTCCTCGCGTGTCAGCGCGTCGAGGTCGACGCGGCGGCTCTGCGCGTCGGGCTTCCAGTGCACGTCGGGCCACAGGTCGGGGCTCGGCGGGTCGAGGTAGACAGGGCCGGAGCCGTCGAGCACGAAGTGGGCGTGGCGCGTGGCGGCGCAGTTCGGGATCATCGCCACCGGCTTGCTCGCGGCGTGCGTCGGCGCCATCGCGATCTTCACGTCGAGCACGGTGGTGAGCCCGCCGAGGCCCTGCGCGCCGATGCCGAGCGCGTTGACCTTGTCGCACAGCTCGATGCGCAGCGCCTCGACCGGGTCGCGCGGGCCGCGCGCCTTCAGCTCGGCCATGTCGAGGTCTTCCATCAGGCTCTGCTTGGCCAGCAGCATCGCCTTCTCGGCGGTGCCGCCGATGCCGATGCCGAGCATGCCCGGCGGGCACCAGCCGGCGCCCATCGTCGGCACGGTCCTGAGCACCCAGTCGACCAGCGAATCGCTCGGATTCATCATCACGAACTTCGACTTGTTCTCGCTGCCGCCGCCCTTGGCCGCGACGATCACGTCGACGGTGCCCCCGGGCACCAGCGTCATGTGCACGACCGCGGGCGTGTTGTCGCCCGTGTTCTTGCGCGTGAACTGCGGGTCGGCGACGACCGACGCGCGCAGCGGGTTGTCGGCGTCGAGGTAGCCCTTGCGGACGCCGTCGTTGACGGCGTCCTCCACGCCGGCGGGGAAGCCCACGAAGCGCACGTCCATGCCGACCTTCAGGAACACGTTGACGATGCCGGTGTCCTGGCAGATCGGTCGATGCCCTTCGGCGCACATCCGCGAGTTGGTGAGGATCTGCGCGATCGCGTCCTTTGCCGCCGCACCTTGCTCGAGTTCGTAGGCGCGGGCCAGGTGCGAGATGTAGTCGGCCGGGTGGTAGTAGCTGATGTACTGCAGTGCGCCGGCGACGCTGTCGACGAGGTCGGCGTATCGGATGGTGGTCATGGAGGCGGTCGGTTAGGCTCAACGACGCAGTTTACGAAACGACCTCCCGCATGAAGACGAAGGCGCGCAGCTTCATCTCCTATGAATCGATGGGCGGGATCGTGCTCGCCATCGCCGCGCTGGCGGCGCTCGTCGTCGCCAACTCGGACTTCGGCGACGGCTACCGCGCCCTGCTCGACGTGAGAGGCGAGGTGCGGATCGCGGCGCCGTGGCTGGTGCTCGCCAAGCCACTGCACGTCTGGGTCAACGACCTGTGGATGGCGGTCTTCTTCTTCCTCGTCGGCCTGGAGATCAAGCGCGAGCTGCTCGCCGGCGAGCTGCAGACGCCGCGCCAGGCCTTGCTGCCCGCGGTGGCGGCGGTCGGCGGGATGGTGGTGCCTGCCCTGATCTACGTCGCGTTCAACGCCGGCGGCGGCGTCGCCCTGCGCGGCTGGGCCATTCCGGCGGCGACCGACATCGCCTTCGCCCTCGGCGTGCTGGCGGTGCTCGGCAGCCGCGTTCCGGCGTCGCTCAAGATCTTCCTCACGGCGGTGGCGATCATCGACGACCTCGGCGCCATCGTCGTCATCGCTGCCTTCTACACCGACCAGGTGTCGCTGCTGATGCTCGGCGCGGCGTTGGCGGGGGGCGGCGTGCTGTTCGCCCTGAACCGGCTGCGGGTGCCGACCATCGGTGCCTACGTGCTCGTCGGCCTCGTGGTCTGGCTGTTCGTGCTCAAGTCGGGCGTGCACGCGACGCTCGCCGGCGTCGTCACGGCGTTCGCGGTGCCGCTGCGGGCGCGCGGCGGCGCAACGCCGCTCGAGACCACCGAGCACGCGCTGCACCCCTGGGTCGCGTTCGGCATCCTGCCGGCGTTCGCCTTCGTCAACGCCGGTGTTTCGCTCGAAGGGATCGGCCTGGGCGACCTGGCCCACGGTGTTCCGCTCGGCATCGCCGCCGGCCTCCTGTTCGGCAAGGTGATCGGCGTCGGCGGCGCGGCGTGGCTGGCGATCCGCTTTCTCGGCGCCCGGCTTCCCGAAGGCGCGCGGCCGCTGCAGTTCGCCGGCGTCGCCGTGCTCTGCGGGATCGGCTTCACGATGAGCCTGTTCATCGGCGGTCTCGCGTTCGGCGACGACGCGCGCTACGCCACGCTGCTCAAGCTCGGCGTGCTCGGCGGGTCGCTGCTCTCGGCGCTGATCGGCGCCGGCATCCTGATCGTCGCGGCGCGCCCGTCGGCCGCCTCCGCGGCGCAGCGCTGACGCGCCCTCAGGCGCTGCCGTCGCGTGTGGCCCGCCCGTCCGCGAGCAACGCCCGCAGCTCGGCGATCTCGCTGCGCAGGCCGCGCAGCTGCACGTGGACTTCGTCCTCGATGCGGTCGCGCGCCTCGTCGATCGCGGCGATCGTCTGTTCCTTCTCGGCCTCGGCGAAAGCCTGCGTCGCGTTGACGATCACGGCGATGAAGAGGTTGAGCATGGTGAAGGTCGCGATCAGGATGAACGGGACGAAGAAGGCCCACGCGTAGGGGAAGGCCTCCATCACCGGCCGCGAGATGCCCATCGACCAGCTCTCGAGGGTCATCACCTGGAACAGCGTGTAGAGCGAGCGGCCGATGTGGCCGAACCACTGCGGAAAGGCGTCGCCGAAGAGGTGCGTGCCGATCACCGCGAAGACGTAGAAGATCAGCAGCAGCACCGTCGCGATCGAGCCGAGGCCGGGGATCGCCGCGACCAGTGCGCCGACCACCCGGCGCATCGACGGCGCGACCGTGACGACGCGCAGCACGCGCAGCACGCGCAGCGCGCGCAGCACCGAGAAGTGCGACGCCGCCGGAAGCATCGACATGCCGACGACGAGGAAGTCGAACACGCTCCACGGGTCGCGGAAGAACGACGCACCGTGGGCGACGAGGCGCAGCGCGATCTCGACCACGAAGACGGCGACGATGGCGCGATCGAGCAGGAGCAGCACGTCGCCGAACTGGCGGTCGATCGTCTCCGACGTCTGCAGCCCGAGGATCACCGCGTTGGCGATGATCAGCACGAGGATCGCGTGCTGGAAGCGATGGCCGGCGAGCACCATGGCCAGGCGCGGCCGGAAACCCTGGCCGGGCTCTGCCTGCATCGTCAACGTGGTGTCCTTTGCATGCGCGGGGCGTGGCCGCCGCAGTGGCCGGCACGCCGCGTGATTGTAGGGAGCGCGTTTGCGGGTTCGGTCGCGGCACGGTCCGGCCGGCGCCCGCGGCGTTAGAGTCGTGCAGACGCCGGCGTGCGGCCGGCGTCTCCCGACAAGACATCCGCCCGAGGAGACGACGATGAGCACCGCGCATCTCTACCCACCGCCCGAGGCCCTGGCCCGACAGGCCCATGTGTCCGGGATGGACGCCTACCGCGCCCTGCGCGACGAGGCCGAGAAGGACCACGAGGCCTACTGGTCGCGCCTGGCGCGCGAGCTGCTGGCGTGGCGCACCCCGTTCACGAAGGCGCTCGACGACACCAAGGCGCCGTTCTACAAGTGGTTCGCCGACGGCACGCTCAATGCCTCGTACAACTGCCTCGACCGGCACGTCGAGGCCGGCATCGGCGAGCGCGTCGCGCTGATCTTCGAAGCCGACGACGGCGCCGTCACGAAGGTCACCTACCGCGACCTGCTCTCGCGCACCTGCCGTCTCGCCAACGCGCTCAAGTCGCGCGGCCTGGTCAAGGGCGACCGGGCGATCATCTACATGCCGATGTCGATCGAGGGCGTGGTCGCGATGCTGGCGTGCGCGCGTGTCGGCGTGATCCACTCGGTGGTGTTCGGCGGCTTCTCGGCGCAGAGCCTGCGCGACCGCATCGCCGACACCGGCGCCGTGCTCGTGCTCACGGCCGACGAGCAGATGCGCGGCGGCAAGCCGCTGCCGCTCAAGGCGATCGTCGACGAGGCGCTCTCGTCCGGCCCGGCGCTGTCGGTGCGCGACGTCATCGTCTATCGCCGCACCGGCGGCAAGGTCGCCTTCACCGCGCCGCGCGACAAGTGGTTGCACGAGCTGGTCGAGGCCGAGCCGGAGACGTGCGAACCCGAATGGGTCGGCGCCGAGCACCCGCTGTTCCTGCTCTACACGTCGGGCTCGACCGGCAAGCCGAAGGGCGTGCAGCACTCGACCGGCGGCTACCTCCTGCACGCCGCGCTGACGACGAAGTGGACCTTCGATCTCAAGCCCGAGACCGACGTGTTCTGGTGCACGGCCGACATCGGCTGGGTCACCGGCCACACCTACATCACCTACGGGCCGCTCGCGCTCGGCGCAACCGAGGTCGTGTTCGAGGGCATACCGACCTACCCCGACGCGGCGCGCTTCTGGAAGACGATCGAGAAGCACAAGGTGACGGTCTTCTACACCGCGCCGACGGCGATCCGCTCGCTCATCAAGTCGGCCGAGACGAACGACGCGGTGCACCCGAAGCACTCCGACCTGTCGAGCCTGCGCATCCTCGCCTCCGTCGGCGAGCCGATCAACCCGGCTGCGTGGGAGTGGTACCACGAGCACGTCGGCGGCGGCCGCTGCCCGGTCGTCGACACGTTCTGGCAGACCGAGACCGGCGGCCACGTGATCACGCCGCTGCCGGGCGCGACGACGCTGGTTCCCGGGTCGTGCACGCTGCCGTTCCCCGGCATCGACGCGGCCGTGGTCGACGAGCAGGGCCACGAAGTTCCGAACGGGAAGGGCGGCATCCTCGTCATCAGGAAGCCCTGGCCGGCGATGATCCGCACGATCTGGGGCGACGACGAGCGCTTCCGCAAGAACTACTACCCGGAAGACTTCCAGGGCCGCTACTACCTCGCCGGCGACGGCGCGATCCGCGACGAGAAGACCGGCTACTTCACGATCACCGGCCGCATCGACGACGTGCTCAACGTCTCGGGCCACCGCTTCGGCACGATGGAGATCGAGTCGGCGCTCGTCGCCCACACCGAGCTCGTCGCCGAAGCGGCGGTCGTCGGCCGGCCCGACGAGACGACCGGCGAGGCGATCTGCGCCTTCGTCGTGCTCAAGCGTTCGCGCCCCAAGGGCGACGAGGCGAAGGCGATCGCCAAGGAGCTGCGCGACTGGGTTGGCAAGGAGATCGGCCCGATCGCCAAGCCGAAGGACATCCGCTTCGGCGACAACCTGCCCAAGACACGCAGCGGCAAGATCATGCGTCGGCTGCTGCGGCAAGTCGCCAAGGGCGAGGCGATCACGCAGGACACGTCGACGCTCGAGAACCCGGCGATCCTCGAGCAACTGGCGGAGCGGAACTGACGCGCGGCGCCGCGACGTCGTTCCACGGTCAGAACTGGTAGCGGACTCCCGCAGCGTACGACGTGCCGCGCGCCTGGTGGCGGACGCGGTCGTCCATGCCGAGCACGTAGAGGTCGAGCGTGCTGTCGTAGTTATAGACGTAGCCGAGGCTTGTCGTCGTGTGGCGGCGATCGACCGCAGGGCCGCTCGCGGTCGCGTAGCCGACCTGCGCGAGAACGTTGCCCTGCCACACCGGCACCGACACGCCGGCGGTCGTGATACGGCTGCGCGAATCGAGCCCGTCGTCGCGGGTCTGCGTGTGCTCGCCGAAGACCCGCGCCCAGCCGAAGTTGTAGGTCGCGCCGAGCTGGTAAGCCGTCTCGCTGGTCCGGTCGTCGATGCCGTTGTCGAACCGCACCCGCTGGACGACGAGCGACGCGGCGAACACGCCGCGCGACCAGACGAGGCTGGAGCCGACGTAGTTGCCGCGCTGCTTGCCGCGGCCCTGCGAGACCATCACGTTGCCCTGCAGCCCGATGTCGTCGAACTTCGGCGTCGTGTAGCTCACGGCCCGGTCCCAGTAGAAGTCGCCCTGCACGCTCTCGAGGCCGCCGGAGAGGAAGATCTGCCGCAGCGCCGGAGAGAACGCCGGCGAGTTGCCGAAGGCGTTGAAGCGGATCGTCGTCGCGAACAGGTCGCTCTGCACCCGGCCGACGCGCAGCCGCCCGTAGAGGCTGTCGAGCGAGGCGAACGCGTTGCGCGAGAGAAACGGGTCGTCGTCGTTGCGGCCGTAGTCGCGGTCCTGGAAGCGCAGGAAGGTCTCGGCCGTGCCGCCGAGCTTCCAGCCACCCTCGAAGCCGTAGCTCGCGTTGAGGCCGACGAAGCTCGCCGACAGCGAGTTGCTGTTGAATCGGTCGTCCTTGACGAAGCCGCTCGGCTGGAATCGCCCGTACGAGAGGTCGAGCGTTCCGTAGGCCGAGTAGTCGAGCTGGGCGTGCGCCGGAACGCTGAAGAGTGCGACCGCGGCGAACAAGGCGAAGCGGAGGAGGGCGAGGCGCGCGATCACGGCGCGACCTTCCCACGAGCCGCGCGACCGTGCCGCGCCTGCCGGCGTGGTTGCACGCGTTCGCGCCGCCACAGCCACGCGATCGCGGCGAGCACCGTCAGCCACAGCGTCGGGTCGAGCGGCGACGTGCCGTCGCCGATCGTGCAGCCGCCGCCGTCGGTGACGTCGGCCTGCGCCTCGCCGCTGCCCGAGAGGGCGATCTCGCGCGTGGCGGGGGCGGCGTCGGTCGTGATGCGCAGCGTCCCGGCCGACGTGCCCTCGCCGTTCGGCTTGAACGAGACGGCGATCGTGCACTCGTTGCCCGCGGCGAGCGTGAACGGCAGCGCCGGGCAGGTGGTGCTCGCGACGGCGTAAGGACCGGTGACGGTCATCGCCGTGACGGTGACCACACCCGAGCCGCTCGACGTCAGCCGCACCGTCGCCGGCAGCGACTCGGACCCGACCCGTGTCTGCGAGAAGGCGAGTGCCGTCTCCGACACCGCGAAGCTCGGGTTCGGCCCGGCGAGGCCGACCCCGGTCAGCGTCAGCACCGGCGGGAAACTGCCCGTCGATGCGACCTGCACCGAGGCCGTCTTCGATCCGGCCGAGCCCGGTGCGAAGCGGATGTCGACGGTGCAGCTCGCGCCTTCGAAGAGCGGCGAGGCGAGGCTGCAGGTGCCGCCGACGACCGAGAACGACGCCGCATCGGGACCGATCGCGTTGAGCACGGTGAGCGTGACGCCGCCCGGACCCTGGTTCTGGATCGTCACGGTTTGGATGGCCGACAGCGAACCGGCCGAGACCGAACCGAAGTCGAGCGTGCTCACCATCGGCACATAGGTCACGACCGGAATCGCCGCGGCGCTGCCGGCGCCGCTGAGCGCGGTGCCGTGCGGCGATCCGGCGGCGTTGCTCGTGACCGTGACGGTGCCGGTGAAGGCAGCCGCGGCGCTCGGCGCGAAGGCGATGTCGATGTCGCACGCGGCCGCCGGAACGAGCACGGCCGGGCAGGCCGCCGCACTGGCGTTGGCGAAGCCGGCGCCCGACACGGCGATCGACGCGACCGCGAGGTCGGCGGTGCCGCTGTTGACGAGCCGCACGCGGCGGCTCGGGTAGAGGCCGCCGATGGTCTGCGTGCCGAAGTCGACGGTCGCCGGCGTCAGGCTCACCTGCGGCGCCGGGATCGGCACGCCGACACCGGTGAGCGCGAGCACCGCGGTGCCGTTGCTCGCGTCGGACGCGATGGACAGCATCGCCGCGCGCGTCCCGAGCGCGGTCGGCCCGAAGGTCACGACGACGGTGCAGTCGGCATTGATCGGCAGTGCGATGCCGACGGCGCACGTTCCGGCGCGCGAGAAGTCGCCGGCGTGGGCGCCGGCGATCGTGAAGGCGCTGAAGTTGAGCGCGAGGTCGCCGCCGTTGTGCGCGGTGACGGTCAGCGCCGACGTGCTCGCGAGCTGCGTGTCGGCGAAGGCGAACGCCGCCGCGCTCAGCTCGATGCGACCTTGCGGTGCCGGCGTCGCGGTGCCCAGGAGCTGAACCGTCTGCGGGCTTGCGGCGGCGTTGTGGGTGATGGTCAGCGTCGCGTTGCGCGTTCCTGCGGTGGCGGGGTTGAAGCGCGTCACGAGCGTGCAGTTCGTGCTCGGCGCCAGCACCAGGCCCGCTGTGCAGCCATTGGTCGCGGCGAGCGAGTAGTCACCGGCGGCAGCGCCGCTGTAGACGAGCGTGCCCAGCGTGATCGACGTCGAGGCACGGTTGGTGAGGACGACCGAGGAGGTCGTCGGCGAGCCGACGACGGCGGCGGCGTTGATCGACGGCGCCGATTGCTGCAGCGGCAGCAGCGCGTTGCCGGCAACCGAGGCGCTCCCCGGGTCGGGTGCAGGGTTGCCGCCCGTGCCGGTGAAGGTGAAGGCGTAGCTGCCGGTGCGCCGGCCCTCGCCGGCACCGATCAGCGGCCTGAACGAGATCGTCAGCGTGCAGGCGCCGCCGCCGGGGACGTTGCGCGTCGGGCAGCTTTCGGCGGCGATCGCGAAGTCGGGGATCGCCGCGACGCTGTAGACGATCGCGTTCATGCGCGGGTTGTTGACCGTGATCGTCCGCGTCTGCGCCGAGACCTGGTTGATCACGGTGTCGGGGAAGTCGGACGCTGGGCTGGTGACGGTGGGCTCGGGAAGGACGACGCCGTTGCCGGTCAGGGAGACGACCAGCGGCCCATTGGTGGCATCGGAGTTGACGGTGAGAGTCGCCGCGCGCGCGCCGAGGCCCGAAGGCGTGAAGGTGATGTTGAGCGTGCAGCTGAGGCCGGCGAACACGGGCGACGCGCAGCCGCTGACGGAGAAGTCGCTCGCGTTGGCGCCGCTCAAGGCCGCAGGCGAACTCGGCAGCGGCGAGGTGAAGTTCAGCGTCGTCGTGCCGGTGTTGGTCACGCTCTGCGTCAGCAGCCGCGCGTTGCCTTGCTGCACGTTACTGAAGGGAAGCGAGGCGGCGGTCGGGCTGATGAGCGACTGAGTGCCGGTCGCGTTGAGCGTGACGTTCGCCGGGCTTCCGGTGTCGTTGTGCCCGATCGTCAGCGTTGCGTTCTGCGCCCCCAGGGCGGACGGCGTGTATGTGATGTTGACCGTGCAACTGCCGCCCGCCGCAAGGCCGCTTCCGCCGATGACGCAGGTGCCGCTGCGCGTGAACTCGGAGCGCGAGAAGGTCAGCGACGTGATGACGAGGTTGGCGCTCGCGCCCGCCAGATTGCTGATCGTCACCGTGCCGCCATCGGTCTGGCCGAGGCGCGACGAGAACGTCAGCGTCGACGGGCTGCGGCTGAACGACGGCGACGGCGTCGTCCCGACGCCCCGGAAGTTGCCGACGACTGTCGATCCGCCGAGCGCATTGTGATTCACCGTGACCGAACGCCCGGTGAAGGTGGCGGCACTCTGCGGCCTGAATGTCACCAGGATCGTGCAGTAGTTGGTTCCGGTCGCCGGGATCGCGGCGCTCGTGCAGTTCGAGCCGTTGACGCTGAAGTTCGTGTTGTCGCTGATGGTGACGCTCGTCACCGTCAAGGGCCCGCGTCCCGTGTTGGTGATCCGGAAGCTCATCGTCGAGGTGGCGTTCGTCGCCAGGCTTCCAAAATCGAATCCGGCCGAGTTCGCGGTCGATGTCGGGTAGCTGAGGTTGTTGAGATAGGCGGCGACGTCGGAAACCGTCGTGTTGATGGTCGCGTTGCTGGCCGTCTTGTAGGGCGTCGTGTACGGCGAGCCCATGTTGGCGTTGATCTCGGTTTGCAGATGAGTCACCGAACTTCCGGCCGGGGGTGGGTATGCCCCGCCACCGCTGCTCATCGTCGGGTCGGCGTTGTGGCAGTTGGTGCAGACGCTGTGATAGACGGCGTCTCCGTTTTCCCAGTTGCCGAACGCGAGCGCCTGGGTCGCCAGCAACAGGAAGCCGACTGCGGCGACGATGCGCACGACGGGTGCGCGAAGCGTATTCAGTGTCACGTCCAGCCTCCCATGGACGCCCCGTGGGCGCCCGTTTCAAGTCCGCGCCGCTTGTATTCGCCGCGCTCGTTCGTTGCTTGTGCCCTAGACGCAGTCGACGACCCGGAACTCCACCCGTCGATCGATCGCGTCGCGCAGGTCGTCGGTCCCCAAACCGACCAGCGCCTCCTTCGATCCAACGCCACCGGCGCTCAGCTTCGATGCGAGCGAGCGGTTGTCGCGCTCGAGCATGCGCTGCACCGCCTCGGCCCGCTGCCGCGACAGCCGCTCGTTGACGCTGGCGCTGCCGCTGCGGCTGGTGTGGCCGACGATGCGCACGCACGCCGGCGTGCGGCCCGCCTCCTCGGCCAGCGACGCGATCCACACCTGGTACTGCTGCGGCAGGTCGCCGATCGCGTTGAACTGCGTCGAGCCCGGCTTGAAGAGCAGCTTGACGGGCAGGCGCTTCTGCTCGAGGCCGGATGCGACGAGCTTGCCGAACGCATCCTTGGCCTGGTCCTTGCGGCCGAGCTGCCAGCTCGTGATGTAGAGGCCGTTGAGCACGCGCAGGTCACCGGGATCGGCGATCGGCTCGGCTTCCTTGTAAAGCTTGTTCGAGGGCAGGACCTTGCCGTCGTCGTAGGCGAGGATCGCCTCGTTGATCACCGCCGAGGCGGGCAGGCGCGACAGGTAGTCGGGATCGGCCGGGTCGCCGATCTTCGTGTTGACCTGGCACGAGTTGATGTAGCCGATGACCGCGGTGTCCTTGGTCCAGGTCGGGATGTCGCGGTAGAAGGGCAGCGGCTCGGGGTTGACCGACTCGACCGTGGCGCGGTCGAGTGCCTTGGCGACGACCTTGCCGGAGCGCAGGTCGATCAGCGTCAGCCAGACGCGGAAGGCGTCGGGCTTCTTGTCGATGCTGCGCTCGACCGTCACCGGGGTCAGCGTGCCGATCAGCAGCAGCGGCTTGGTCGCGAGGGTGTTGCGCGTCATCGGCGTGACGGCGTAGGAGCGGAACTCCCTCGCCGCGAGGTTCTCGAGCTCCTGGCCCATCTTCTCGGTGCTGACGGTGCGCCCACCGGTGTTGGCGTCGATCAGCGGGTCGATGACGAACAGGCGCGGCTCCTTTCCGAGGGTCGCCTGCGCGTCGCGAAAGAGCTGGCGGCCGGCGCGGGTGACGGCGTCCTCGAACTTGATCGGGTCCGGCGCGACGAACTCGGTGCGCGCGGTCGCCGGGGCCTGCGCAGGCGCGGCGGTGGACGGAGCCGGTCGCGAGGTCGTCGCTGTCGCGGGCGCGGTCGACGTCGGAGGAGGCGATGTCGCGGACGATGACGAGGGCGTCGTCGAGCATGCGGCGAGGGCGGTCGCGGCTGCGGCTGCGGCGAGCGCTAAGGCGGCACCGAGGGTCGATGGGTGGCGGACGCGGTTCATGGCGACTCCCTGGATCAGATGCGTCGCGAGCGACGGGAAAACGCGATCGGGCGCAGGCGCGGTGCCTCGCTCATCGCTTGTCGTAGACCGGATCGGGCCGAGGCGAAGCGCAACCGAGGAACTGCGTCGTCAGCGCCGACAGCTCGGCGCTGCTGCCGATGCGCGCCAGCACGCGGTCGCTCGAGATCAGGGCATTGGGCATCGACGCGTTGATCGCCAGGTCGGGCGTGCCGCCGCAGAACTGCGGCGAGGCGCGCGCCGGTGTCAGCACGATCGAGTCCCAGTCGTACTTCGCGCTGAGCGAGACGTGGCAGGTGCGGCAAGAGATGCCGATCACCTCGCGGTACACGCGCGCCGCGCCGGCCGTCGCCGGCATCGCGTCGGCGGCGGCCCAGGCCGGCGCCACGTATGACTTGTCGAGCACGTGGCCGCTCGCGTACCAGCCCTTGATGAGCTCGCTGGTCGCCGAGGTGTCGCTCAGCTCGGTCGCCCTGACGAGCTGGTTGAGCTGGTAGAAGGCCTCGCCCTGCGCCGCCTCGGAGAGCGCCGGGCTTGACGAGAACAGGTAGTTGCCCGTGTCGAACGGCAGGAAGCGTGAGCCGAGGAAAGGCGACGCGGTCTCCTGCTCCGGGAAGCGCCCGTTGTAGGTCGTTCCGCCGTGGCAGGCGACGCACGAGCCCGGCATGTACTTCTCGCCGCGGCCGTCGAGGTTGATCGACAGCAGCAGGCCGCCGTCGGGGCCGAAGGTGAGGAACTTGGTGAAGGGCTGACCGCCGTTCGCACCGGTGACGGGCGTGTACTCCATCGCCACGCAGGCCACGCGCTTCTGGTTGGCGAGCGCGTCGGCGATGGTGTCGTCGATCTCCTTCTGCGTGTTGCCGTCGGGGCCCGGGTTGTTGCAGACGTAAAAGGCGATGCCGCCCGACGACGAACGCGTCGCGACCATCCGGCGCACGAGGTTGAGATCGCGCTGGTTGATGTAGTCGGCGGCGACGTCGGCCGATGAGCCGAAGCCGTTCTTGCGCTTCCAGTCCGAAAACGAGATCGCGCCCGACGGGTTGCCCTGCGAATCGCAATCGGCGACGGCGCCGAGCGCCCGGTAGTAGAGACAGGCGCTCAGCTTCGTGTCGGCGCCCTTGTAGGTGAGGAAGTGGTCGGCGCCGGGCAGGAAGTCGCTGCCGGCACCCTCGCCGGGGCGGATCATGCGGCCGCGGACGTTGCCATCGGGCCCGGTGGCGACCATCTTCACGAGCCTGGGCTTCGAGTTCGCAATCACGTGCGACAGCTCGACCGGCGCCGTCGCGACATAGCCGGCCGGGTCGGTCGGCGCCGGCACGGCGACGCTGGCGATGTAGCCCTCGCAGCTGACCTCGAGCTTGAGCGGGCCGCGCACCGGCACGGCCGCGCTGAGCTGGAAGTCGCCGTAGCGGTTGACGTGCACGGCGGCGCCGATCGCGGTGCCGTCGACCTGGCGCAGCTGCACCGTGGCGGCGGTGCGCAGCGTGAAGTAGGCGTTCTCGATGCCGCACACCGAGCCGTCGGCCAGCGCGACGTGGCCGAACAGACGCAGGTTCTGCGCCGGCGACAAGACCGGGATCGAGCGGCGAACGGCTGCTTCAAGGCCGACGACGAGGGTGTCGCAATCCTGGAGCGAGGCGCCGTTGGCGACGCCGCAGCGGATCACGTAGCTGCCGCCGGTCGGCAGCTTGGGCAGGTCAAGCTCGCCGGCGAGGTTGGTCACGCCCGAGAACGCGACCCTGCCCGTCGCCTGCTCGACGACCTGCACCTGCACGTCGGGCAGGAACACGGTGCGCGCCTGCTTGGCGCCGCCCGCGGGTGGCTGGAACAGCGTCGCATCGGGAGACGCGTAGCGCAGGCGCAAGGTGGTGCCCGGCGCATCGACGACCGCCGGCGCCTCGCGGTCGATCGGCGCGCGCGATGCGGCGTGCGTGTCGAGCAGGTCGGTGGCGACCGCGTACTGCTGCTCCACCCAGCCGCCCTTGCCGTCGGAGACCGTGACGTAGGCGAAGTGCAGGCCGTCGCCGTCGGGCAGCGTCCACACCGTGTCCTTGGCGTTCTTGTTGTCGATCGTGCCGCCGGTGACCCGCCACTGGTAGCTGAGCGGGTCGCCGTCTGCGTCGGACGCCTCGACGCTCAGGTAGGTCTTGTTGACGCCGGTGTCGTGGTCGCTCTCGGTCGACGCCGCGGTGCCACCGCCGCACGACGCCAGCAAGGTCGAGAGCCCGACGCAGGCCATCAGCGCCGCCGCACGGTCCAGGGGGCGGAAGGCCGCCCGCGTCGTTGTCTTCAGCATCGCATGTCCTGTGGAGTCCTTGCGCACCGGGCCCGTGCTCGAGCGCGGTCGCCGGTGGGGAGCACACCATCTGTCTTCCCCGGTGGCGGCGCATGGTTGTACAGGTGGCGCCCTGCGTCAACCCCTGGGCGGGGGAGGGCGCGTCAACGGCAGCGCAGCGCGCGGATCCGGTCCATCAGCGCCTGGTCGGCCTCGCCGAGCGACAGGCGCTGGAACAGGCGACCGCATTCGGCCTGGCTGTCGCTCGGCGGTTTGGGCTCGGCCGGTCGTGCGTATTCAGGCGTGGTCGCGGTCGCGCGCTCGCGACGCTCCGGGCGCGCCTCCGCCGGCGGGTCGTTGCGGGTCGCGGGGCGGCGCGTGGCGGTCGTGGTGCTGCGCGTCTCGCGCGGCGGCCTCGGCTGCACGGGCGGCGTGTCGCGCGGGGCGGTCGGCAGCTCGGCTGCAACGGGCGGCAACCGCGTCGGCGCGACGGCCGATGCAGCGTCGACGGCTGCCGACGACGCCGGCGGCTCGACCGCCGTGACGGTGGTCGGCTCGACGGTTGCGCCGGGTGTCGCCGTCGTCGTCGCGCCGGAGGCGGCTGCGTCGTGCGACGCGACGGGCGGCGTTGCGGTCGCCGCGGTCGACGGCGTCGTGACCCGGTCGGCTGCGCGTGGCCACAACGCCACCGCCGCGGCCGCGACGACACCGATGGCCACGGCCGAGCCGACGGCGATCGCGATCCGGCTCCGCGACTTCGGAGCGCCTGCCGGCGCAACGGGCGCTGCCGGGCCGGGCCCGGCTCGTGTTCGCGGCGGCACCGTCGGCTGGAGGGTGCGGTCGTCGGCGCTCCCGGTGCCGGCCGCGGCGCCGGTGGTGGTCTGGCTCGCCGCGGAACCCGCGAAGGCGATCGTCGGTGGCAATGCGAAGGCGGTCGACGGCAGCGGAGCCGCGCCGGCGTCGCCGGTGAGGTCGCGGCGAAAGTCGTCGATCGTCTGCGTGCGCTTGTCGGGAAGCACGGCGAGCGCACGGTCGATGGCGCCGAGGAACTGCGCGCTGTAGCGGCCGGCCGCCTTGTCGGCGACCGACACCTGGGCGTCGTCGAACATGCGCCCGACCGACGGCGACGGCGTCTTGCCGAGGATCATCCAGTGCACGACGGCGGCGAGCGCGTAGACGTCGGTCCACGGCCCCTGCTTCATGCCGGGCACCTCGGCGTACTGCTCGACCGGCGCGTAGCCGGGCTTGAGGATCGCCGTCAGTGCCTGCGTCATGTCGCCGATGACGCGCCGCGCGGCGCCGAAGTCGAGCAGCAGCGGTCGGCCGGTGTCGGCCATCAGCAGCACGTTGTCGGGGGCGATGTCGCGGTGGTAGATCTGCGCCGAGTGCAGCATCGTCAGCGCGTCGAACAACGGCGCGAGCAGGGCCAGGATCCACGCCTCGTCGGGCGGCTCGGGAAGGTTGCGCACGGTGTCGCGCAGCGTCGCGCCTTCGAGGAAGGGCATCACCATGTAGGCGGTGCCGTTCGCTTCCCAGAACCGGTACACCTTGAGCAGCGACGGGTGGTCGAACTGGGCGAGCAGGCGCGCTTCGTTGATGAAGCTCTTCAGGCCCGCCTCGAAGGTCTCCTGGTGGCGCGCCGAGCGCGGCCTGATCTCGCTCTCGCCGACCCGCGACGCGATCGACGATGGCATGTACTCCTTCAGCGCCACCTTGCGCTGCAGCGAGTGGTCCCAGGCGAGGTAGACGAGGCCGAAGCCACCTTCGCCGATCAGCTCGGTCACCTCGAACTCGCCCAGGCGCGTGCCGGCGGGCAGTGTCAGCGCGTGCTGTGTCGCCGGAGTGCTGCCCGGTGCGGCGGCCGGCATCGAGAAAGGCGGCGGTGCCACCTGCGTCTTCTGCATCGCCGGGTCGGCCTGCGTCTGCCCGACGCCGTCCGGCGGTGTGGTGGCCGGTGGCGTGGTGACCGGGTCGTGGCTTGCGCCGTGGCCGGTGGCGTGCGGGTCGATCGCCGTCGGCTCGGGGTGCTGCGTGGCGTGATGCGTGCGCGGAACGGCCGGCAGCGGCGCCTGCGTTCGGGCGCTCGGTGGCCGGATGACGGTGCGGTCTTCTTCGTCGTCGTCTGAGTGCATGGCGCGCGGGGTGGCATTCGATGGTACCCAAGTCGATCTTCACGACGACCCTTGTTTGCCCGACCCCGCTGCCTACACTCGCACGCCATGACGAGCATCACACCTTCGGGCGCCGACGGTTCCGGCTTCCGCAGCGACGCCGAAGTCGACGCCGGCTACAACCCATCAGCCGCTGTCGCCGATTCGGCGAGCTATGTGCCGAGGTGGAGCGCGCAGGCGGCCCGGGCTCGCGAGACGATGAATGCCGTGCTCGACGTTCCCTACGGGCCTTCAGCCGACGAGACGCTCGACATCTTCCCGGCGGCGAAGGCGAGCTCGCCCGTGTTCGTCTTCCTGCACGGCGGCTACTGGCGGGCGTTCACGTCGAAGGAGTTCAGCTGGGTCGCCGACGGGCTGCACGCGGCGGGCTTCACGACCGTCGTCGTCAACTACGCGCTGTGCCCGACGGTGACGATCGACGAGATCACGCGCCAGTGTCGAAGCGCGGTCGCCTGGACCTTGCGCCACATCGCGCGCCACGGCGGCGACCCGTCACGCGTCGCGGTCGGCGGGCATTCGGCCGGCGGCCACCTGGGGGCGATGTGCCTGCTGACCGACTGGTCGTGCGACTTCGATCTCCCGGCCGACCCGCTCGTGGCGGCGCTGCTCATCAGCGGCCTGTACGAGATTGCGCCGCTGATGCGCAGCTACCTGCAGCCGCAGATCCGGCTCGACGCCGGCATCGTCGAGCGCAACTCGCCGGTCTTCTCGGTGCGACGATGCCCGACGCCGGCGCTGTTCACGTGGGGCGGCGACGAGACCTCCGCCTTCGCCCACCAGTCGACGCGGATGCACGACGCCTGGCGCGCCGTGGGCAACCGCGGCGAGCTCCTGCCGCTCGCCGGGATGAACCACTTCTCGGCGATCGACGGCTTCTCGTCGCCCGACAGCGCGCTCGTGCGCTGGCTGACGCAGGCCGTGTGAGG
>JBBSUK010000037.1:0-25553 GCA_038234975.1 Burkholderiales bacterium
GCAGATGTCGGAGCCGAACACGTCCGAGCCGTTGCACTCGTCGTGCACCCGAGCGGTGAGCTCGATCGACGGGTCGGCGAGGTCTTCCGGGCGGCCGAAGATGTAGACCGTCTGCCCGCCGATCGGCGGCAGGAAGACCTCGAGGTCGCTGCGGGTCACGAGCTCCGGGTACATGCCACCGGTCTCCTCGAACAGCACGCGGCGCAGCTCCGTCTCGGAGCAGCCGAAGCGCGCGGCGATGCCCGGCAGGTGCCACACCGGTTCGACGGCGACCTTGGTCACCATCGCCGCGCCGCCTGCGGTGAGGAAGCGGCCGTCGGCCTTGAGCCTGCCGGCCTGCAAGGCCTCGATCACCTCGGGCAGGATGACGTGCGCCTTGGTCACGGCGATCGTCGGCCGGATGTCGTAGCCGGCGGCCATCTCGGCGGCGTACACGTCGGCGACGACGGCGCCCCACGGGTCGAGGCTGACGATGCGGCCGGGCTCGCCCCACGCCGGATGCGGTCCGATCACGTCGGTCGGCGCCGTGTCGGTGAGGTCGGCCTTGTGCTCCGACTTCAGCGCGCCCGCGGCGACGGCGAGCGCCCGGTAGACGCTGTAGGAGCCCGAGTGCGTGCCGATGACGTTGCGGTGCGAGCGCGTCGTCGTCGTCGCCACGACCGGTCCGCGCTCGGCGGCGGTCGGTGCGCCCCATTGCAGCGGGAGCGCGCCGAAGCCGCCGGCGTGCGAGGTCAGGCGGATGTGACGGCGGGCGGGCGAGGGTGTGGTCACGTCGGCTGTCATGGCCGGCATTGAACCATGCGCCATCTGCCCTGCGTCAAAGCGAATACCGCCACATCAGCATCGCCGACAGCACCGCGCCCATGATGACGAACAGCGGCCCGCCGACGCGGACGAAGTCGCCGAAGCGGTAGCCGGCGGCGTTCATCACCAGCAGGTTCGTCTGGTAGCCCATCGGCGTGACGTAGCAGAGGTTGCAGCCGAACAGCACCGCGAGCACGTACGGCTCGGGCGCCACGCCGAGCTGGCGCGCGAGCTCGACGGCGAGCGGCGTGCCGATCGCCGCCGACGCGTTGTTCGACACGAAGTTGGTGAGCGCGCCCATCAGCACCATCAGCAGCACGAGGATCCAGCGCGGCTCGAGCGCGCCGGTGGCCGACACGAGCTGGACCGCCAGCCACTGCGTGGCACCGGTGACGGTGAGCGCGTCGCCGAGGGCGAAGCTCGCCGCGACGATCAGCACCACCTTGACCGACAGCGCCGCGGCGAGCTCGCCGAAGGCGAGCGTGCGCATCGCGAGCAGGAACAGCACGCCGGCCAGCGCGGCGATGGCGATCGGCACGATCTTGAAGGCGGCCAGCGAGACGACGACCGCCATCGTCAGCAGGGCGGTCGGCGCCTTGTGCCGGCGCGGCAGCACGAGCTGGTCGTCGAGCAGGGCGCCGATGTTGTCGCGCTGCGCGTCCTGGATCGCCGCGACACGCCCCTGCACCAGCAGCACGTCGCCGACGGCGAGCGCACGGTCGGCGACGGTGCGGCTCGCTTTCGGCGCCGCCCGCGACGGCAGGATCGTGCTGCGCGCCGGCTTGACGCCGACGACGACCAGCCGGTAGCGCTCGGCGATCCGGTGGTCGCTCACCGAGCGGCCGACCATCGGCGACTGCGGCGTGATGACGAGCCGGGCGACGATTGCGTCGGCGTCGCGCGGCGACTGCTTTTCCCCGGCTTCGGCGGCAGCGGCCGCATCAGGGTCCACGGGATCGACCGGTGCCGCGGCCAGCGCCTCGATGTCGGCCACGCCGTGCAGCGATGCGCCGAGCAGGCCTTCGAACTCCTTCAGGTTGGGCACCGTGTCCTGGAGCACGAAACGGTCGCCGGCGCGCAGTTTCATCGTCGGCAGGCGACTGCGCTGCCTGCCTTCGGCGTCGCGCAGGTCGACGATGCGCATCCGGCCCCCTGTGGCCGCAAGTGCCTCGCGCAGTTCCCGGTTCACGAACCTGCTCTCGGCCTCGAGGTGCAGCTCGGCGTCGAACGCCTCTTCGCTCACCATCGCCGCCGGCACCGGCACCGAACGCAGCAGCAGCGGGGCGATCAGCCAGAGGTAGAGCAGCGCGGGCACCGCCGCGACGGCGACGAGGCCGTAGAAGTCGAGCATGCCGAACGGCGCCAGGCCCAGGCTCGCGGCGATGCTGATGACGATGAGGTTGGTCGACGTGCCGATCGAGGTCGACATGCCGCCGATCAGCACTGCGAAGTTCATCGGCATCAGCACCCCGGCCGGCGCCACCTTGGCGCGCGCCGTCGCGGCGAGCAGCAGCGGGATCATCAGCACGACGACCGGCGTGTCGTTGACGAAGCCGCTCACCAACATGACGCCGACGAGCACGGCCGCGAGCGCCAGCCGCGGCCGCGCCGCGACGAGCGAGGCGAGTCGGCGTGCCACCGGGTCGAGCGCGCCGGTGACGACGAGCGCGTGGCCGAGGATCATCAGCGAGCAGATGGTGATCAGCGCCGGATGGCCGAAGCCGGAGAAGAAGCGGCCCGAGTCGATGACGCTGCCCGACGCATCGGCCAGCGGCAGCGCGGCGAAAAAGAGCGGCACCACGACCAGGATCGCCAGGCACACCGAGGCAATCGGCACGCGGTCTGAGGCGAACGTGGCGAACACGATCACCGTGAACGCGAGCATCGCCAGGCCGTGGCCCGAGAGGCCACCGATCGCGAGCAAGGCAAGCGCGTCGGCGCCTGCGGTCATCGGCTGCCGAACATCATCTGCCGGGCGATCCGCGACTTGAGCGGCCCGAGGGCGTCGAGCGCGGCGATGCCGATGCCACGCGCGGCGGCCGCGCCGGGCAGCTTCCAGGTGAAGCTGCGGGCGAGGAAATCGGTCGTCGCGATCATCGCCCAGCGGTCGGGGCCGCGCTGCCATTCGAGCCCGGCGAGCACGCGCGGAATGTCGGCTGCGGTGTTGCGCGCCAGTGCGCGAACCAGCACCTCGGCGTCGCGCAGGCCGAGGTTGAGGCCCTGCCCGGCGACCGGGTGCAAGGTCTGCGCCGCGTTGCCGATACGAACGGTGCGGCCGGAGGTCAGCGTGCGCTCGGCGGTCAGCCCGAGCGGGAAGCGCTTCAGCGGCGAGACGCTTGCGATGCGCGGCGCGGCGGAATGGAAGATCGAGCGCAGGACGATCGCGCGCTGCGTGTCGTCGAGCTCGGCGACCGGGTCGTCGTCGCTCGGCACGCACCAGACCAGTCCGGCGCGGCCGTCGCGCAGCGGCAGCAGCGCGGCAGGGCCGTGCCGCGTGAAGCGTTCGTATGCGACGGCGCCGATCGGCGTGTCGGCGTCGAACGTCGCCTGGCCGACCCACGCGGTCTGGCGGTAGTCGTGGCGCAGCGGCGCACGGCCTTCGCGGGCGACGAGCGGGCCGCCGGTGGTCGTCAGCTGGAAGACGCCGCCCTCGGCGACGATGGCCAGATCGAACCGTTCGGCGATCGCCGCATCGACCTCGACGCCGCCGTCGACGTTCTTGATCGCCGCGACCGGCGTTCCAAAGCGCGTGAACAGGCGCTGCGGCTCTCGCGCCGTGGCCGCTTCCCACGCCTGCTGCAGCGGCGCGACAATCGCGCCGTACGCCATCACGGCGCCGAGATACGGCACCGCCTCGTCGATCGCGCGGATCGTCAGCTCGGGCTCGCCGATGCGCCGCGGCAGCACCGCCGCCAGCGACGGTGCCTGCTGCGACACGTGCACTTCTGCGATCGTCTGCGCCGCGTCGGCGTTCCAGGCGCCGAGCCGCTGCAGCGACTGCACGCTGCCGAGCGACAGCGCCAGCGTGCGCGGGTCGCCGGAGACGTCCTTGTCGGCCGGCTGCGCATCGAACAGCGAGATCGCCGCGCCCGGCAGCGCGTGCGCCGCGTGCAGCGCCAGCGCAAGGCCGACCGGGCCGGCGCCGACGATGGCGAGGCGATGCGACGGCGCAGCCCGGGTGGTCGGATCGGTCATGCGCGGCCACCCTTCATGGGGATGGATTGTGCAGGGGTCGCTTTATCATTCGGCCCCGCCCGGATACCGGGTTTTGCTCTCGGAGAACCGCTGCCATGGCGCTGATGGATTTCATCAAGAAGCAGTTCATCGACATCATCGAATGGACCGAGGACAGCGACGGCACGCTGGCATGGCGCTATCCGATGGAAGACCGCGAGATCCAGAACGGCGGCTCGCTCACGGTGCGCGAGGCGCAGATGGCGATGTTCGTCAACGAGGGCAAGGTCGCCGACGTGTTCGGCCCCGGCCGCTACACGCTGACCACCGCGACGCTGCCGATCCTCACCTACCTGCAGAACTGGGACAAGCTGTTCAGGAGCCCGTTCAAGAGCGACGTCTACTTCTTCAGCACCCGCCAGCAGATCGATCAGCGCTGGGGCACGAGCCAGCCGGTGACGATTCGCGACAAGGACTTCGGCGCCGTGCGGTTGCGCGCCTTCGGCAACTACAGCTACCGCGTCGTCGACCCGCGCCTGTTCTACGGCGAGATCTCCGGCACCCGCGAGCGCTACACGACGACCGAGCTCGACGGGCAGCTGCGCGGGCTGATGCTGCAGCACATCTCCGACGCCGTCGCGTCGAGCGGCACGCCCTTCCTCGACCTCGCGGCCAACCAGGTCGAGTTCGCCGAGCAGCTCAAGAACGCGACGCAGCCGTCGTTCGAGAAGCTCGGGCTCAAGCTCGAGATCGTGACGATGCAGAACGTCTCGCTGCCCGAGGACCTGCAGAAGATCCTCGACCAGAAGATCGGCATGGGCATGGTCGGCAACGACATGGGCAAGTTCATGCAGTACCAGACCGCGCAGGCGATCCCGAAGTTCGCCGAGAACGCCGGGCAGGGTGGCGGCGGCATCGCCGGCGACGCGATGGGTCTCGGTGCCGGGGTCGCGCTCGGCCAGGTGATGGCCAGCCAGCTCGCCGGCGGTCTCGCCGCCTCGGCGCCGGGAGCGCCCGCGGCGGCCGCAGGCGCGGCTGCCGCCGCGGCGCAGGGCGTCAAGCCGGAGGACGTGATGAGCACGCTCGAGCGGCTCGCCGACATGAAGACCAAGGGCATCGTCACGCAGGAAGAGTTCGATGCCAAGAAGGCCGAGCTGCTGAAGAAGCTGGCCTGAGGCGGCTCGCCCCCGGCTGAGGCACTTGGCGACCGAGCCCGCACCGCAGCGCGTCTACCGCGCTGCGTGCCCGAACTGCGGCGCGCCGGTCGAGTTCCGCTCGGCGGCCGCGCCGTTCGCCGTCTGCTCGTTCTGCCATTCGACCGTCGTCCGCGCCGGCGACGGACTGCGCAAGATCGGCGAGAGCGCCGAGGTCTTCGACGACCACACGCCGCTGCAGCTCGGCGCGGCCGGCACCCATCAGGGCGCTCGCTTCACGCTCATCGGCCGGCTGCAGTACCGCTACGCCGAGGGGACGTGGAACGAGTGGCACGCGCTCTTTGAAAGCGGGCCCGACGTCACCAAGTCGGGCTGGCTGTCGGAGGACAACGGCCGCTACGTGATCGCGTTCGACGCGCCGCTGCGCACCGCGGTGCCGCCGCCGGAGCAGCTGCGCCCCGGCGCGCCGCTGACCGTCAACGACGAGCGCTGGACGGTTGCCTCGGTCGTCGCGGCCAAGCTCATCGCCGCGCAGGGCGAGCTGCCGAAGCGGCCGGACCTGGGCAAGGGCTTCCTCGTCGCCGACCTGCGCTCGAGCCGCGACGATGTCGGCACGCTCGACTACACCGACCCGCCGCGGCCGGCGTGGTCGGTGGGCCGCTCGGTGCAGCTCTCGGCGCTCGCGATGACGGGCCTGTCGGAAGCGGGCGAGAAGACGCTCTCCGGCCGCGCCGTGACGTGTCCGAACTGCGGCGCTTCCATCGCGGTGAAGCTCGACACGACGCAGTCGGTCGTCTGCCAGCAGTGCAAGTCGGTGGTCGACGTGTCCGGCGGCGTCGGCGGCGACCTCGCGCACTACCGGCAGGCGGTCGGCAGCGAGCCGCTGATTCCGCTCGGCACCGTCGGCACGATCGCCCTCGGCACGCCGAACGCGCTGCCCTGGCAGGTCGTCGGCTACGCCGAGCGCTGCGAGATCCCCGAAGACGCGGAAGACGACCGCACCTTCTGGCGCGAGTACCTGCTCTACCACCGCAGCGAAGGCTTCGCCTTCCTCGTCGACGCCGAGGACGGCTGGAGCTCGGCGATCCCCATCACCGGCGCGCCCGAAGGGTTCGGCGACAGCGTCAAGTGGAACGGCCTCCTCTACCGCAAGCTCTACGACTACACCGGGCAGGTCACCTTCGTCCTCGGCGAGTTCTACTGGCGGCTGTCGAAGGACCAGCGCACCCAGAACACGGACTACCAGGGGACGGGCGCCGCGGCGGCGAAGAAGCTCAACCGCGAGCGCACGAAGGGCGACGGCACCGAGGAGGTGGTGTGGTCGGCCGGCGAAGCGCTCACGGCCGACGCGGTCGTCGCCGCCTTTCGCCTTCCGCCCGATCAGAAGGCGGCGCTGCAGCGCGACGCGTCGCCGACCGCCTTCAAGGGCGGCCTGCTCGCCAAGGTCTTCCTGTGGCTCTTCATCATCGTCGTCGTGCTGCTGCTGTTTCGCTGCGGCGACGACGACGGCGGCAGCGACTGCAACCAGGTCCGCAACACGTTCGGAGAATCGTCGCAGGAGCTCCAGAGCTGCCTGAACAACCGTCGCTCCGGCGGGGGATTTCGCTCCGGCGGGGGCGCCTTCGGCGGCTTCTCGAGCGGCGGCGGGCACAAGTAGCCCGCCGGCGCGATCATCGTCAGCAACGCGTTCACAACACGCAAGGAGAGACAGACATGGTGGGCATCGAATGGCTGAAGCCGGGGATCGTGTTCGGGTCGATCCTCTACGCGTTGATCGGCGTGGTGATCTTCTGGCTGTGCTTCATCATCGTCGACAAGATCACGCCGTACCGGCTGTGGGAAGAGATCGTCGAGAAGAAGAACCTGGCGCTGGCGATCGTGGTCGGCGCGATGGCGATCGCCATCGGCATGATCGTCGCGGCGGCGGTGCACGGGTAGCGGCGGTGCTACGATATGGGCACCCATATCGGGGGCCTTTGCCATGAAGACCACACTCGACATCGCCGATCCGCTCTTCGTCCGCGCCAAGCGCGTGGCGGCGCGAGACGGACAGACGCTGAGGGCACTGGTGGAGAGCGCGCTGGAGCGTGAATTGGCCGCGAGAACGGCGAAGGTGCGTCCGTTCAAGTTGCGCAAAGTCACCTTCGGGAGTGGCGGGTTGCAACCCGGCGTCGCCCACCTGTCGATGGGCGAGATCATCCACCTCTCCTACGAGCGCGATGCCGGTTGATCGCGCTCGACACCAACCTGCTCGTCTACGCGCATCGGGCCGACGCGCTGAACCACGTTGCGGCCTTCGCATGCCTTGCGGGCCTGGCCGAGGGCCGGGCGGCGTGGGCGATCCCGTGGCCCTGCTTGCATGAGTTCATCGGCGTGGCCACCAACACCCGCGCCTTCAAGATGCCGACGCCGATGAAGATCGCGCTCGAGGCCGTCGAAGAGTGGCTGAAATCGCCCACCCTGCATCTGCTGGGTGAGACAGGCGAACACTGGGCCGTTCTTCGCCGTCTCGTCGACGATAGTGCCATCACCGGTCCCGCGGTTCACGACGCACGCGTCGCTGCCATCTGCCTGGAGCACGGTGTGAGCGAACTGTGGACCGCCGATCGCGATTTCGGCCGATTCCCCTCGCTGCGCACCCGCAATCCGCTGATCGGCTGAATGTCGCAAGTTCGCGCGGTGCTCGATCCGCCTGCACGTGCGTCCCCCATCCGCCCGGTCGAGCTCGCGCTCCTCGTCTCGGTCTTCGTCGTCGCCGCGTGTGGCCTCGTCTACGAGCTCGCCGCCGGCACGCTCGCGAGCTACCTGCTCGGCGACTCGATCCTGCAGTTCTCGACGGTCATCGGCGCCTACCTGTTCGCGATGGGCATCGGCTCGTGGCTGTCGCGCTTCGTCGAGCGCCAGCTGGTGGCGGTGTTCCTGCGCGTCGAGCTGCTGGTCGGCGTTGTCGGCGGCCTCATGCCGGCGGCGCTGTTCTCGCTGCAGTCGGTGTCGACGCCGACGTTTCGCTTCGCGCTCTACGCGCTCGTGCTGGCGATCGGCATCCTCGTCGGCCTCGAGATCCCGCTCGTGCTGCGCATCCTCAAGCGCCACACCCGCGACGCCAGCGGCCGCTCGACGCTGCGCACGCTCGTCTCCGAGGTGCTGACGTTCGACTACCTCGGCGCGCTCGCGGTCGCCGTCGCGTTTCCGCTGCTGCTGGTGCCGCACCTCGGGCTCATCCGCACCGGCGCGGCGTTCGGCCTGCTCAACGCCGCCGTCGCCCTCTGGGCGCTGTGGCTGTTTCGCGGCGAGCTGCGCGGCTTCGCGTCGCACGCCATCGCTTGCGCGCTCGCGGTCGTGGCGCTTGCGGCGGCCTTCGTCGGCGCCGACCGCGTCACCACCTGGGCCGAAGACCGCTTCTACGGCGACCAGGTGCTCTTCAGCGAATCGAGCGACTACCAGCGCGTCGTCGTCACGTCGGGCAAGGCGGGCGTGCGGCTCTTCCTCAATGGCAACCTGCAGTTCCATTCGCGCGACGAATACCGCTATCACGAGTCGCTCGTGCATCCGGCGCTGGCGGCGCAGGGCGCACCGAAGCGCGTGCTCGTGCTCGGCGGCGGCGACGGCATGGCGGTGCGCGAGGTGCTGCGCCATCCGGGCGTCGAGCAGGTCACGCTCGTCGAGCTCGACCCGCGCATGACGGCGTTGTTCTCGAAGCAGCCGCTGCTGCGCTCGCTCAACGGCGACGCGCTCAACTCGCCGAAGGTGCACATCGTCAACGCCGACGCCTTTGCCTGGCTCGACGCGAACGAAGGCGCGGTGTTCGACGCCATCGTCGTCGACTTTCCCGACCCGACCAACTTCTCGATCGGCAAGCTCTACACGACGACGTTCTACGAGCGGCTCGACCGGCACCTCTCGGGCAGCGGCTACGCGGTCGTGCAGACGACCTCGCCGCTGATCGCGAGGAAGAGCTTCTGGACCGTCGTGGCGACCATCGAGGCTGCCGGCCTCACCGCCACGCCGTACCACGCGCACGTGCCGAGCTTCGGCGAATGGGGCTTCGTGATCGCGTCGCATCGACCGTGGCGCAAGCCCGCATCGCTGCCGCCGGGACTGCGCTTCCTCGACCTCGACGGCATCGCCGCGCTGCTCGATTTCCCGCCCGACATGGCGCGGGTTCCCGCCGAGCCCAACCGGCTGTCGAACCAGGTGCTGGTGCAGACCTTCGACGAGGAATGGGGCAAGGTCGCGCGCTGAGCGTCGCCATGGCGGGCCGGCGATGACGACGACACGGCGGGCCCTGCTCGCCGCGTCGGCCGCAGCGGTGGCGGTCGGCGGTGCGTCGGCGATCGCCGGCTGCTCGCGACGACGCGAGCCTGCCTGGGCGGGCGGCTGGGTCGGCGCGTCGATGGAGCGCGGCCACCTGCTGCGCAGCGGCTGGCCCGACGCGAACGCCAGGTCGGGCTCGCCACCCGCTGTCGCCGCCGTCCGCCGCGCGGATGCACTCGTCGTCGGCGCCGGCGTCTCGGGACTCGCGGCGGCGCGTGCGCTCGTCGCCGCCGGCGTCGACGACACGCACGTCCTCGAGCTCGAGGACAGCGCCGGCGGCAATGCGCGCGGCCACGCGATGGCCGGCATGCGCTGCCCGCTCGGCGCGCACTACCTGCCGGTGCCGGGCATCGCGGCCGTCGAGGTCGTCGAACTGCTTGACGCGCTCGGCGTCCGTCGCCAAGAGCACGGTGCGACGCGCTACGACGAACGCATGCTCTGCCACACGCCTCAGGAGCGGCTTTGGATCGGCGGCGGCTGGCGCGACGGCCTGCTGCCCCCGGTCGAGGCGCTGCCGGCCGCCGAGCGCGCGTCGACGCTCGCCGACTATCGGCGCTTCGAGGCTGCGCTGGCGCGTGCCGTGTCGCCTTCGTCGACCGCAAGCCCGTCGTTCGCCATGCCGACCGCGCGGGCCGGCTGGACCGGCGCGCTGGCCGCGCTCGACACGACCACCTTTGCCGCGTGGCTGACCGCCAACGGCATCGCCTCGCCGGCCCTGCGCTGGTACCTCGACTACTGCTGCCGCGACGACTACGGCGCCGGCGCTGCCCAGGTCTCGGCGTGGGCCGGACTGCACTACTTCGCGAGCCGGCACGGTTTCCACGCGTCGGCCGGCGGCGACGCCGCTGCCAGCCGTGGCGTCGATGCCGATGTCGACGACGGCGTCCTCACCTGGCCCGAGGGCAACGGCTGGCTCACCGCGCGCATGGCCGAGCCGCTCGCCGGCCGCATCCACGCCGGCCGCGTCGTCCTCGCCGTCGACGAGGGCCGCGGCGAGGTCGTCGTCGACGCGTGGGACGCGGCCCGGCGCGTTCGCGAGCGCTGGACCTGCCGCCAGCTCGTGCTGGCCACGCCGCTGTTCGTCTCGGCGCGCCTCATGCGCTCACCGCCGCCGTCGCTCGCCGCGGCGGCCGCGCAGGTGCCTCACGCGCCGTGGCTGGTCGCCAACCTGCAACTCGACGCGCCGCTCGACGACCGGCCGGGCGCACCGCCGTCGTGGGACAACGTGATCTACGGCAGCCCGGCGCTCGGCTACGTCGACGCGATGCACCAGAGCCTGCGCCCGTACGCCGGGCCGACCGTGCTCACGGCGTACTGGGCGCTCGGCGGCGGCGATGCGACGGCGCTGGCCGCGAGCCGCTCGCGCCTGCTCGAAGACGATTGGCGCACCTGGGCGTCGCGCGTCGTCGCCGACCTCGCCGTCGCCCATCCCGACCTGCCCGAGCGGATCGTCGGCGTCGACGCCATGCGCTACGGCCACGCGATGGCGATCCCGGCGCCGGGCGTGCGCGGCAGCCCGGCGCTCGCCGCGCTCGCCACGCCGCAGCAGCGCGTCCACCACGCGCACGGCGATGTGTCCGGCTACTCGGTGTTCGAAGAGGCGATGTACCAGGGCACGCGGGCGGGGCGCGACGCGGCCCGGCAGCTCGGCAGGAGCTGATGCCGACGGGGCAAGGCCGGCGCCACCGACCCCGGTCGCGCGACGCTGCGACGTACAGTCGGACGCTGCGCCACGACGGCGCATCCGGACCCGACCGCCATGCACCTGCTCCACCGCGTTTTCCTCCCCGTGATCGTCGGCTGCTGCCTGGGCGCGACGACCGCCGCGCACGCCGCTGCCTCGGCCGAGTCGGTCGACCGGCTGATGCAGGCGATGCAGGTGCAGCGCCAGCTCGAGACGATCTACGCGCAGACGCTGCCGGCGATGCAGAACGCGATGCGCCAGGCGTTGCAGCGACAGGGTGCCCCGGAGGAGGCGACCCGGGCGATGGACGCGGTGCTGCCGCGCATCAACGCCGTCGTCCAGGAGGAGCTGAGCTGGGCGAAGCTCAAGCCGGCGTTCGCCGCCATCTACGCCGAGACCTTCACGCAGGAGGAGGTCGACGGGCTGATCGCGTTCTACCAGGGGCCGCTCGGCAAGTCGCTCATCGCCAAGACGCCGCAGCTCGCGCTGCGCTCGACGCAGATGATGCAGCAGCGCATCGGCCCGATGATGGAGCGCATGATGCAGATCGCGCGCGAGGAGGCCGCCAAGGCGAAGGCCGGCGGCGGCGCCCAACCGAATGCGAAGGCGGCGAGTGCGCCGCGGCGCTGACGATCCCGGGCCGGCCGCCGAAAGCGCCCGACCTTCCGTCATGAGCAAACGCCCCGTCACCGGCGCGGAGTCGCCCGTCGAGCGCGGATTCTTCATCGGCGTGCTGGTGCTGGTGTCGATCGGCGCGGTCGCCGTCGTCCTGCCGTTCTACGGCGCCGTCATGTGGGCGGCGATCCTGGCATTGCTGTTCCAGCCGCTGCACCGCAAGCTCGCCACGCGGTGGCCGGAGCACCGCACGCTCGGCGCCCTCGCCACGCTTCTCGTGATCCTGCTCATCGTCATCCTGCCGATGGCGATCGTCTCGCTGTCGATCGTCCAGGAGGTGACCTCGGCGGTGCAGAAGGTCGGCAGCGGCCAGATCGACTTCGGCGCGTATTTCCAGCGCATCCTCTCCGCGTTGCCGACGTGGGCGACCGACCTGCTCGGCCGCAGCAACATCGACGACATCGGCGCCGTGCAGCGGCGGCTGGTCGAGGCGGTCACGGCGCGCGGCCAGGCACTGGCGACGCGGGCCTTCGACGTCGGCTCCAACGTGCTCGACCTCGTCGTCTCGTTCTTCGTCGCGATGTACCTGCTGTTCTTCCTGCTGCGCGACGGGCCGGAGATCGGCGGGCGGATCCGCCGGGCGATCCCGCTCGAGCCGGCGTCGAGAGACGTGCTCGTCGAGCGCTTCACGACCGTGCTGCGCGCCACCGTCAAGGGCAACGTGCTCATCGCTGCGGCGCAGGGCGCACTCGGCGGCATCGCCTTCTGGGTGCTCGGCATCCACGCGCCCTTGTTGTGGGCGGTGATGATGGCGTTCCTGTCGCTGCTGCCGGCGATCGGCGCGGCGCTGATCTGGGCGCCCGTCGCGCTCTACCTCGTCGCCATCGGAGAGGTGTGGCAGGGGGTCGGCCTGGCCGTGTTCGGCGTCGTCGTCATCGGCCTGGTGGACAACCTGTTGCGGCCGGTGCTGGTCGGCAAGGACACGCGCCTGCCCGACTACGTCGTGCTGATCTCGACGATCGGCGGGCTGGCTCTGCTCGGCATCAACGGCTTCGTGCTCGGGCCGCTGGTCGTCGCGCTCGCGTTCTCGGCGTGGGAGATGCTGGCCGACAAGCGCGGCGCGATTCCGGCCGGTGATGCGCGCAAGCTCGAAGGCGAAGTCGAGCGCGGCAAGAAGGTGTCGTGAAGACGCGGCTGTAAAGTCCGGCCGCCCGGCGCGACCGATGCCGGCAACCCCCTTTTTCAGGAGTTCCGGATGAACGCTCGCTCGCTGACCCTCGCCGCCCTCGCGCTCGCCGCGCTGTCGGCCACCGCCACCGCCGCCGACGACAAGATGGCCGCCGACAAGGGTGCCATGGAGAAGTGCTACGGCGTCTCGCTCGCCGGCAAGAACGACTGCGCCGCGGGCCCCGGCACGACCTGCGCCGGCACCTCGAAGGTCGACTACCAGGCCAACGCCTGGAAGAACGTCGCCAAGGGCACGTGCGCCACGATCACGACGCCCAAGGGGCACGGGTCGCTGACGGCGATGAAATCCTGACGCTGACGGCCGGCGTCGGGCTCAAGCCCGAGCACTTCGACGCCGCGCTCGACGCGACCGTCCCCGGCCTGTGGTTCGAGGTCCACGCCGAGAACCACGCGTTCGATGGCGGGCCGCGCGCGCGCTGGCTCGAGGCGATCCGCGATCGCCACCCGGTGTCGCTGCACGGCGTGTCGCTGTCGCTCGGTGGCGCCGAGCCGCTCGACCCGGCGGCCCTGGCGCAGTTGCGAGCGCTGGTGAGCCGCATCGAGCCCGCGCTGGTGTCGGAGCACCTCGCGTGGTCGCGGCACGAGGGGGCATGGTTTCCCGACCTGCTGCCGGTCGTTCGCGACGACGCGTCGCTGGCCGCGCTCGTCTCGCGCATCGACCAGGTGCAGGAGGCGATCGGCCGACCGATCGCGGTCGAGAACCCGTCGCACTACCTGCGCATCGACGGCCACACCTGGCCCGAGATCGACTTCCTCGCCGAGATCGCGCATCGCTCGGGCTGCGCGCTGCTGCTCGACCTGAACAACGTCCACGTCTCCGCGAACAACCTCGGCTTCGACGCGGTGGCCTATGTCGATGCCTTCCCCGAGTGCCGAGTCGCCGAGATCCACATCGCCGGCCATCGGCCCGATCCGGTGCATGGCCAGGCCCTGCTGATCGACTCGCACGACGCTCCCGTCGACGCCGCGGTCTGGGCGCTGCTCGACCGCTTCGTCGCCCGTGCCGGCCCTCGGCCGACGCTGGTCGAGCGCGACGCCGAGCTGCCGTCGTTCGCCGAGCTGATCGCCGAGCGCGACGTTGCGCACCGGCGTCTCGTCGCGGCGCCGGAAGCGGTCGCGGCATAGGCGAGCGATGACGGCGGCCGGCTTCCAGCACGACTTCGTCTCGGCACTGCTCGAGCGCGAAGACGGCGGCTCGCGAACGCTGGCGGCGCTGGTCGTGCAGCCGGGCTTCGCGGTCTACCGCAACACCATCGCCACCGCGTGCATCGACGCGCTGGCGGCCAATTTCCCGACCGTGCGCCAGCTCGTCGGCGACGAGTGGTTTCGCGCCGCCGCGGCCGTCCACGTGCGCGCCGCGCCGCCGCGCGACGGCCGCATGGCGCTCTACGGCGCCGGCTTCGCCGACTTCCTCGCCGCCTTCGAGCCCGCGCGAGAGTTGCCGTATCTCGCTGAGGTCGCGCGCTGGGATCGGCGCTGGGCCGAGTCGCACGCGGCTGCCGATGCGCCGGTGCTCGACGCGGCGTCGCTGGCATCGCTCGATCCTGCCGAGCTGGCTCAGGCGCGGCTGGCGCCGCACCCGGCCGCGCGATGGGCGTGGTGCGACGGGCAGCCCGCCTTCACCCTCTGGCGCCGACACCGCGACGGCGAGCCGCCGGGTGCGGAGCTCGCGTGGCACGACGACGGCGGGATCGTCGCCCGACCGCTCGATACCGTCGTCTGGCGGCCGCTCGCCGCCGCCGAGGTCGCCTTTCTCGACGCCTGCGCGAACGGCGCGCCGTTCATGGAAGCCGCCGAGCCACTGGGCGAGGCCGTCGCCGTCACCTTGCCGTCGCTGCTCGCGATCGGCGCGTTCACTGCCCTCACGAAGGACCGACCATGAGCGACCGCCTCGCCTTTGACATTCGAGAGCCGTCGTCGCAAGGCTGGCGCCGCTGGCCGAACGCGTTGGCCGACGCGCTCGAGCGCTGGATCACGCTCGATGCGGTGCTGCTCCTCAGCCGGCTCGGCATCGCCGGCGTCTTCCTCCTGTCGGGCCGCACCAAGGTCGACGGCGCGCTCAACGTGACCGACAACGCGATGCTGCTGTTCCGCGACGAGTACCGGTTGCCGTTCGTCGACCCTTCGCTTGCCGCCCACCTCGCGGCGTATGCCGAGCACGCGTTCCCGATCCTGCTCGTGCTCGGCCTGTTCACGCGGGTGTCGGCGCTCGCGCTGCTGGCGATGACCGCCGTCATCGAGATCTTCGTCTACCCCGACGCCTGGGCGACCCACCTGTCGTGGGCGGCGCCGCTGCTCCTGCTCGCCGCGCGCGGCGGCGGCGCGATCTCGCTCGACCGCGCCATCGGCATGCGCTGAAGCGGGCTGCCGGCCCTCGCCGGCTGCGGCAGCGCATCGGCATTGGCATCGGCGCCGGCATCGGCCGAGAATGCCGGCATGAAGCCGGCTCCCACCGACAGCATCGAGGGCGACCCGGCACGCGATCGCCCGCTTCGCCTCGGCTCGCGCCGGTTCTGGCGCAACGCCGGCATCGCCGTCGCCCTGCTCGCGCTGCTGTGGAGCGCGGCATGGTTCTACGTCCCGCCGATCGTGTCCAGCCAGGCGCGCGCCGCGGCCGAACGCAGCCTCGGCAGGACGCTGACGATCGGCGAGGTCCGCTTCAACCCGTGGACGCTCGAACTCGTCCTGCGCGATCTGGTGCTCGCCGGCGCCGCCGCGGGCGCTCCGCCGCAGTTGCAGGTCGCGCGCGTTCGCGCCGACGCGGCGATTTCCTCGCTGTGGCGCTTCGCGCCGGTGATCGACGCCGTCGACATCGATGCGCCGATGCTGCGGCTGGTCCGCCGCGCCGACGGCCGCCTCGACGTCGACGACGTGCTGGAGCGCCTGGCCGCGCGCCCGACGGCACCCGACGCAGACTCCGCGCCGGCGCGCTTCGCCGTGCACAACATCACCGTGCGCGGCGGCAGCGTCGACTGGACCGACGAGGCATCCGGCGCCGTCCATCGCGTGCGCGACCTGGAGCTCGGGTTGCCGTTTCTCAGCTCGCTGGCGAGCGAGCGCGAGGTCAAGGTCGAGCCGCATCTCGCCTTCGCGCTCGACGGCAGCCGCTTCGATTCGTCGGCCACGGCGACGCCCTTCACGGCACGCGGCAGCGGCGAGGCCAGGCTCGCCTTCGAGCACCTCGACCTCGCGCCGTACCTCGGCTACCTGCCCGCGTCGCTTCCGGTGCAGGTGCGCGCCGGCTCGCTCTCGGCCGACCTGCGCGTCGCCTTCGAGCAGCGGCCGCGCCTGTCGCTGCGCATCTCGGGCCGGGTCGATCTCGACGGCGCCCGAGTCGTCGACGCGGCGTCGGGGCGCCTCGCGGAGATCGGCCAGGTGCGCGTCGAGATCGACGAGTTGCGGCCGTTCGAGCGCATCGCACGGCTGCGCCGCATCGATGTCGACGCTCCCGACGTGCGGGCCGTGCGCGACGCGAAAGGCCGCATCAACCTGCTGCTCGCCGCCGCCGACGGTGCAGGCGGCGAGGTCGCCGCCGTCGCCGCCGCCATGCCACTGCCGGCGTCGTCAGCGGCATCCGCATCCGCATCCGCGCCGACATCCGCGGCCAACGGATGGACGTTCGCGATCGGCGAGCTCGCCGTGAAGGCGGGTCGGCTCGACTGGCGCGACGCGACGACCCTTCCGGCGGCCGCGCTCACCGTCGCCGACTTCGCGCTCGTCGCCAGGACCATCGGCTGGCCGCTGCAGGCACCGGTCGAATTCAGCGGCAGCGGCCAGCTGCGGCCGGCTCCGGCAGCCTCCGCGCCGGCCGCCGCGAAGCCGCCCGGATCGGAGGCCGCCAGCGCCGCACGCTTTCGCTTCTCGGGCAGCGGCGATCCATCGGCGGTGTCGGTGAAGGTCGCCGTCGATGCCGCTCCGGTGGCCATGGCGGCGCCCTATCTCAACGGCGTGGTTGCACTGCCGCTCGCCGGAGTCCTCAGCGCGGAAGTCGAGGTCGACTGGAAGCAGGGCCGCGGCGAGCCGATGCTCAAGATCGCCGGCCGGACGATGACGATCGCCGCGATGTCGCTCGGCGCAGCGCGCGACCCCGAGCTCGCGGCGCGGCGGGTCACGGTCGAAGGCGCGGCCTTCGACCTCGGCGCGAAGACGCTGCGCGTCGACCGGTTCGCGCTCGACGCGCCGCGCGTTCGCGTCGAGCGCGACCGCGAACGGCACTGGAACGTCGAGCGCTGGCAGCCACCGAAGGCGACGCGCGACGCTGCCGCCGCCGCCGCCGGCTCGCCCGCGGCGCCGGCGGCGATCGCGTCGGCCGCGGCCACGTCGCCCGGCGGCTGGCGGGTCGCCCTCGGCTCGGTGCAGATCACCGACGGCCGCGCCAGCGTGCGCGATCTCGCCGCCGGCACGGATCCGGTCGCCTTCGACCTCTCCGATGTCGACCTGCGCCTCGACGGCTGGGGCATCGACGCGGCCAGGGCGGCCCTGCAACTGTCGGCTCGCATTGCCGCGACCCGCTCCTCGTCGGCCACACCACGCCCGGCCGCCGCGCCCGGCGCTGGCGCCGGCGCCAACACCGGTGGACTGGTCGGCAAGCTCGACGTGCGCGGCGAGCTGCGTCGCATCGCCGCTGGCGTACCGGCGGCGGCGAGCCTCGCGATCGTCGCCCGCGACCTGCCGATGCACGCCTTCGATCCCTACCTCGACCGCGTCGCCAACGTCGACGTCCAGCGCGCCCAGGTCGGCTTCAAGGGCGACGTCACCTACGAGGCACAGGCGGCCGGCCCGTCGCTGCGGGCGCGCGGCGATGTCAGCGTCGACGATCTTCGCGTCACCGCCGACGGCAGCGATCGCGCCGCACCGCGGCGGGCGCTGGCGATGGTGGGCGATGGACCCGGCGGCGGCCGACGCCTGCTCGGCTGGAAGGCGCTCGCGCTGCGCGGTCTCGACCTGCGCGTCGCGCCGCGGGCACCGGTCGAGCTGGACGTCGCGGAGACCGTGCTGTCGGACGTGTTCGCGCGCGTGCTGCTCGACGAGAACGGGCGGCTCAACCTGCAGGATGTGGTGCGCGGCAACGATGCGCCGGCCACCGCCCCGGCGTCCGCTCCCGCCTCGTCGGCCGCTGCTTCGCCGCAGCCGACGCCATCGAAGAGCCCGTCGCCGCGGATCCGCTTCGGTCCGGTGACCGTCGCCGGCGGCCGCGTCTTCTTCAACGACCGCTTCGTCAAGCCCAACTACACCGCCGACCTCACCGAGCTGGAGGGTCGCCTCGGCGGCTTCTCGTCGGAGCCGGCGGCGCCGGGCGCATCGCCCGCGCTGGCCGAGCTGGCGCTCACCGGCCGGGTCGAAGGCACGGCGACGCTCGAGATCGCGGGTCGCGTCAACCCGCTCGCCAGGCCGCTCGCCCTCGACCTGAAGGCGAAGGTGCGCGACCTCGAGCTGCCGCCGCTGTCGCCCTACTCGATCAAGTACGCCGGCTACGGCATCGAGCGCGGCAAGCTCTCGGTCGACCTCGCGTACCTCGTGCAGCCCGACGGCAAGCTGACGGCGAGCAACCGGATCGTCCTCAACCAGCTCGCGTTCGGTGACAAGGTCGAAGGCGCGCCGGCGAGCCTGCCCGTCAAGCTCGCCGTCGCGCTGCTCGCCGACAGCCGCGGCGTCATCGACCTCGACCTGCCGATCGGCGGCTCGATCAACGACCCGCAGTTCTCGGTCGGCGGCCTGGTCTGGCAGGCGATCAGGAACATCGTCGTCAAGGCGCTGACGTCGCCGTTCAGCCTGCTCGCCTCGGCGATCGGCGGTGGCGGCAGCGAGACGAAGTCGACCATCGAATTCGTGCCGGGAACGGCCGAGCTCACCGCGCCGGCCCGCGCCGCACTCGACAAGATCGCCGCGGCGCTCGCAGAACGGCCCGCGCTCTCGCTCACCGTCAGCGGCGAGAGCCGGCTCGACGCCGAGCGCGAGGCGTGGAAGCAGGAGCGGCTGCGCCAGATCGTGCGCGGCGAGAAGCGCAGGCAGGCGATCGCCGGCGGCGCCGCGGCCAGCGCAGAGGTCGTCGTCGGCGATGCCGAGTACCCGGTGCTGCTCGTCGAGGTCTACCGCCGCGCCGACATCGCGACCAAGCCGAAGAACGCGCTCGGTGTCACGAAGGAGATTCCGGTCGCCGAGATGGAGGCGCTGCTGCTGGCCAACATCGTCGTCGCCGACGACGCGATGCAGCAACTCGCGGTGCGCCGCGGCGTCGCCGTGCGCGACTACCTGGCGACCAAGCAGCTGCCGACGAGCCGGCTGTTCCTCGGGTCGCCGAAGACTTCAGGAGCGGTCGATCCGGCGTGGACGCCGCGCGCCGATCTGAAACTGCAGGCGGCGTAGCGCACGGCTCCGTGAACTAGCGCAGGTTCCCCGTGTGCCCGAGCGAGTAGCGACCGGGCTGCGGCCAGACCGTCAGACCGTGCGGCTCGCGTCCGACCTTGACCTGCTGCACCGCGCCGCTGCCGGTGTCGAAGCGGTAGACGACGTCGTCGTAGCGGCCCGACAGCCACAGGTACCTGCCGTCGGCCGAGACGTTGCCCATGTCGGGACTGCCGCCACCGGGAACGGGCCACGTCGCAAGCACCGCGCCGGTGGCGAAGTCGAGCACGGCGACGCGGCCATTGCCGCGCGGCGCGCCGTGGATCCTGTGGCTGCCGCGGTTGGCGACGTAGAGCCGCGTGCCGTCGCGGCTCGGGTAGAGGCCATGCGCGCCGAGGCCGGTGGGAACGAAGCCGATCTGCTTGAAGGCGTCGCCGTCGACGACGTGCACGCCGTCGGCGTGCATGTCGGCGATGTAGAAGCGCCGGCCGTCGGGCGAGATGCGGATGTCCTGCGGCATGCCGCGCGTCGCCGTGCAGATCTCGCTCGCCGCGGGCTCGGGCGCGGCAGCGGCCGCGAGCGCGCCTTCCCTGAAGCGCGTCGCCGGCATCTGCAGTCGCAGGTAGCCCATCACGCGCTGGCCGACGAGGTCGATCTTGACGAGGCTGCCGGCGAACTCGCAGGTGAAGATGGCATAGCGGCCGTCGATCGAGAAGTCGGCGTGGTTGATGCCGGGGCAGCCCGGCGTGGCGATCGAGTGCTGCAGCGCCATCGTCTTCGCGTCTCGGAAGTCGAGGCGCTTCCTCGCCTCGGCGACAACGATGGCGAGCCTGCCATCGGGCGAGAAGTACATGTTGTACGGGTCGTCGACTGCGATCGACGCGCCGGGCTTGCCGGTCAGCGGGTCGACCGGCGTGAGGCTGCCGTCGGTGCGGCCTTCGGCGTTGTTGGCGACCCAGAGCGTCTTCAGGTCCCACGACGGCACGACGTGCTGCGGGCTGCGGCCGACTGCGAAGCGGTCGACCACCTTCATGGTCTCTGGGTCGATCACCGAGACGTCGTTGGAGCGCAGGTTGGGCACGTAGACGCGGCTCAGCGCGCCCTGCGTGGCAGGCGAGAAGCGACCGGCGGCGACGTCGGCGTAGAGGTTCCTCGGGTCGCTCACCGGCGGCATGCCGGCGACGGTCACGATCGGGCCGACCGAGCTGCGCGCCGCGCTGGCAGCGGCGCCGGGCCCGCTCGCCGGTGCGGCCGAGGCAGCGGGCGCGGTGGTCTGCGCGGCGAGCCGATGCGCGCCGAAGGCAGCGCCGGCGACAAGGGCCACCGCGAGGACGGCGGTGCGGATGCGCGACGCCCTGCGGCGGCCGGAGCGGATCGACGCGCGTCGGGCGGTGCGGCGCGGTGCGGGGCGGGGAGGAGATCGTGTCATGGCGACCGCGATTGTCGCCTTCGCCGGGTCGCCTCGATCGCCGCGACGGTCGCGTCGACGATGCCTCGCGTGCCGATCGCACCGAGCTCGGCGGTGGCGCCGCGCGGGTCGCCCTCGGTGCCGTCGCCGGGCCGCGGCGGCGGCGCCGAGGCGCCGAGGCGGTCGGCGCGCACGAGTTGCGGGTCGACCGCGAGCGAGAGGGCCGCGTCGGCGAGGCCGGCGTGCGTGCCGATCTCGGCTGCGGCGTGGCCGCGCTGCGCGAGCGCGTTCGCGTATGCGGACTGCGCCGCCCGGTAGTAGGCGGCAGGCGCCGTCACGTGGCAGCGGGCCGCGAGGGCACGGTCGCGGCCGAGCGCGGCGGCGACGCGGCCGAGGCTTTGCTGGTAGCCGCCGTGGTCTCCGAGAAAGACGACGTCGCGAAAGCCGGCCGCGCACAGGCTGCGCGCCGCGCCTTCGAGCACCGACTCGAAGGCCGCGACCGGCACCGAGATCGTCCCCGGGAAGCGCATGTGCCCGCTCGGCGGAACGATCGAGCCTTCGGGCACGTAGGCGACGACGGGGGCGACCAGCGCATCGCCGAGCGCATGCGCGATGCGCTCGACGAGGACCCGCGCGCGCACGTTGTGCTTGCCGAGCACGATCGCCGGGCCGCTCTGCTCGGTGCCGCCGATCGGCACCAGTGCCGTCGTCGTTCCGGCAGCGACCCGGTCGCGCAGCTCGGGCCAGGTCAGCCGGTCGATCTCGAGCGGAGGCGCCGCGGCCGCTGCCGCAGCATGCAGCCCGGCCGCGGCAATCGACGCGAGGATGACGGTGGTGCGCATGACGGGTCGATTGTCAGCCGTCGCGTCGGCGGAAGTGGCCGACGAGCGCGGCCGTCGCGGGTGCCGCCAGCGCGAAGACGAGCGGAATTGCGGCGAAGCGCGGCGCGGCCAGGAGGCACCACGTCGTCGCGCCCCAGCCGAACGCGGCGGCGATCTCGAGACCGGTGACGACGACGTCGCCCTTGCCGCGGCGCTTGAGATTCCTGCGCTCGCCGGGTCGCGCCGCGACGAGCTGGATGTAGCCGGCGGCCAGCGTCGCACCGAGCAGGCAGGAGGCGAGCACCGCGACCTGCATCGCGTCGCCCGCGAGCAGCACGAACGCCGGCGAGACGAGGAGCCACACCGGCAGCAGTGCGGCGAGCAGCTTGAGCCTGCGCACGCGACCGGCGTCGACCGGCGCCGCGGCGATCAGCTCGGGCGCGTCTTCGGCGGCAACGGCGAGCCAGGCGAGTGCCGATGCCCGCGTCGCCGCGGCGACCACGATCACCGGGATCGCCATCGCCTTCAGGCCGTGCGAGCGCGGCCCGACGAAGACCAGCGGCAGCAGGTAGAGCGTCTGCAGCAGCGTGTTGGCAACGAGCTGCGGGTCGCGGCCGATCAGCTTCCATTCCTTGCGCAGGACCAGCCAGGCGAGGCCGCTGCGAAAGCGCGGAGGCGATGTCGCCGCGTGTGCGTCGGCGTCGGTGCGGGCCGCTGCGGCCGGCGCTGCGGCATCAGCCGCCGCCTGCACGCCGGACAGGAAGGTGCGGCTCGTCGCGCGGATCGCCCAGGCGAACGCGAGCAGCCCGAGCGCCGATATGGCGACGAGCGGCAGCGGCTTGCCGAGCAGCGCCTGCGCCGGCCACCACAGCGGGCTCGCGGCGTCGAGCCAGCGGTCGTGCATCGCGGTGTCCCATGCGTCGGCGGCGCGGTGGACGAACGCCGTGTCGCGAAACAGGTTCTGCACCTGAAAGACGAGGAAGACGACGGCGCCGGTGAGCGCACCCAGCACCTGCGCGGCGACACGGGCACGCCGCGCACCGAGCCAGCGAACCAGCGCCAGCGTGAGGGCGATGCCGACCGCGGTCGCGAGCAGCGCCAGCGCCGCGACCGTCGGGTAGATGGCGACGAGGCCGGGGTGGCCGGTGAACGGACCGACGTTGGCGAACGGCGCGAGCAGCAGCACGTAGAGCGTGGCGACGGAGACGGCGATGGCCAGCGCACGCACCGCGAAGACGCGCCACGGCTCGACCGGCGACGACAGCAGCAGGTCGAGGTCACCGCGGTCGTAGAGCACCGCGACCGCCTGGACGATCGCCTGCGACAGCATCAGCGTGAACGCGAACCACGTGCCGATGCCGATGGCGACGACGGCCGGCGCCGGCAACGGTCCGGCGGCGACGAAATGCAGCAGCGCCCAGGCGGCGACGTGGAAAGCCGCGTAGAGGAGTCCGCCGAGCACGACCAGGACCCACACCCGCGCGCCGCCGATGCCGCGCCACACGAGCCGCAGCTCGTGGCGCAGCAGCCAGGGCCAGCTCGCCGGGCGCAGCGTCACCGGCGGGGATCGGGCGACGTCGGCGGCCCGACGGGCGCGTCCGACGTTGTTGCGGTGAGCTCGAGGAACACGTCCTCCAGCGAACTTCCGGCGCGGCTCGAGGCCTGCTCGCGCAGCTCGTCGAGGCTGCCCTGGGCGACGATGCGGCCGCGCTGGATGATGCTGATGCGCTCGGCGAGGCGCTCGGCCATCTCGAGGATGTGCGTCGTCAGCACCACCGTGCAGCCGCTCTCGACGCGGGCGCGCAGGAGGTCCTTCACCTGGCGTGCCGCGGCCGCGTCGAGGCCGGTGAGCGGCTCGTCGAGCACGAGCAGGCGCGGCTCGTGGATCAGCGCACCGGCCAGTGCGAGCTTTTGCCGCATGCCGCGCGAGTAGCTCTCGGCCCGCTTCCTCGCCTGCGGCAGCAGGTCGAGCCAGCGCAGCAGTTCCTCGGCCCGCGCGCCCGCCACGTCGCCGTCGAGCCCCCACAGCCCGGCGACGAATTCGAGGTACTCGAACGCGTCGAGCTTGCCGTAGACGAGCGGCTCGTCGGGCAGGAAGGCGAGCTGCCGCTTGGCGGCGACGGCGTCGCTGGCGATGTCGTGCCCGTACACCTCGACCGTGCCGAGATCGGCCTCGACGAGCCCGGCGACGATGCGCAGCGTCGTCGTCTTGCCGGCGCCGTTGGGGCCGAGCAGGGCATGGAACTCGCCGGCCGGGATCGACAGGTCGAGCCGGTCGACGGCGGCGGTCGAGCCGTAGTGCTTGACGAGCCCGGCGATGTGCAGCGCCGGCACGCCCGCATCGGGTGGCGTGGCGCGGTCATCCATGCGCGGGGGCGAGCCGGCCGCCCACGAACGCGCTCAGCGAGTCGACGGCGAAGACGAGCACGAACATCGCGATGAGCAGCGTCGCTGCCTGGTGTTGCTGGAAGATCGAGAGGTGGAAGTAGAGCATCTGGCCGAGCCCGCCGGCGCCGACGAAGCCGAGCACGGCGGCCATGCGGATGTTCATCTCCAGACGATAGAGCGCATAGGCCACGCCCTGTGGCGTGACGAGCGGCAGCGTCGCGTAGGCGAACGCGGCGGCGCGCCCGCTGCCGGCCTCGCGCAGCGCCCGCTCGGGCAGCGGCGGCACGTTCTCCAGGCTTTCCGCGTAGAGCCGGCCGAGCACGCCGGTGGTGTGCAGCGCGAGCGCCAGCGTGCCGGCGAACGGGCCGAGGCCGGCGGCGATGACCATGAGCGCCGCCCACACCAGTTCGGGAACGCTGCGCAGGAAGTTGAGCACCGCGCGCGCGATAAGGCGCGCGGCCAGGCCGAAGCGGCCCGAGGCCGGCAGCGCGAGCAGGCCGCCGGCCGCGATCGCGAGCAGCGTGCCGACGGCGGCGACCGCAAACGTCTGCAGGGCACCCCACGCCGCCTTGGCGACGAACGCCGGCGCGAGGTCGGGCGGGAAGAACTCGGCGACGAACTTCGCCATCAGCCGCATCGATTCGCGGCCGAACAGCTGGCCCCAGTCGACCGCGAGGTAGGCGAAGCTGGCAACGACGGCGAGCACCACGCCCGCGGCGAGCGCGAGGCACGACCAGCAGCGCGGCGGCCGCGGCGGCAGCGCAGCACGCAGCACATGCACGGCCGGGGTCCTCATGCGAGCACCTTGCGGATCGCCACGCTCAGGCCGTCGGCGACGAACACGAGCAGCAGGAAGGTGGCGAGGATGGCGCTCGCCTCTCCGCCGGCGAGCATCTTCATCGACTGGTCCATCAGCTGGCCCAGCCCGCCGGCGCCGACGAAGCCCATCACCACCGATGCGCGCACCGCGCACTCCCAGCGGTAGACGGTGTAGGAGGCGAGCTCCTGCGCCGTTCCCGGCACCAGCGCGTAGAAGAGCGCCCCCAGCCGCGGGCTGCCGGCCTCGAGCAAGGCCCGCGACGAACGCGTGTCGCCCGATTCGAGGATCTCGGTGTAGACCTTGCCGAGCATGCCGCCGTACGTGACGGCGAGCGCGAGCACGCCGGCACCCGGGCCGAGGCCGAGCGCGCGCACGAAGACGAGCGCCCACACCACTTCGGGGATCGCGCGCAGCACCGTCAGCACGCCGCGGACGACGGTGCGCAGCGCGGTTCCGCGGTACCGCGACGCCGCGCTGCCCAGGCGGCCGACGTCGAGCGGTCGCGTCGCGAAGAAGGCCAGCGGCACCGCGAGGAGGAACGCAAGGAAGAGGCCCGCGGTGGCGATCGCGAGCGTCTCGAAGGTCGCCTTGAGCAGCAGCGCCGCGAACGCAGCCGACGTGTCGGGCGGCCAGAACGCGGCCAGGAAGTTGCCCATCACCTGCGTCTGGTCGCCGGTGACGAGTTGCCACGGACGGAATTCGGCGACGACGAGCAGCGGCCACAGCACGACGACGGCGATCACCGCCGCCGTCAGCCGTCCGCGCGACGCCGGATCGC
>JBBSUK010000038.1:0-24649 GCA_038234975.1 Burkholderiales bacterium
AGGCCGTGCAGGTCGACCTCGGCCTGCACCGCCCAGACGCCACGCCGGAGCTTGCGCACGACGTCGACGCCGACGCCGGGGCGGCGAAACGACAGCTCGTCGTCGGTCTCGAGCAACGTCTCGGCGTTGAACGCCGCACCGATCGATTCGGCGAGGACGGCGCGGTCGTCGCGCTCGCGCTGGCGTGGCCGTGGCTCGGGGCGGGCCCGCTGCAAGGGCGGCAGGGGCGGCGTGCGCATCGGCAGCACGGCGCCGATGCTGCGCGCGAACAGCGTGCGCTCGCGCTCGGCGGCGGCTTCCGCCTCGCGGCGCAGGCGCTCGGCTTCCTCGTCGGCCCGCTGCCGGTCGCGCAGCGCGTCGCGCAGGGCGGCGAGGTCGCGCAGGTCCTTGGCCGGCCTCACAGCAGCCCGCGCTCGGCGAACGACACCACCGAGCCGCTGCCGACGACGAGGTGGTCGAGGACGCGGATGTCGACCAGCGCCAGCGCGCTCTTGAGCGTCTGCGTCAGGAACTCGTCGGCCCGCGACGGCTCGGCCGCGCCCGACGGAGGGTTGTGGGCGAGGATGACCGCGGCGGCGTGGCGGTCGAGGGCGCGCTTGACGACCTCGCGCGGGTAGACGCTGGTCTGCGTCAGCGTGCCGCGGAACAGCTCCTCGAAGCCGATGAGGCGGCCCTGCGCGTCGAGAAACAGGACTGCGAAGATCTCGTGCGAGCGACCGCCGAGCTGCAGCGACACGTAGTCCTTGACGGTCGACGGCGAGTCGAAGAAGGGACGCACCGCGAGCTCGGCGGCGACGACGCGGCGCGCCAGCTCGAGCACCGCCGCGACCTCGGCGCGCTTGGCTGTGCCGCCGAGGCCCTTCACTCGCCTGAGCGCCTCGGTGTCGGCGCGCAGCAGGCCGCCGAGGCCGCCGAACGCGTCGAGCAACGTCTGCGCGAACTGGAGCACGCCGGTGCCGCGGTAGCCCGTGCGCAGCAGCAGCGCGACGAGCTCGACGTCGGCGAGCGCGCCCGGGCCGTGGGCGATCAGCTTCTCGCGCGGCCGGGCCTGCGCCGGGATGTCCTTGAGCATCGGAGGTCGTCGTCGCGGGGCGCGGCCGACGAGGCGCGCGTCCCTAGAATCGCCGCAGTCTATGACCGTTCTCGCACCCTCTCTCGTGCTTCGTCCCGCGGCGATCGAACCCGTCGCCTGCGTCGGGGCCGATTCCTTCCTCACGCTGCATTACCGGGTGGCCGCTGTCGACGGCGACGCGCTCGTCGACACCTTCGACGGCGGCGCGGCGACGTTGTCGCTCGGCACCGGCGAGCTCGCGCCGGCGCTTGAAGCGCGGCTGGCCGGCATGGCAGCCGGCGACGAAGCGTCGTTCGAGTTGGCGGCCGGCGAGGCATTCGGCGAGCGCCACGACGCGCTCGTGCAGCGGCTGTCCCGCGCTTCGCTCGCCGAGGTTGCCGATCCCGAGGAGATCTACGAGGTCGGCGACGTCGTCCGCTTCCCGGCACCGGGCAGCGAGGCGAGCATCGCCGGCATCGTTCGCGCCGTCGACGCCGCCGCGGTCACGTTCGATTTCAACCACCCACTCGCTGGTCGCGCCGTCCGCTTCGACGTGCGCATCGTGGCGATCCTCTGATGGGGCCCCCACGCTCCGGCGTACCGTCGCTGCCCCCCGGGGGGGCGCGGCCGGGCTTGGGAGCGGCCCGGCGCCCGGCCGGTGTTGTCGACGAGGTTCTACTCGCAGAGCCACGGGGCTTCTGCGCCGGCGTCGACCGCGCCATCGAGATCGTCGAGCGGGCGCTCGAGAAGTTCGGCGCGCCGATCTACGTGCGCCACGAGATCGTCCACAACACCCACGTCGTCGACGACCTCAAGCGCAAGGGCGCCGTCTTCATCGAGGACCTGGCCGACGTGCCGCCGGGCGCGACGCTCGTCTTCTCGGCTCACGGCGTCTCGCAGGCGGTGCGCCGCGAGGCCGACGCGCGGGGCTTCTCGGTCTACGACGCGACCTGCCCGCTGGTGACCAAGGTTCACGTCGAGGTGGCCAAGCTGGCGCGCGAGGGCTACGAGTTCGTGATGATCGGCCACAAGGGGCACCCCGAGGTCGAGGGCACGATGGGGCAGCTCGAGCGCGGCATCCACCTGGTCGAGGACGTCGCCGACGTCGAGGGCCTCGACATCCCGCTCGACCAGCCGCTCGCCGTCGTCACGCAGACGACGCTCTCGGTCGACGATGCGGCGCAGATCCTGCGCGCCGTCAAGCTTCGCTACCCGCAGGTGCGCGAGCCCAAGCAGCAGGACATCTGCTACGCAACGCAGAACCGGCAGGACGCCGTCAAGGTGCTGGCGCCGACGGTCGACGTCGTCGTCGTCGTCGGCAGCCCGAGCAGCTCCAACTCGAACCGGCTGCGCGAGCTCGCCGAGCGGCTCGGCGCCGCTGCCTACATGGTCGACTCGGCCGCCGACCTGCGCGCGGAGTGGTTCGAGGGCCGCTCGCGCGTCGGCGTGACGGCCGGTGCGTCGGCACCCGAGGTGCTCGTCGAGCAGGTGGTGCAACGGCTGCGCGAGCTGGGCGCGGTTTCCGTTCGCAGCATCGAGGGGGCGCGCGAGACGACGCACTTTCCGCTGCCGAAGGGGCTCGGCGACCGCTCGATGGGCTACACGAGCTCGGCCGACTCCGTGCCGGTCACGCGGTCGCGCGACGCCTGACACATTCGAGGTAGGCCGCGCCGTCGGGCGCGGTGCGGTCGCGCTGGGCCCGCCAGAGCACCTCGCCCAGGCACTCCATGATCGCGTGCTGCGCGGCGTGGGCCGAGCCGAGGCGCGCGGCCAGCCGTTCGTGGGCGGCACGCAGACCGGGCGGCTGGTCGATCTGCAGCTGCTCGCTGATCGCCAGGTGCATCGACAGGTGGAGGAACGGGTTCTCCTGCGGCGAACCGGCGTCGGCGATGCGGACATCGGCGTCGTCGGCATCGAGCTCGGCCGCGTACTCGGGATGTTCCTCAGCCCATCCCGCGGCGATCTCCTCCAGTGGCGTCAACGCGTCGCCCGCCATGCGCTTCCGGCGCGCGGCGCGGAAGAACGCGCGGACATCGTCGCGGCTCGGGGAGAACATGGGCCGCCATTGTCGGCATCGCGTTCGAATCGTGTGAACGCCGACGGCGAATCCTTCCATGGTGAAGGCGATGCCTCGACGCCGAAAATCGTCTCCTCCGACTCACGAGCCAGCCCAGATGAACATCACGACCGAGCAGATCTTCGACGACGCGCACACGCCGCAAGGCTGGTTGGTGGATCCGGTATCGGAAGAGACGCTGCGCCGGCTCTGGGAGACGATGAAATGGGCGCCGACATCGGCGAACACGCAGCCGGCCCGCATCGTCTTCTGCCGCTCCACCGAGGCGCGCAAGAAGCTCGCCGACTGCTGCTCCGCCGGCAACGTGGACAAGGTCAAGGCCGCGCCGGTGACCGCGATCATCGGCATGGACATGGAGTTCCACGAGAAGCTGCCGCAGCAGTTCCCGCAGACGGACGCCAGGTCGTGGTTCGTCGGCAAGCCCGACTTCATCGCATCGACGGCGTTTCGCAACTCGACCCTGCAAGGCGCCTACCTCATCCTCGCCGCGCGCGCACTCGGCCTCGACTGCGGCCCGATGAGCGGCTTCGACAACGCCAAGGTCGACGAGGCCTTCTTCGCCGGGACGAAGGTCAGGAGCAACTTCATCTGCTCGCTCGGCAAGGGCGATCCGGCCAAGATCTGGCCGCGCAACCCGCGGCTGACGTTCGAGGAAGCCTGCCGGGTCGAGTAGCAAGCTGCGCCTTCCGCGCGGCGCCGGTCCGCGCCGTCAGGCCGGCGGCGTCGCCTCCGGCTCGACGCTCCAGCCGGCGCGCGCCGAACGATCGGCCACCTGCTGTCGCTCGATCGCGAACAGCTGCTCGAGCTGCTGGCGACCCTGGGTCGCGGCGGCGATGAGGCGAGCTTCGTCCTTGCGATGCGGCGCCAGCGCCACGAGCTGGGCGACGTTGATCCGGCGAAAGCGCAGTGCCAGGTTTCTCGCCTGGTGCGGCAGCCAGCCGAGCTGCTCGAGCGCGCTGCGCGCGCTCATCAGCGCCGAATCGAAGGTCTCGCGCTCGATGCAGTGCACGCCGAGCTCGTAGAGGTCGAGGTAGTGTGTGACGTTGCGGGCGCGGGCGACGATGATCGCGTTCGGAAAGTTCTCTCGGATCATCCGCGCGCACTCGACGCTCTGCCCGACGTCGTCGATCGCGAGCACGATCACCTTCGCCTCGGCCGCACCGGCGGTGCGCATCAGGTCGAGCCGCGTCGCGTCGCCGTAGAACACGCGCCAGCCGAACTTGCGCAGGCCCTCGATCGCTTCGGCATCGTGGTCGAGCACGGTCGAGGCGACGCCGTTGGCGAGCAGCATGCGGCCGATGATCTGTCCGTAGCGGCCGGCGCCGGCGATGATGACCGGCGCGTCCTGCGGCGCCCGCAGCTCTTCCATCGCCGCGCCACGCCGTGCGCCGGCCAGGCGCGGGATCCACCAGCGGTCGGCGGCGACGAGCAGCAGCGGCGTCAGCAGCATCGACAGCGCCACCGCCGCGACGAGCAGCGACTGGGCCTCGGCGCCGATCACGCCGGCGCCGAACGCGGTCTGGAAGACGACGAAGCCGAACTCGCCGCCCTGCGCGAGCAGGATCACGAACACCGGCCGCTCGAGCGCCGGCAGCGGCATCGTGCGGGCCATCACCCACAGCACGACCCCCTTGACGACGAGGAAGCCGACGACGATGCCGGCGATCGCCCAGGGCTGGCGCATGACGACCGCGAAGTCGATGCTCATGCCGACGGCGATGAAGAACAGCCCGAGCAGCAGTCCCTTGAACGGCTCGATGTCGGTCTCGAGCTCGCGCCGGTACTCGCTCTCGGCGAGCAGCACGCCGGCGAGGAAGGCGCCGAGTGCCATCGACAGGCCGACCGCGCTCATCAGCGCCGCGGTCGCGACGACGACGAGCAGCGACGCCGCGGTGAAGATCTCGGGCGTCTTGCTGCCGGCGATCCAGCGCAGCATCGGCCGCAGCAGCAGCCTGCCGCCGAGTACCACCGCGGCGATCGTGCCGATCGCCTTGGCCGCGCCGATCCAGCCGCTGCCCTCGTGCGGGCCGGCGGCGATCGCCAGCAGTGGCAGCAGCGCCAGGATCGGGATCGCGGCGATGTCCTGGAGCAGCGCGACGGCGAGGATGCTCTCGCCGGCTGCCGTCGACATCAGGTTGCGCTCGCCGAGCACGCCCAGGCCGATCGCCGTCGACGACATCGCCAGCCCCACGGAGGCGACGAGCGCGAGCCGCCAGTCGAGCCCGGCCGCCACGCCGGCGGCGCCCAGGCCGAGCGTGGCGAGCGTGAGCAGCGCCGCCGAGCCGACGAGCTGTGTGCTGCCCCAGCCGAAGATGGGCTTCCTCATCGACCACAGGCGCCGCGGCTCGAGCTCGAGGCCGACGATGAACAGCATCAGCACGACGCCGAACTCGGCGAAGTGCAGGATGTCCTGCGGGTCGGTGATGAACTTCAGGCCCCACGGGCCGATGAGGATGCCGGCACCGAGGTAGCCGATGATCGATCCGAGGCCGAGCGCGCGCGCCACCGGCACCGCGACGACGGCAGCACCGAGGTAGACGAGCAGCGCCGTCAGCCAGGGGGAGGCGTGCTCCATCAGGCCGCCTGCAGCGTCGTCTCGGCCGGCCGCGCGCCTTCGGGCACCTCGCACTGGGGGCAGTCCTCGAGGTTCTCGATCTCCTGCCAGTGCGGGTACTTTTCGAGATGGTCGACATAAGAGCGGGCGTGCGCGTCGACGTCGTCGCGGCTGGCCTTGTGCGCGCCGTGCAGCAGCAGCGGCGGCAGGAAGCGCATGCCGCACAGCGCCGCCGTCTGCTCGTAGGGCGGCAGGAAGGCGTCGAAGAAGTAGCGGTTGTAGCTGTCGGGGCGGTACGAGTCCTGCGGGCCACCGGTGGTCGCGACGAGCCACAGGTCCTTGCCGCGCAGCCGGGTGCCGCCGGGGCCGTAAGCCCAGCCGAAGTCGAGCACGTCGTCGACCCAGAGCTTGAGCAGCGGCGTCATTCCGTACCAGTGGATCGGCTGCTGCCAGACGACCAGGCGCGCCGCCGCGAGCGCGCGCTGCTCGGCGGCGACGTCGATCAGATAGTCGGGGTAGAGCGCGTAGAGGTCGCGCACCTCGACACGGCCCGGCAGCCCGGCCTGCAGGGTGCGCGCGGCGCGCATGAGCTGCAGGTTGGCGCGCGACTGCTCGAGCTCGGGATGGGCGACGAGGACGAGGATCCCGGCGCCGTCGGGCGCTTCGTCCAGCGGGCGTCGGGGCGGATCGGCGGGTGGGACTGCGGTCATGCGTCGGTCGCGTGCAGGCGGCGTCTGATGGGGCGGCGCTAACATAACCGCAAACAGCAGCGTCAGCTGCAACACAAGAACGGAGGTGCGCGATGCCGGTGATCGTGGTCGCCAACCCGAAGGGCGGCGTCGGGAAGACGACGCTGTCCACCAACCTGGCGGGCTACCTCGCCTCGCGCGGCTTCGCCGTGATGCTGGGCGACGTCGACCGGCAGCAGTCGTCGCGCGCGTGGCTCGAGCGGCGTCCGGCCGGGCTGCCGACCGTCCATGCCTGGGAGACGAGCGGAGGCGACGTCGTCCGCCCTCCGAAGGGCACCACCCACGTCGTGCTCGACACGCCCGCCGGCCTGCACGGCAAGCGACTCGACGAGGTGCTCAAGCTCGCCGACAAGATCGTCGTGCCGCTGCAGCCGAGCATCTTCGACATCGACGCGACGCACCACTTCGTCGAGCACCTCGTCGCACACAAGCGCGGGCCGAAGGTCGACATCGCCGTCGTCGGCATGCGGACCCGCGAGGGCACCATCGCCACCGACCGGCTGCGCCGTTTCCTCTCGACGATGCGGGTGCCGCTGCTCGGCTTCCTGCGCGACACGCAGAACTACGTCCACCTCGCCGCCCATGGGCTGACGCTGTGGGACGTGTCGTCGTCGCGCTTCGAGCGCGACCTCGAGCAGTGGGAGCCGATCGTGACCTGGGTAAATTGATGCTGCCCCCACGCTCTCGAGTACGTTCGCTGCCCCCCGGGGACCGAAAGGTCCCCTTCGTGGCCCTTGGGACGCGGCCGGGCTTGGGAGCGGCCCGTCGCCCGGCCGGATCACGCTGATGAAGCACTACGAAACCATTTCTGATCTCGAGGCGCTCGTCGGCCAGTCGATCGGCAGCAGCGACTGGATCACCGTCACGCAGGAGCGCATCGGGCTCTTCGCCGACGCGACCGGCGACCACCAGTGGATCCACCTCGACGCCGAGCGCGCGAAGGCCGGGCCGTTCGGCACGACCATCGCGCATGGCTTCCTGACGCTGTCGCTGCTGCCCGAGATGGCGGCGTCGGCATTCGACATTCGCCAGACGCGGATGGGCGTGAACTACGGGCTCAACCGGGTCCGCTTCCCGGCGCCGGTGCCCAGCGGCAGCCGCCTGCGCGGCCACTTCAAGCTGCTGAAGTACGAGCCGCTCGAAGGCGGCGCCCAGCTCACGACCGAGGTGACGATGGAGCGCGAAGGCCATGACAAGCCGGTCTGCATCGCCGAGTCGATCGGCCGCCGCTTCGCCTGAGCGTCGGGCCCTGACTACTGTTACCGGAGACCCGCCATGAGAGTCCTTCTGATCGACGACCACCCGCTCATCGTCTCCGCGCTGCAACACCTGATCGAGAGCGGCGGCAAGCACGTCACGGTGGTCGGCGTGCCGGGTGGAAAGGCGGCCCGCGAGGCGCTGGCCGGCGACGCCGCCTTCGACCTCTTCCTCGTCGACCTGCACCTCGGCGACTGCGACGGCTTCGAGCTCGTCGAGGAGCTGCGCAACGGCTGGCCGTCGGTGCCGCTGGTCGTCGTCTCGGCGACCGACCGCGGCGCCGACGTCATCCGCGCCATCGACCTCGGTGCGATGGGCTTCGTGTCGAAGCGGTCGAGCAACGCGTCGCTGCAGGAAGCGCTCAGGATCGTCATGAACGGCGGCATCTACGTTCCGGAGATGACCGTCGGCGAGGGCTTCCTCGACCCGAAGTCGGCCGAGGCGATGGGCCATGCCCCGACGGCTCCGCCGCCGGCGAGCACACCGGAGAGCCAGCGCGCCGCGCTCGCGGCGTTCAAGCTCACGCCGCGGCAGACCGACGTGCTCGGTCTGCTGCTGCGCGGCCAGTCGAACAAGCTGATCGCGCGCGAACTCAACCTCTCGGTCGAGACGGTGAAGGACCACGTCGCCGCGGTGCTGCGCACGCTCGGCGTCAACTCGCGCACGCAGGCGGTGCTGGCGGTGAGCCAGATGTCGGGCGCGCTGCCATTCATCGCGCCCGTGCCGCCGCGGCCGCACCCGTGACGGCGGCCGCGCCGCCGGCGCCGCTCGACGAGCTGGCCCTGCTGCGCGACCAGGTCCGCGGCACCTTCGCGTTCAACCGCACCTCGCTCGCCGGCCACTTCGTCGGCGCGCTCATCGTCGTGCTCATCTTCGCCCGGGTGGCGCCGATGTGGCTGCTCGTCGGCTGGGGCACGCTCTTCTACGCGGTCTGGCTGTTCAGGCTCGGCCTGGCGCTGCGTTACGCGGTGCGCGAGCCGCGCAGCCTTCGCGGCTACGCGACGCGGCTGCGCATCTGGCAGGGCGGGGCGCTGCTGTCCGGGGCGCTCTGGGGCGTCGCGGCGTGGTCGTTCTACGGCTACGGCGGCGCACTGCACCAGATCGCGCTGGTGCTGGTCGTCTACACCTTCTGCGTCGCCAGCGTGCCGATCCTGGCGCCGCAGTTCCGCCTGTTCGTCGCCTTCGTGCTGCTGGTGTTCGTTCCGGCGATCGTCGCCGTCGCCGCGCACACCACCCAGCTGAGCTGGGAGCTGGCGATCGTGATGTCGGTGGCGCTTTCGATGATCGTCGTCCTCGGCCGCAACTACCGCGACGCGTTCGACCGCTCGACCGAGCTCAAGCTTCGCACCGAGGCGCTCGCCGAGCAGCTGGGTCGCGAGAAGACGGTGGCCGAAGAAGCGCGCCGGCAGGCCGACATCGCCAACCGCGCCAAGACCCAGTTCTTCACCGCCGCCAGCCACGACCTGCGCCAGCCGCTGCACGCGATGGGCCTGTTCGCCGAGGCGCTGCGCGTGAAGACCCACGACACCGAGGTGGCGCAGCTCGTCAACAGCATCAACGAGTCGGTGGATGCGCTCGAAGGCCTGTTCTCCGAGCTGCTCGACATCACCCGCATCGACTCCGGCGGCGTCGACGTCAGGCCCGAAAGCTTCGCGGTGGGCGACATCTTCCGCAAGCTCAAGCTGCACTTCGAGCCCGCTGCGTTCGAGAAGGGCCTGACGCTGCGGCTGCGCGGCCACGCGCACGTCTTCCACGCGGACCCGCTCCTGGTCGAGCGCATCCTGCGCAACCTCGTCTCCAACGCGATCCGCTACACCGCCGACGGCACCGTGCTCGCCAGCGCGCGCCGGCGCGGCGATCGCGTGGTGCTGCAGGTCTGGGACAGCGGGCCGGGGATCAGCGCCGAGCTGCAGGCGCGCGTCTTCGAGGAGTTCTATCAGGTGCCCGGGACGGCGGTGAGCCGCGAGCAGAAGAAGGGGCTCGGGCTCGGACTGGCGATCGTCAAGCGGCTCGCGGGGCTGATGGACGCGCCGCTGGCCTTGCGCTCGCAGCCCGGGCGCGGCACGGTCTTCACGCTCGAGCTTCCGGTCGGCCGCGCCGCGCCGGCCGGGACCCGCATCGCGTCGGCGAAGGGCCCGATCGGCATCACGCTCGACGGCCGGCTGATCGTGATCGTCGAGGATGAACCGGCGGTGCGCGCCGGCCTCGAGGTGCTGCTGCGCGGCTGGGGCGCCACGATCGAGGCATTCGAGAGCGTCGACGCGACACGTGCCTGGATCGCCGGCCGCCCGGCCGACGCGCCCCGGCCTGCGCTCGTCATCGCCGACTACCGGCTCGAGGCCGGCGAGACCGGCGTCGCCGCGATCGTGGCGATGCGCCAGCGCTTCGGCGCCGCCTTGCCGGCGATCGTCGTCACCGGCAGCAGCATGACCGGCCACGACCGCGAGGCGCAGGAACAGGACTTCCACCTGCTCATCAAGCCCGTGCTGCCGAACAAGCTGCGGGCGATGATCGCCTTCAAGCTGGCGGGGCGCTGACGCGCTCGCGCGGATGCCCTGACCCGCTCGCGCGGATGTCGCTCGTGCGGCCTCAGCTCACCTGGCTGTAGGCGAGCCGAACGTAGATCGGCGCGAACGCCTCGACCTGCGTCACCTCGACGAGGCGCTCGCGCGCCAGCTCGAGCAGCGCGATGAAGGTGACGACGAGCACCGCCGCGCCGCGGGCCGGATCGAACAGCTCCTCGAACGCGGCGAAGCGTCGGCCCTGCAGGCCGCGCAGCAGCATGCTCATGTGCTCGCGCACCGAGAGGATCTCGCGCGACACCTGGTGGTGCTCGATGAGCCTGGCCCGGCGCACGAGCTCCGCCCAGGCCTCGCGCAGGTCGGCCGCGCAGACGTCGGGCAGCCGTGCGGCGAGTGCTTCCTCGCCGGTCACCTGCGCGGGGTGGAAGTCGCGCCCGAGCAGCGGCAGCGCGTCGAGCCGGGCTGCGGCGAGCTTCATCTGCTCGTACTCGACCAGGCGGCGCACGAGCTCGGCGCGCGGGTCCTCGACCTCCTTGCCGTCGGCGCTCTTCTTCGGCGGCAGCAGCATGCGCGACTTGATCTCGATCAGCATCGCCGCCATCAGCAGGTAGTCGCTCGCCAGCTCGAGGTTGGTGGCGCGGATCTGCTCGACGTAGGCGAGGTACTGTCGCGTCACGCTCGCCATCGGGATGTCGAGGATGTTGAAGTTCTGCTTGCGGATCAGGTAAAGCAGCAGGTCGAGCGGACCCTCGAAGGCTTCGAGGAAGACCTCGAGCGCGTCGGGCGGGATGTAGAGGTCGGTCGGGAGTGCGAACAGCGGCTCGCCGTAGAGGCGAGCAACGGCGACGCTGTCGAAGTCGGCGGGGCCCGCCGCGGCGACCTGCGACGCATCGGCGAGTTGCGTCCCCGCCATGGTCATGACGCGAGCCGCCGCCCGAGCATGCGCTCGAGCGTGGCCAGTGGCGACGACTCGGGGTGGCGCAGGGCGTCGGGCGGGAGGTAGAGCGTCTGCTCGAGGAGGTGCTGGCCGCCGGTCGCCGCGTGCAGCACCTGGTCGCTGAAGCAGACCCACGTCGTGCCCGGAGCGAAGTCGATCCGCACCTGCGGTCCGGTCGCCTGGAAATCGGCGTCGGCCTTGGCCCGGTCGTGCAGCTGCAGCATGTGGTGGTCGTAGCGGCTGCGCCGCTGCTTGGTGATGCCGGTGGTGGCCATCAGCCAGGACAGGCCGGGTCGCGGCGGCGTCATCGCACCGAGGTAGCGCCTGGCGTGCGCCTCGAACGGTTCGCCGACTCGCCAGCTGCGTGCCCGGCCATGCGGATTGACGTTGCTGAACACGCGCAGCAGGCGAACGCCGTGCATCGGGTTGGACGGGAAGGCGTCGACGTGCAGCCGCGTGTCGTCCTGCCGCCAGCTGCCCGCGCGGCCGGCAACGTCGGTCGGCCTGAGCGACACGTTGCCGCGACGCAGCCGGCCGCGGTAGTGCGGGAAGAGCCGCATCGCGAGCGCCTCTGTGGCTTCGGTGTAACGCAGCAGCAGGCCGCGCAGTGCCGCCAGATCCGGGGCGTTGCCGACCGCGCCGCGCAACTCGCCCGTCGGCCAGCGCAGCGAGACGTTCTTGGCCGAGGGATGCGACCAGCCAGGATCGAGGAAGCGCCGCTCGCCGTCATCGAGCGCGAAGCCCAGGCTCGGAAAGCACAGGACGTGGCCGCTTTCCAGGAGCGCTTCGAGACCCCGGCTGGGGCCGTCGTCCCAGCGATCGTCTTCGAAGGTCCGGACGGACTCGGCCGGCGCGGGGACGACGACAGGCGCCGACACGCTCAGGGCCGATGCGTCTGGTACACGTAGGGCTGCTGGGGGACGCGCGCCTCGCGGTGGTCGGCCTGCGCCTCGCGGTCGATGGCGCGGTCCCACAGCAGCGCGCGGCCGCGGCGCTGCTCGTCCTCGAGCGCCGGCTGCTGGCGCTTCATGTCCTCGATGAACGAGGTGACGTCGGAGGTGTAGGGTTTCCAGAACAGCGGCATCGATCGGGGCCCGTCGGGTTGGCCGCGAGTCTAACGGCGGCGAGCGGTCGCCGTGCCGTCACAGCTCGACGCGGCGCAGTTCGTGCCCGCCGTCGAGGAAGGCGTTGGGCTCGCCGACGATCCAGCGCGCGAGCTCGTCGAGCCGCTTGCCGCCGACCTCGATCGCGGGGAAGCGCACGGTGGTGGTGCACAAGCCTTCGAGGTTGACGATGCGAAACGTCACCCACGCGGTGTCGTGGTCGGGCAGGAGGCGGACCGAGCCTGCGAAGTCGGCCCTGAACTCGAAGCGCCTTTCGATGAACTTGCCGTTCTCCGGGTCGCGCACGTTCTCGCTCTGGAACGGCGTGCCGCACTGCGCGAGGCGGGCCTCGAGCTTGTCGATCGCGGGCGGGAAGTCCTTGGCCATCGTCACCATGCGTCCGGTCTTCATCGCAAAGGCGAGCGCCACATGGTCGAACACCTCGACGCTGCGCAACTTCTTCAGCCGCGAGTCGGCGCGGAAGTCCGACAGGCGGAGGTTTCGGAAGTCGTGCTGCGGGTCGAAGCGCAACACCGCCGGCGAGACCGGCTGCAGGACGTTGAGCTGTTGCGCCAGCGTGCCGAAGTAGCGCGCTGCCGCGTGGCACACGCCATCGGTCGTCAGGGTGTTGCGCTCGAGCGCGCCGCCGTCGACGGCGGCGCGGCTGCGCTGGGCGTCGGCCAGGCGCTTGAGCTCGTCGAGATATCCCACGCCGGTTCCGCTCCTTGCAACGATGCTATCGCGGCGACCGCGTGTTCGCGGGGTCGCAAGGGGCGGCGGAGCGTGCAGGTTTGCTCAGCGGATGCGCAGGCCCGGCACCGCGCCCGGCCCGGGTTCGAGCACGTAGAGGCCGGGGTTCGCCTTGTCGTCGGCATGCGAAGCGGCCAGCACCATGCCCTCGCTGGTGCCGAACTTCATCTTCCGCGGCGCGAGGTTGGCGACGACGACCGTGAGCTTGCCGACGAGCTGCTCCGGCGCATAGGCCGACTGGATGCCGCTGAAGACCGTGCGCGTGGCCGGCTCGCCGACATCGAGGGTGAGTTCGAGCAGCTTGTTCGAGCCTTCGACCTTCCTGCAGGCGACGATCCTGGCGACGCGCAGGTCGACCTTGGCGAAGTCGTCGATCGAAATCGTCGGCGCGACCGTCTCGCCGCCGGGCAGCGGCAGCTCGATCGGCTGGTCGGGCGTCGGCGGGACCGCCGCGGCCGCCGGCTCGAACAGCGCCTCCAGCCGCTTGCCGTCGACGCGCTGCAGCAGGTGCTCGTAGCGGCCGACGACAGGGCCGACGGCGATCAGGTCGGCGTCGGCCTCGCCCCAGGCGAGCGACTCCACGCGGAGGAAGCGCCGCGCGTCGTCGGCCAGCCGCGGCAGCACCGGCGCCAGGTAGATCGTCAGCAGGCGGAACGCTTCGACGGCGCGCGAGCACACCGCCTGCAGCCGCGCCAGCTCGGAGTCGCCGCCCTTGACCAGCTTCCAGGGCTCGGCGTGGTCGTACTCGGCATTGACGGTGTCGGCGAGCTCCATCACGCGCCGGATCGCCTTGCCGAACTCGCGGGCCTCGTACAGCGCGGCGATCTCGCCTGACGCGGCCCGCACGGCGGCGAGCGTCGGCGAGCCTGCGCCGGTGGTGTCGCCGAGCCTGCCGTCGAAGCGCTTGACGAGAAAGCCGGCGGCGCGGCTGGCGATGTTCACGTACTTGCCCACCAGGTCGGCGTTGACCCGCGCGGTGAAGTCGTCGGGGTTGAAGTCGATGTCCTCGACATGGCCGTTGAGCTTGGCGGCGATGTAGTAGCGCAGCCATTCGGGGTCGAGGCCGAGCTCGAGGTAGCGCAGCGGCGAGATGCCGGTGCCGCGGCTCTTGCTCATCTTCTCGCCCGAGACGGTGATGAAGCCGTGCACGTGGACGCGGTCGGGCACCTTGCGGCCGCTGAAGTGCAGCATCGCCGGCCAGAACAGGGTGTGGAAGTAGGTGATGTCCTGGCCGATGAAGTGCACCTGCTCGACGGCCGGGTCTGCCAGGTAGTCGTCGAACGAGCGCGGCTCTCCGTTGGCCGCGGCGCCGCCGCTGTCGAACCAGGCCTTGAGCGCGGCGAGGTAGCCCACGGGCGCGTCGAGCCAGACGTAGAAGTACTTGTTCTCCGTGTCGGGGATGCGGATGCCGAAGTAGGGCGCGTCGCGGCTGATGTCCCAGTCGGCGAGGCCGCCGTGGCCCTGCTCGTCGACCTTGAACCATTCGCTGATCTTGTGCAGCACCTCGGGTTGCAGCCGGTCGGGCGTCGCCGTCCACTGCTTGAGGAAATCGAGGCAGCGCTCGGAGGAGAGCTTGAAGAAGTAGTGCTCGCTCGACTTCAGCACCGGCACCGCGCCGGTCAGCGCCGAGGTCGGGTTCTTCAGCGCCGTCGGCGCATAGACCGAGCCGCAGACCTCGCAGCTGTCGCCGTACTGGTCCTTCGCGCCGCACACCGGGCAGTCGCCTTTGATGTAGCGGTCGGGCAGGAACATGCCCTTGAGCGGATCGAAGAACTGCTCGACCGGCCTGACGTCGATCAGCTCCTGCTCGCGCAGCGCGAGGTAGATCGATTGCGCGAGCTCGGTGTTCTCGACGCTGTCGGTCGAGTGCCAGTGATCGAACGCGATGTGGAAGCCGTCGAGGTAGCGCTGGCGACCCGCGGCGATGGCGGCGACGAAGTCCTGCGGCGTCTGGCCGGCCTTCTCGGCGGCGATCATGATCGGCGCGCCGTGCGCGTCGTCGGCGCACACGAACTGCACCGAAGACCCCACCGACCGCTGGAAACGCACCCAGATGTCGGCCTGGATGTACTCCATCATATGGCCGACATGGAACGGCGCATTGGCGTAGGGCAGGGCGGTGGTGACGAAGAGCTGGCGCGGCATGCGGAGGCGCTCGCGCATCGCGGCGCGGACGTCGGAGTCGGAGTCGGACATCGATTCTATGAAGCGCTGCCGCCGCGGCCGTCGGCCCGCTCGCGCCGACGATCGCAACGGGCGCTTCCCCGGCCGCTCGCGGTCTGGCTCGGCCTGCCGTGGCGGGACCGCTGGCGGTGGCTGTGCCGCAAGCTCCGCGACGCCCTGCCCGGCATGCGCCGCATCGCCAGCGCCGACCGGTCGCTGCTCGAGGGCCGCTGGCTCGCCGGATACGCTGCCGACCCGGCGCTGCGCTCGCTGCTGTTCGTCGGCTGCGAGTGGTACACGCACGACTACGCGAGGTTGTTCGAGCCGCGCCGCGAGCGCTTCCGCACCATCGACGTCGACGCGCGCAAGGCCCGCCACGGTTCGCCCGATCACATCGTCGCGGCGCTGCAGGACGTGCACCGCCACGTCGACGCGGCAAGCGTCGATGCCATCGTCTGCAACGGCGTCTACGGATTCGGCATCGACGACCGGGCCGAGCTGATGCGTGCGCTGCGCGCCTCGCACGCCGTGCTGCGCCCGGGCGGCGTGTTGCTGCTCGGCTGGAACGACGTGCGCACGCTCGCGCCGTTCGACCCGGCACCGTGCGCGTTCGAGGCCGGCTTCGCGCCCGACGCGTCGCGCGTCGACGGCTGGCGCCAGCGCACCGACACACCGACCCGGCACACCTTCGACTTCTACCTCAAGCCCGTGGCCGGGCATGGCGTGGGGCGCGGCGGCTAGACTGGCCCGCAGCCATGAACATCCCCGAATCCGATCTCCTCGATGCGCTGAAGACAGTCGTCGACCCCGAAACCGGGAGCGACCTGGTGTCGACGCGGCAGGTCAGGAACCTGCGCATCGACGGCGGCGACGTCGCATTCGACGTCGAGCTCGGCTATCCGGCCAAGTCGACCGCGCCGGCGTTGCGCCGCCTGCTGGTCGAGGCGGCTCGAACGGTCGAAGGCGTGCGCAACGTCAGCGTCTCGGTGTCCTCGAAGATCGTCGCGCACGCCGTGCAGCGCGGCGTTCAGCTCCTGCCGGGAGTCAAGAACATCGTCGCCGTCGCGTCGGGTAAGGGCGGCGTCGGCAAGAGCACGACCGCGGTCAACCTGGCGCTCGCCCTCGCTGCCGAGGGCGCCTCGGTCGGCATCCTCGACGCCGACATCTACGGGCCGAGCCAGCCGATGATGATGGGCATCTCCGGCCGCCCCGAGTCGGCCGACGGCAAGACGATGGAGCCCATGGAGAACCACGGCGTCCAGGTGATGTCGATCGGGTTTCTCATCGAGCCCGACAGCCCGATGGTGTGGCGCGGGCCGATGGTCACGCAGGCGCTCGAGCAGCTGCTGCGGCAGACCGCGTGGCGCGAGCTCGACTACCTGATCGTCGACCTGCCGCCGGGAACCGGTGACATCCAGCTCACGCTGTCGCAGCGGGTGCCGCTCACCGGGGCGGTGATCGTCACGACACCGCAGGACATCGCCCTGCTCGACGCGCGCAAGGGCATCCGCATGTTCGAGAAGGTGAGCGTGCCCATCCTCGGCGTGGTCGAGAACATGGCCGTGCACGTGTGCGAAGGGTGCGGGCGGGTCGAGCACATCTTCGGCGCCGAGGGCGGCAAGCGCCTGGCCGACGAGTACAAGGTCGACTACCTCGGCGCGTTGCCCCTGAACCTGTCGATCCGCGTGCAGGCCGACAGTGGCCGGCCGAGCGTCGTCGCCGACCCCGACGGCGAGATCGCCGGCATCTACAAGGCGGTGGCGCGCAAGGTCGCCGTGAAGATCGCCCAGCGCGCCAAGGACTACTCGGCCAGGCTGCCGGGCATCACCATCTCGCGCGACACGTGATGGCCGTCGAGCGCCCTTCGATCCGCGTCGCCGTCGTCATGGAACGCGAGACGGCGCCGAACCGGTGGGAGGACTGGCGGCACCGCGTCGTCGAGGTCGTCGCCCACGAAGACGCGTTCGGCAGCGAGTCGCGCGTGCTGCGCGACGATGGCCGCGTCCGCCGCACGCTGCACCCCGGCCACACGCTCGAGCTGTTTCGCGACCAGGGCGAGGGCTACCACCTCAACCTCACGTCGCCGGCGCCGGTGTGGTTCGTCGTCTGGCGCAGCGACGACGCCGATCCCTCCATCGCGTGGCCGGAGACGGTGAGCGTGTCGTACCACGAGGCCGGCCGCTGGCTCGACGCGCAGGAGAAGGTCGACAACGTGCCGCTGCAGCCCGACCTCGTCGCCTGGCTGCAGGCGTTCACCGATGCGAACTGGCAGCCCGAGAAGAAGGAACGCCGGCGGCCGCGCTCGTTCGTCGCTCCGGAGCACCGCTCGTGAACGAGGAGCGCGAGCCGTTCCTGGCGCGATGGTCGAAGCGCAAGGCGGGGGTGCGTGAGGGTGGCGCCGTCGACGACGCGGCGCCGGCGGTCGCGAACGGCACCGCCGCCTCGCTCGCTTCCCATGCGCCTGCCGATGTCGCTCCGGTCGATGTCGCCATCGAGCCGACTGCGCCACCGCCCGAGCGCGAACGCGTCGAGCCGCCGACGATGAACGACGTCGCCTCGCTCGACGCGACCTCCGATTTCTCGCGCTTCGTCGGCACGGGCGTCGACCGCGGCGTCAGCAACGCCGCGATGAAGAAGCTCTTCGCCGACCCCCGCTTCAACGTGATGGACGGCCTCGACACCTACATCGACGACTACGGCAAGCCCGATCCGATTCCGCCTTCGATGCTGCGCCGGATGGTCCAGTCGCAGGCGCTCGGCCTGTTCGCCGACGATCCCGTCGACGAGGCCGAAGCCGAAGGCGCGGCACCCGTTCCCCTGCCCGAATCTCCCACGCCGCCGCTGCCCGCAGCGCTGGCCTCCAACGATGACGACGCTGATCTGCGACTGCAACCGGACGATGCCGCTCGACGGCCCGGCGCTCGCGCTGGCGCTCGGCCCTGAGGCCGGGGCCGGAACCGAGACCATCCACTCGACGCTGTGCCGGCGCGAGGCCGGCGCGTTCCAGCGCGCGAGCCGGCTCGGCGCCGACCTGCTCGTCGCGTGCACGCAGGAGAGCCGCCTCTTCCTCGAACTCGCGGGGGCGACCGAAGGGGCGCGGCCGCTGACCGAGCGGCCGATCCGCTTCGTCAACATCCGCGAGACCGGCGGCTGGTCCAAGGACGCGGGCTCGGCGCTGCCGAAGATCGCCGCCCTCATCGCCGTCGCACAGGGACCCGAACCAACGCCGGTGCCCGCGGTGTCGTACGTGTCGGCCGGGCGCGTGCTCGTCATCGGCAGCGCCGACCGGGCGACGCGCGCAGCGGCGCTGCTCTCCGACAAGCTTGACGTCACGCTGCTGCTCGCGCGGCCCGGCGGCACCGTGCCGCAGGCGCGGACGATGGCGGTGCACGCGGGCCGGCCGACGCGCATCGCCGGCTGGCTCGGCGCCTTCGAGGTCACCTGGACGAGCGACAACCCGATCGATCTCGACCTGTGCACGCGTTGCAATGCCTGCATCGAGGTCTGCCCCGAAGCGGCGATCGACTTCAGCTACCAGGTCGACCTCGAGCGCTGCACGGCCCACCGCGATTGCGTTCGCGTCTGCGCCGCTGCCGGCGCCATCGACTTCGGGCGTGCCGCCGCGGAGACGACCGAACCGTTCGACCTCGTGCTCGACCTCCAGCCCGAGGCCTTCATCGGCCTGCACCAGCCACCGCAGGGCTACTTCCACGTCCGCGACGATGCCGCGCTCGTCGACGCCACGCTGCGGCTGCGCGAAAGCGTCGGTGAGTTCGAGAAGCCGAAGTTCTTCCGCTACCAGCAGAAGATCTGCGCCCACACGCGAAACGGCACGATCGGCTGCACGGCGTGCATCGACGTCTGCTCGGCAGCGGCGATCCGCAGCGACGCCGATCCCAAGGGCCGCGCGCCGGGCAGCGGCGGCATCATCGTCGAGCCGCACCTGTGCGTCGGCTGCGGTGCCTGCACGACGGTGTGCCCGAGCGGCGCCATCAGCTTCGCCGCGCCTGCCGCCGATGAACTCGGTGCCCGCATCCGCACGCTGCTCGGCACGTTCCGCCGCGCCGGCGGCCGCGACGCCGCGCTGCTCATCCACAGCCGCGCTGCCGGCAGCGGCGCGATCGACGCGCTCGGCCGGGCCGCCCGCGTCGACCCCGCCATCCACGGCCTTCCCGCCCGCGTGCTGCCGCTCGACGTGTGGCATACCGCGTCGGTCGGCATCGAGCTCTGGCTGTCGGCGATCGCCTTCGGCGCGGCGCAGGTCTGGGTGCTCGTCACGCACGAGGAGGCGCCCGCCTACCGCGAGGCGATCGCGGCGCAGATGGCCGTCGCCGAGGCGATCCTCGCGGGTCTCGGTTACGGCGGCGAGCACTTCCGCATCGTCGGCGGCGGCGAGGTGTCGCGACTGGCACTTCGACCGGCCGAGCCGGGGCCGGCGCGTCCGGCCGATGCCGACCTCGCGGCGTCGCGCAGCGAGCCCGCCATCGCGCGCCTCGACCGGGCGCTGCAGCGGCCGTCGGCCGAGACGGTCGCGCGCGCCGCGACGTACGCCGTGCCGGCCGACAAGCGTGGCACGCTCGACTTCGCGATCGACCATCTCGTGCAGCAGGCGCGTGCGATTCCCGAGCAGATCGCGCTGCCGGCGCCGGCCAGCCCGCTCGGTGCGATCGTGGTGAACCGCGACGCCTGCACGCTGTGCCTGGCGTGCGTCGGCGCCTGCCCGGAGGGCGCGCTCGTCGACAACGCCGAGCGGCCCCAGCTCAGCTTCATCGAAGCGAGATGCGTGCAGTGCGGCCTGTGCGCGACGACCTGCCCGGAAGACGCGATCACGCTGCAGCCGCGCCTGCTGCTGGCCGACGCGGGCCAGGCGCGGCGCCGGGCGCGCGTGCTCAACGAAGCCGAGCCGTTTTGCTGCGTGCGCTGCGGCAAGCCTTTCGGCACGCTGCGCGCGGTCGAGGCGATGATCGGCAAGCTCGCCGGGCATGCCATGTTCCAGGGCGCGGCGGCAGAGCGGCTGCGGATGTGCGGCGACTGTCGTGTCGTATCGATCCATACCGACCCCGGCGAAGTCCGCATCGGCGATCTCTGAGATGGCCAGCGAACCCCGAACGCAACCGCTCCGCTTCGCCGCGCCAGACGACGGCGACGAGCTGGCCCGGGCCGAGGTCTACGGACTCCTCGCCAGGCTGTTCGCCGCCAGGCCCGACTCCGAGCTGCAGGCGCAATTCGACGTGGCGGTCACCGCCGCGCCGGCGAGCGGCGCCTTCCTCGAGCACAGCTGGGGCGAACTCGTCGGCGCAGCGCGTCGTCTCGGCGCCGTGGCGATCGGTCGCGAATTCGACGCGTTGTTCATGGGCGTCGGCAAGGCCGAGATCCTGCCCTACGCGTCGTTCCTCGCCCTCGGCCGATTGAACGACCAGCCGCTCGCCGACGTGCGCGGCGCGTTGCGCGAACTCGGGCTCGAAGGCACCGGCGAAGGCGCGATGACCGAGGACCACATCGCCAGCACCTGCGAGGTGATGCGCTGGCTGATCGCCGGCGACGACGCCGCGGTCGCCAATCTCGAGGCACAGCGTCGCTTCTTCGATGCGCATCTCGCACCGTGGGGCACGCAGCTGTGCGATGTGATCGAGCACCACCCGGGTGCCGACTTCTATGCTGCGGTGGCGCGTTTCACGCGCGATTTCCTCGCCGTCGAAGCGCAGGCTTTCGACCTGCTCGACACGTGAGAACAGGCCTGAGGCCCGGGGCCAACCCTCTCGCCTTCGCTCCGTCATGGTGCTAAGGTCAACATCGCCGCCGCATCAGGATGCGATCATGAAATTCCTCCGTTCGACTCGCTCGTCCGCCCCCGCACCAGACGCCTCGTCGCCGCCGGTCCGCAGGCGCGCAGTGGTGGTCGGTGCAGGCGTCGCGGGAGCCGCAGCGATCGCCGCCGCCGCACTGCACCGCGCAGTCGCAGCGCCCGGCCCCGAAGTCGTCGCGGCGCCGGCCGGGCGGCCGGACGAGGGCTACCGCGAAACGGCGCACGTCCTGCGCTACTACGAAACGACACGGGCTTGACCCGCCGACTCGCCGAAGGTGCCTCCATGCTGCTGACGCGCAAGTCCTCCGCCCCTGCTTCCACAGGGGCCGCCGCCATCCACTCGTCGCTCGTCGCGAGCCTCGCACGCGGCGTTCGCGCCGCGGCGCCCACCCTCGACCGACGCACCTTCCTTCGCCGCTCCGGGCTCGGCGTCGGCGTCGGCCTGGCAGGGTCGCAGCTCACGCTGGTGCGCAAGGCCAGGGCTGCCGACGCGCCGGCCAGCGCCAGGCCGGTCGTGCGGCGCACCGTCTGCTCGCACTGCTCGGTCGGCTGCGCCGTCGACGCCGTGGTCGAGAACGGCGTGTGGGTGCGCCAGGAGCCGGTCTTCGACTCGCCGCTCAACCTCGGCGCGCACTGCGCCAAGGGCGCCGCCCTTCGCGAGCACGGCCGCGGCGACTACCGCCTGAAGACGCCGATGAAGCTCGTCGGCAACAAGTACCAGCGCATCTCCTGGGACCAGGCGCTGAACGAGATCAGCCAGAAGATGCTCGAGCTGAGGAAGCAGAGCGGCCCCGATTCGATCTTCGTCGTCGGCTCGTCGAAGCACAACAACGAACAGTCGTACCTCCTGCGCAAGTGGGTGAGCCTGTGGGGCTCCAACAACTGCGACCATCAGGCGCGCATCTGCCACTCCACCACGGTCGCGGGCGTCGCGAACACGTGGGGCTACGGCGCGATGACGAACTCGTACAACGACATGCGCAATTCGAAGTGCGCGCTCTACATCGGCTCGAACGCCGCCGAAGCGCACCCGGTGTCGATGCTGCACATGCTGCACGCCAAGGAAACCGGCTGCAAGATGATCGTCGTCGACCCGCGCTTCACGCGCACGGCGGCCAAGGCCGACGAATTCGTCCGCATCCGCTCGGGTTCCGACATCCCGTTCCTGTTCGGTGTCCTGTACCACATCTTCCAGAATGGCTGGGAGTCGAAGGAGTACATCCAGGCCCGCGTCTACGGGATGGACAAGGTGCGCGAGAACGTCATGGCCAACTGGACGCCCGACAAGGTCCATGAGGCGTGCGGCGTCGAGGAGGCGCAGGTCTACAAGGTCGCGAAGATGATGGCCGAGAACCGGCCAAGCACGCTCGTGTGGTGCATGGGCCAGACCCAGCACACGATCGGCAACGCGATGGTCCGCGCGTCGTGCATCGTGCAGCTCGCGCTCGGCAACGTCGGCGTCAGCGGCGGCGGCGCCAACATCTTCCGTGGTCACGACAACGTCCAGGGCGCGACCGACATCGGCCCCAACCCCGACTCGCTGCCCGGCTACTACGGCCTCTCCGAAGGCTCGTGGAAGCACTTCGCCAAGGTCTGGGGCGTCGACTACGAGTGGATCAAGAAGCAGTACGCGCCGGGGATGATGACCAAGCCAGGCATGACGGTCTCGCGCTGGATCGACGGCGTGCTCGAGAAGAACGACCTCATCGACCAGGACTCGAACCTGCGCGGCCTCTTCTTCTGGGGTCACGCCCCGAACTCGCAGTCGCGCGGTCTGGAGATGAAGCGGGCGATGGACAAGCTCGACCTGCTCGTCGTCGTCGACCCTTATCCGTCGGCGACTTCGGCGATGGCGGCGATGCCTGCGCCCGCCGGTGGCGAGGTGAACGCGAACCGTGCCGTGTACCTGCTGCCTGCGGCGACGCAATTCGAGACCTCGGGTTCGGTGACGGCGTCCAACCGGTCGCTGCAGTGGCGCGAGAAGGTGATCGAGCCGCTGTTCGAGTCGCGCACCGACCAGATGATCATGTATCAGCTGGCGCAAAAGCTCGGCTTCGACAAGGAGCTGATGGCGAGGACGAAGCTGGTCGCCGGCCGCGGCGGGATGATGGAGCCCGAGGTTGAGTCGATCCTGCGCGAGGTGAACCAGTCGTGCTGGACGATCGGCTACACCGGCCAGACGCCGGAGCGGCTGAAGGCGCACATGCGCAACATGCACGTGTTCGACGTCAAGTCGCTGCGCGCCAAGGGCGGCATCGACAAGGAGACCGGCTACTCGCTCGACGGCGACTACTTCGGCCTGCCGTGGCCATGCTGGGGCACGCCGGAGATGAAGCACCCCGGTACGCCGAACCTCTACAACACGTCGCTCCACGTGATGGACGGCGGCGGCAACTTCCGCGCCAACTTCGGCGTCGAGAAGGACGGTGTCAACCTGCTCGCCGAGGACGGCTCGCATTCCAAGGGCTCCGACATCACCACCGGCTATCCCGAGTTCGACCACATCTTCCTGAAGAAGCTCGGCTGGTGGAACGAGCTGAGCGACGCCGAGAAGACCGCGGCCGAGGGCAAGAACTGGAAGACCGACCTGTCGGGCGGGATCATCCGCGTGGTCATGAAGAACCACGGCTGCTATCCGTTCGGCAACGCCAAGGCACGCGCGGTGGTCTGGAACTTCCCCGACCCGGTGCCGCTGCACCGCGAGCCGCTCTACTCCACGCGTCCAGAACTCGTCGCCAAGTACCCGACGCACGACGACAAGAAGGCGTTCTGGCGCCTGCCGACCCTGTTCAAGACCGTGCAGGAGAAGAACAAGGACATCGGCAAGCAGTTCCCGCTCATCATGAGCTCGGGGCGACTGGTCGAGTACGAAGGCGGTGGCGAGGAGACGCGATCGAACCCGTGGCTCGCCGAACTGCAGCAGGAGATGTTCGTCGAGATCAACCCGGCGGCGGCCAACGACCGCGGCATCCGCGACGGCGAGCGCGTGTGGGTGAAGTCGCCCACCGGCGCGAAGATCCTCGTTCGCGCCCTCGTCACCGAGCGTGTCGACCGCGAGACCGTCTGGCTGCCGTTCCACTTCTCGGGCCGCTGGGAGGGCGCGGACCTGCTCGCGTACTACCCGGAGGGCGCCGCGCCGGTGGTGCGCGGCGAGGCGGTCAACACCGCGACCACCTACGGCTACGACAGCGTGACGATGATGCAGGAGACCAAGACCACGGTCTGCCAGGTCGAACGCGCGACGGCGTGAGCAGGAGATTTCCATGGCACGAATGAAGTTCATCTGCGACGCCGAGCGCTGCATCGAATGCAACGGCTGCGTCACCGCCTGCAAGGCCGAGCACGACGTTCCCTGGGGCGTGAACCGGCGTCGCGTCGTCACCCTCAACGACGGCGTGCAGGGCGAGCGCAGCATCTCGGTCGCGTGCATGCACTGCTCCGATGCACCGTGCATGGCCGTCTGCCCGGTCGACTGCTTCTACCGCACGCCCGAAGGCGTCGTTCTTCACGACAAGGACATCTGCATCGGCTGCGGCTACTGCTCGTATGCCTGCCCGTTCGGCGCGCCACAGTTTCCCGCCAACGGCGAGTTCGGTCTGCGCGGCAAGATGGACAAATGCACCTTCTGCGCCGGCGGCCCCGAGGCCAACGGCAGCGAGGCCGAGTACCAGAAGTACGGC